>CAZWDB010000057.1:0-28825 GCA_964632885.1 uncultured Acidimicrobiales bacterium | reverse complement strand
TGGGCTTTTGAGTCGGGCTGGGGAGATTTGAACTCCCGACCTCTTGACCCCCAGTTCAATGAGCACAGCGTCGTCCTGTGTTGCTGCGTCACCTCCAGAGCTGTGACCAGGAGTGTTGCAGTCCGGCCTGTCCAGTTGGCACTCCCGAGTCCGTGCTGTCGTCGGGACTCTGCATACATTCTGCATACATCCGATCCGTCGCCTGTGGCCGGACACGACATCCCGGATCCGGATCGCCTGCACGCCCTCCGACGCAGCTCGGCGCACGAGCCTGACGAGTCCGACTGACGATGAAACTCAACTGGAGGACGGGGTGGCCAAGACCTCCCGGAGCTGGTCGGCGAGGACGGGCATCTCGAGGGCTTCGGCGTCGGCCAGCGCTTCGGTGGCCATGGTCCGCGCCCGTTCCTCGTCGCCGGGGCCGCCTCGACGAAGGAGCATCCGGGCGTACCAGAGCCGGGTTCGCGTCGCGAAGGGGCGTGACTCCAGCCGGGCTTCGTAATCGAGGGCCGCGTCGAAGGAGCGCTCGGCGTCGTCGAAGCGCTCGAGCGTCGTCGCCAGCATCCCCAGCAACCGGTCGGCGGGGCCGAAGGGAATCCAGGTCGCGCCCGGATCGATGAACAGGCCCTCGAACAAGACGAGTTCGGGCCAGACGATGCCCGCCGCCTCCTGATCGTCCACCGTCGCGATCAGTTCCGCGTAGACCGCCAGCGTGAGCCCCCAAACGAGGTCGCGGGGAATGGCGGGAAGCCCCGGCTCGGCGAAGTCCCTCACCACCTCGGCCACGAGCTCGGCGTGGCCCAGCTCGGCATGCAAGACGGCGGCCCCGAGCCGCAAGGCGGGGACGGCTTCTCCCTCGGCGGCCATGGCCTCCATGACGGGCAGGAACTCCTCCCCCCTCCCCGTCTCGCGATGGAGGAGCGTCTGCAGCCCGCCCCAGATCCTGACCGCGTTCTCTTCGTCACCGACCCGATCCAGCAGGGTCGCGAGGGCCTCAGCCACGTCCTCCCACCGGCCGTCGAGGAGACCCGTCACCGCGGCCCAATAGCACACGTCCGTCGCAGCGGCCCAAGACCGTGTCTGCTCCCAGCATTCGTCGAACCGCCGGCCCAACTCGTCGACGTCGGCCCGGTCGCGGAGGACGACGATGTGGGAGGCACTCTCGTCGATGCTCGCCGGCTCCCTGTCCCCGCGGCCCCAGTAACCGGACCACCAGGCTTGCCATTCAGGGGTGGCGGTATAGAACGCCGCGCTCGCGCGCTCGGCTTCCTCGGGCGCGACACGCGCCAGCGCCTGGGCGGCGGCCAACCCGGCCTGCCGGCGCTCTTCGAGACGATGGCTGCCGAGCAGGACGCCGTACTTCGCTGAGTAACACCGGGCGAGCACGAGCGGGCTCGGTGACGATGCCGCCGTCGCTAACTCGAGGGCGCGGTCCGCGGTCGCCTCGGCCGCAGCCCGATCGCCGTTCATCAGGTCGAACCCAGCCTTGTTGGCCAAGATGTGAGCATGAGTGGCGTCGTCGAGCTGATCTGCGTTCGCCAAGGCAATGTCGAGGAGCTCGACGACGCCCTCGGGTATCCCGCCGACGAAGAGCGGATAGAGGTCGAGGGCATGGACGAACCGGTCCCACAGCCCCGCCTCCTGGGCGACGGTGGCTGCCTCGACGGCCTCCGCCGCCGACTCCGGCGTGGCCCATCCCCGCACCATCCGATGCGTCACCACCCGCTCGATGAGGAGGTCGCAGCGCAGGGCGGCGTCGGCATCTGGACTCGCTTCGAGGGCTTCGAGGCCGCGCTCGATCAGCCGAGCAGCGTCCTCGTACGAGGCTCGGCTCCGAGCCACCGCTGCGACGGCGAGGGCGTAGCGGGCGGCCTTCTCTCCTTGGCCGTCGAGGGCGGCCTCGGCGAAGTGGTGGGCCAGGGCTTCTATGTGGCGATCACGGTCAGGGAGGGCCTCAAGGGCCTCGGCGACCTGACGGTGGAGGCGCCCCCGCCGGGTCGAGGAGATCTCCTCGACCAGCGTCTGACGCACCAGGGCATGCGAGAACGAGAACGTTCCTCGCTCTTCGGTAAGTAGCCCTGCCTCCGCTGCTTCTTCGAGGGCGTCGAGGAGGGTTTCGGGTTCGCCGGCGTCGGGGACGGCCTCGAGCACGCGTAGCTCGAACGAGGGGCCGGCGATCGCCGCCACGGTGAGGGCCTGGTTGGCGGCGTCGGAGAGATGGGAGAGGCGCCGTCCCACCACCTCGCGGATGCCTTCGGGGAGGCCGATGTCGCCCACTTCGGCATCGGAGGTCCAGCGTCCGTTCTGTTCGTAGAGGACGCCGGTGTCGACGAGGTGCTGGAGCACCTCGAGCACGAAGAACGGGTTGCCCTGAGTCTCGCGGTGGAGGGCGCCGGCGAACTCCCGGGCGCGGTCGTCGAGGTCGTGGCCGGCCTGGGCCTCGAGCAGCGCCTCCACCGCCCCCACGTCGAGACCATGGAGGGTCACACGGGTCACCGTCCGCTCCCGGCGGAGATCAGCCAGGGCCACCGAGAGTGGGTCGGCGCGGGTCACGTCGGTGTCGCGGTAGGTGCCCACGACCATGAGCGGGAGCCTCCGCTCCGAGCGCACCAGGTGGCGCAGGAGAAGGAGCGTGGGTTTGCGCGCCCAGTGGAGGTCGTCGGCCACCAGCAGCACCGGTGACTCCTTGGCGGCGGTGGCCAGCAGCTCGGTGAAGGCTTCGAAGAGCACCCAGCGTTCGGCGTCGGCATCGGCGCTGAGCGGCGGAGCCAGGTCGGGGACGGTCTCGGCGAGGTCGGGCACCAGCCGCACCAGCTCGGCGACGCCTTTCATTGCTGCCAGGTCGTCGGCGGGCACCGCCGCCACCAGCGCCCGGGCGGCCTCGGCAAAGGGCTGATAGGGCAGGCCGACGTCTTCGTCGCAGCGCCCGTAGAGAACCAGGGCGCGGGAGTCGTGGGCCTCTTGGGCCAGGGCACCCACCAGGGCGGTCTTGCCGATCCCCGGCTCGCCGACGACCAGCACGGTTTGCGCGTCGCCCGCACCCGCCCGCTCCCACAAGGAGCGCAGCTCGGCCAGTTCGGCGTCGCGGCCCACGATGCCGCCCGCCGCCAAGGCCGCGGGGATGCCGGGCCGGAGCAGCTCTCGGAGCTGGTCGGCGAGAACCGGCATGCCCAGGGCTTCGGCGTCGGCCAAGGCGTCGGCGGCCATCTTGCGAGCCCGTTCCTCGTCGCCGGGGTCGCCCCGGCGCCGGAGCATGCGCGCATACCAGAGCCGGGTCCGTGCGGCGAAAGGCCGAGACTCCAATCGGACCTCGTACTCGAGAGCCGCGACGAAGTAGCGCTCGGCGTCGTCGAAGCGCCCGAGCGTGGTGGCGAGCATCCCGAGGAACCGGTCCGCGGGGCCCAAGGGGATAAAGGTCGCCAGTGGGTCGATGAGCAGGCCCTCGAACAGGGCGAGCTCGGGCAACACCATGCCCGCCGCCCCCTGATCGCCCACCGTCGCGATCAGTTCGGCGTAGACCGCCAGCGTGAGCCCCCACACCTGGTCGCGGGGAATGGCGGGAAGCCCCGGCTCGGCGAAGTCCCTCACCACGTCGGCAACGACCTCGGCATGGCCCAAGTCAACATGCAGGGCCGCGGCACCGAGCCGCAAGGCGGGGACGGCTTCTCCCTCGGTCGCCATGGCCTCCGTCGCGGGCAGGAACTCCTCCCCCCTCCCCGTCTCGCGGTGGAGGAGCATCTGCAGCCCACCCCAGATCATGACCGTGTTCGCGTCGTCACCGGCCCGATCCAGCAGGGTTACGAGAGCCTCGGCCACGTCCTCCCACCGGCCGTCGAGGAGACCCATCACCGCGGCCCAGGAGCCCACGTCCGCCCTACTGGCCCATGAGCGTGTCTGCTCCCAGTGCGCGTCGAACCGCCGGCCCAACTCGTCGACGTCAGCCCGGTCACGGAGGCTGAGAATGTGGAAGACGCGCTCGTCGATGCTCGCTGGTCCCCCGCCTCCGCTATCCCAGTAGACGGACCACAAGGCTCGCCATTCAGGGGCTGCGGTATAGAACGCCGCGCTCGAGCGCTCAGCATCCTCGGGGGCTACACGCACGAAGGCACGGGCGGCAGCCAACCCGGCCTGCTGGCGCTCGTCGAGGCGATGGCTGCCGAGCAAGACGCCAGCCTTCGCTAAGTAACACCGGGCGAGCACGAGCGGACTTGGTGACGGTGCCGCCGTCGCCAACTCGATGGCGCGGTCGGCGGCGAACTCGGCCGCAGCCCGATCGCCGCTCCTCAGGTCGAACCCAGCCTTGCTCGCCAAGATGTGAGCATGGGTGGCGGCGTCGAGCTTCTCGGCGTTCGCCAAAGCGACGCCGAGAAGCTCCACCACGTCGTCGCTCGTCTCGCCGACGAACCCCGGATAGAGGTCGAGGGCGTTGACGAACCGGTCCCACAGCCCTGCTTCCTGGGCGGCGGTGGCGGCCTCGACGGCCTCCTCTGCCGCTTCCGGGGTGGCCCATCCCCGCACCATCCGATTCGTCACCACCCCGTCGATGAGGAGGTCGCAGCGCAGGGCGGCGTTCGGGCCGGGTACGGCGTCGAGGGCTTCGAGGCCCCGCTCGAGCAGCCGAGCAGCGTCCTCGTAGGAGGCACGGCTCCGGGCCACCTCGGCGGCACCGAGGGCATAGCGGGCGGCCTTCTCGCCCTGCCCATCGAGGGCGGCCTCGGCGAAGTGGTGAGCCAGAGCCTCGACGTGACGGTCCTTGTCGGGAAGGGCCTCGATCGCTTCGCCGACCTGGCGGTGGAGGCGCCCCCGCCGGGTCGAGGAGATCTCCTCGACCAGCGTCTGACGCACCAGCGCGTGGGAGAACGAGAACGTGCCGCGTTCCTCGGTGAGCAGGCCCGCCTCGGCGGCTTCTTCGAGGGCGTCGAGGAGGGTGTCGGGTTCGCCGGCGTCGGGGACGGCTTCGAGCACCCGCAGCTCGAAGCTCGGCCCGGCGATCGCCGCCACCGTCAGAGCACGGTTGGCGGCGTCCGAAAGATGCGAGAGACGGCGGCCCACCACCTCACGGATGCCTTCGGGAAGGCCGATGTCGCCCACCTCGGCATCGGAGGTCCACCGTCCCTCTTGTTCGTAGAGGACGCCGGTGTCGACGAGGTGCTGGAGCACTTCGAGGACGAAGAAGGGGTTGCCCTGGGTTTCGTGGTGGAGGGCGGCGGCGAACTCGCGGGCTCGGTCGTCGAGGTCGTGGCCGGCCTGGGCTTCGAGGAGGGCCTCGACGCCGGGCACGTCGAGGCCATGAAGGGCCACGCGGGTCACTGTCCGCTCCCGGCGGAGATCAGCCAGCGCCTCCGACAGCGGATCGGCGCGGGTCACGTCGGTGTCGCGGTAGGTACCGACAATCATCAGCCGCCGGCTGTCTTCGGAGCGCACGAGGTGGCGCAGCAACAGCAACGTTGGTTTGCCCGCCCAGTGGAGGTCGTCGGCCACCAGCAGCACCGGTGACTTCTTGGCGGCCGCGCCCAGCAGCTCGACGAACGCTTCGAAGAGCACCCAGCGCTCGGCATCGGCATCGGCGTTGAGTGGGGCGGGCAGCCCGAGGACCGTCTGGGAGAGATCGGGCACCAGCCGCACCAGCTCACCCGCGCGGTCCAGGCGGCGGATCTCCGAGGGCGTCAACGCCGCCACCAGGCTGCGCGCCGCTTCAGCGAAGGGTTGGTAGGGCAACCCGACGTCTTCGTCGCAGCGGCCGTAGACCACGACCGCACCGCCGTCGTAGGCCTTACGGGCCAGCGCCCCGACGAGGGCGGTCTTGCCGATGCCCGGCTCACCCGAGACGAGGGTGATGACCTTTTCGCCGTCGCCGGTCCGCGCCCACAGCGAGCCGAGCAGCTCCTCCTCCCGGCCCCTTCCCGCGAGCGCGGTTCCTGCCGCCAACGGGCCGGCGAGGAGCGGGCGGGTGAACGCCGGGGCCGACGACACGCTGGCCCGCCCGACGCTCTCGGCGGGTGCCTCACCCAGCCTCCACACCCGCTCGGGGCGCGACAGGTCAGGAAGCTCCCGGTCGCCGAGGTCTGCGAGCTGCCACTCGGCGCGGGTGTGGTCGGTGAGGACCTCGGCCGCCGAGCGAGAGACCAGGATCTCCCCGCCCACCGCGATGCCCCGCAAGCGGGCCACCCGGTTCACAGCCGGTCCGAAGTAGTCGCCGTCACGCTCGAGCGCCTCACCCATGTGCAACGCCATGCGCACCCGGATCTCCACACCCTCGGGCCAGGCCGCCTCCGCAATGCCCCGCTGGGCGGCCAACGCCGCGGTCGCGGCGTTGCTCACCGCCGTGAAGACCGAGAACGTCGAATCGCCCTCCCCCTGCGCCTTGACCAGCCTGCCGCCGTGGCCGGTGACCGCTGCCTGGATGATCTCGTCGTGGCGGGCCAGGGCCTCGCTCATCTCCGCCGGGTGCTGTTCCCACATCGCCGTCGAACCCTCGATGTCGGTCAGCAGGAACGTGACCACCCCCGTGGGCAGATCCGACGCCGCGGCCCGGACCGAGGGAGTCCGCTCGAGGAGGAGCGCAGGGTCGTGACGGAGGATGGCGGACTCGAGATCAGCGAGCTCGGGGCTGGGCTCCAGTCCGAGTTCCTCGCCCAGGTGCTCACGGAGCTGCTGATAGGCGCGCAGCGCCTCGGCCTGCCGGCCCGAGCGATAGAGGGCGAGCATCCGGGCAGCCCAGAGCCGTTCCCGCAGCGGGAACTCCCCAGTCATCGCCTCCAGCTCGGCGACCAGCTCCCGGTGACGCCCCCACGCCAGGGCCGCCTCCACCCGCTCCTCGACCACCACTACCCGCAGCTCCTCGAGCCGCGACACCTCCGACAGAGCGAACGGCTCGCCCGCCAGCTCACCCAGGACCGGCCCACGCCACAACGTCTCTGCCTCCCCAAACAGGGCGGCAGCGCGAGCATGATCGCCGCTGTCGCGCGCCTGTCGGGCCTGCGTGACGAGCCGCTCCATCTCGGCGACGTCGCTCCCGGACCCCTCATCACACAGGCAGTAGCCCGACTGGCGGCTCTCGATGCTGATCCCGGAGGTGCCGGCGAGCACACGGCGAAGACGTGACACGTAGCTCTGCAACGTGCGTGTCGCGGTTCGCGGCGGGTCATCGCCCCACAAAGCATCGACGAGACGAGCCTCCGACACCGTCTCACCCCGATGCAACGCCAACACGGCAAGGACCGCCCGTTCCTTCGGACCCCCCAACGCAACCGGCTGTCCGTCGGCGTCGACGAGATCCACCGATCCCAACAACCGAACCGCCATAGCACCCAGGACGGTAGCCGGGCCACCCGCCACATGCCCGGAAACCGCGGCCCCCACCGGTTCGCCGCCCCGCCCTGCCGCCACGTGCACCCGCGACCTAGTCCGTCGTCGTGGCGCGTGCATCGACCGCTCGCAGCCGCGCCACCAACTGACCCATCACCGACCGTCCCACCGGCTGGCGGTCCATGAATGCTGCGAAACCGCGAGGGTCCATGGCCAACACACGCACCGCTGTGTCAGCGACCACTGTGGCAGAACGCCCACCCACATCCAACACACCTATCTCCCCGACCACGTCACCCAGCCCCACCACCGCGATCTCCACCTCGTCAACCAAGACCCGACACGTGCCCTCCACGATCAGGAACGCCTCACGGGCCGGCACGCCCTGCCTCGACCACGATCTCGTCGGCCAAGTCCAGCACAGCCGCTAAGTCGTCATCCGGGAACGAGGCAAAGAGCGGGCACGCACGCAGCCTCTCGATCCCAGCCTCGGTCTCCCTACTACGCATCTGATCCTCCGGGCTCGCACGCATCCGATGACAACCCCCATCGTGCGCGACACCCGTTGTGAGCCCGTTGCGCGAATGCTGCAACAACCGACCACCCGGCTCGCCCAGCCCCGAACACTCGCACGTCTACGAGCGCGGGCCGCCCACTGTCGTTCATCCCGTGCCTGTCAACAGGCTCATCAAGGCGGCATCCTGAACCTCGGAGGCTGCCGAGAGGCTCATCACGCACCTCATCACCATCCAGGTGGAGGCTGACGACCTCATCACGTGACTCATCACGTGACTCATCACGCGACTCATCACCGACGGCAGGTCGGGGATGTCGTTGGTGATGAGAGAGGTCTTCGGCAGTGCGCGGGCCGCTAGTTCGGGCATGGATACGGCACGCGTCCACGATGAGCCCGGCTGTTATCCGGTGGACCGACAGAACCCGCCGAGGGCCCGGCCGACTGGCGCCTCCCGAGGAGGCCTGGACCACGATCTGCGCCAGCCGCGAACGACTCTCTCCCGCCCGCCAACCAACCCGCGCCCCGACCATGCCACCACCCAATGACCGTCTCACACGACGTCATCACCGACTCATCAACGCTGGCCACTGCCGGCCGTTCAAACCCCCGAATCCCCGGACACACCTTGGCAGGTTCCCCTCCGGGAACCTGCAGGCGCGGCCCGTGCGGCGGGGACCCTGCCCACTCCCGATCCCTCCGGAGGGAATCCGTGAACGACACCCGTCTGACTCTGACCGTCGAGGAGGCCGCCCAGATGCTCGGGGTCTCTCGCTCGCTCGCCTACGCGCTAGTCGCCCGGAATGAGCTCCCGAGCGTTCGTCTCGGGCGCCGCGTGGTCGTCCCCCGCCAAGCCCTCGAACGCCTCCTGCTCTCCACCGGCGATGGTTCCGGGCGAACCGCCTGATCCCTGGTGCCGGTCGATCCCAAGCTGCCCACCGCTGGCCAGACGGCGGCAGCGGCACCCCCGTCCCTAGGCTGGCCGGTTGGCGAGCAACTCCCGGTGGAGATCAGCGTGACCAGGAACCACCCGCAGGAGGATCACGCCGTCAGCCGAGACGGAGACGACTTGCGCGACGGCAGGATCGGCGTCGTCGTCGCCGACGAGCAGGTACTCCCCAGGGCGCGCCTCAAGCCCCGCGCGGAGATCCGCGACGTGCGCGTGCGTGAGACCATCGGCGTCCACTCGGTGGAAGTCGACCCACAAGTCCCAGGAACTCATACCACCAGTCTCGCAAGGCCGGACCGCGCCGGCAACGTCTTCACCGTTTGCCGGGATTGGGCTGCGGCTCACCGAAGCAGCTCGTCAACCGCGCGAGGGTCGCCGGCGCGACGTCGGGCAGGACGATGTCGAAGTGCGGCCGACTGCCCGTGGCGATAAGCGCGAAGCCATCCCGGTGGAGACGCCCGACCGTCGACAGGCGCACATGCCCGTATCGCCGGATGGCGTCCACGCTGCGGCACAGTTCCTCGACCGACGTCTCGATCGCCACGAACACGGACACGCCGTAGAACCCAAACTCGTCGAAGCAGCGCCTCGCCGTCCGCTCGAGCGTCTCCGGTGCCATGCCACGAGCGCCGCCCCGGATCACGACATCGGCGCCGTCGGGTGCCTCCTCGCCCCGAAGTGCGACCAACCGAATCACTCGAATACCCGATCGATGAGGTCGCCCGCCCGTCGGTGCTGTTCGGACACGACATGGGTGTAGGTGTTCAGCGTCACGCCGATGTCGGCGTGGCCGAGGCGCTCCTGCATGACCTTGTCGTCGCCCACGACCACCCGACCGATCGACTGAGCTGTGTGGCGCATTCCCTTCGGCGTCAGCTCGCTGACCCCAGCCTCGTAGGCCAGTCGCTTCATCAGCCGGCGGAGGTTGTTCGGGTCGATCCAGCCTCCGACTTCGTTGGTGAACATCAACTCGGCCGCTCGCGAATCGAGGCCGAGGAACACGAGCTCGGCCGCCTGGCGGGTGCGATGCTCCTGCAACACCGCGGTCGTCCGTGTTCCAACCGCCAGCACCCTGTCGCTCGCCTCGGTCTTCAGCTGCTTCATCACCGGACGCCCACGCTCGACCGCAAGCTGCTGCACGACGGAGATGACACCGCTCGTCTCATCGATGTCCTCCCACCGAAGGCCGAGCAGCTCACCGCGTCGCATCCCCGTGACCAGACCGAGGTGGAAGAGGGCGTAGAGACGGTGCTCCCGGTTGGACGCGAGGAAGCGACGCGCCTCCTCCACTGTCCACGCAGTCCGCGCGCCTGAGCGCTTCTTCTTGGGTGGCTGCGTGATGGCCACGGGGTTCTCGGCGAGCCGCCTCCGCTGCACGGCCTCCTCGAGCGCCATGGAGAGCACCTTGCGCACCAGCCGGGTGGATGTCGCCCCGAGCCGCGGCTTCTCCCCTTCCCCTGCGCTGCCGAGCGCGACGATCCATTCGTCGACCACCTCGGGCGTCAGGTCACGCAGCCGCACGCCGCCAATGAGCGTGCTTCACGGCTTCCTCGTCCGCGCTCGCACGACCCCCGTAGGCGCCCCGGAACAACTGACCCTTCCAATTGCACTCCGGGTGCTCGCACCACGCCTGCCACAGATACCCTGCGGCCGTCATCGTCGAGATCACTCGCGTGCGGTGTCTCTCCACCTACGAAGGTTCGCACCACGGAGAGGTGAGCGCCAGGTCGGTTGGCTGGTCGTCCGCGCTCATAGTCGGCGGTCCCGGGCACCCCTCTTCGCGCCGAGACCTCGGCGCGGTCGTTATGTCGCGGACAACGGACCCGATCAGCGCACCGTCACCGTCGATCTGGGCGGTTGCCCCTTACGCGGCGACATGGCCTGCGATCAGCGGTGAGCGTGAGTGCATCCCGTAACTTCTGTTCTCGTGTTGGATCTCGGTGACAGACAGGTCGTCCGCCTGCTTTGTGACCACTGCGGCCGCGATTACGACCGCGTGGTGATCTTCGCGACGCGGGACGGTGACGCCTACGCCCTCGTGAGCGTGGCGTGTCACGGCCACCTCGACCGCGAGGTGTGGATCGATGTCACCTTCGGCTCATGGCTTGAGCCCTTCTCGGACCACATCACGATGGCGTGCAGGGTCTCATCACAAGGCGCCGCGGCTGTGGACGCATTGGTCGCGAGCCGCGGCGACGCAGACCACTATGGCCACCGACTGTCTCGCGAGGAGACCCTTGGCCACGAGCGGCTCACCGAACTATGGGAGCTCGTCGATGCGCTCGTGACCATGGTTCCGGAGATCCGAGACCAGGTGAGCGACACGTCCTAAGTCATGGTGCGTTTCACCGATGCAGCAGTGTTTGAGTGTGTCGCGGTAGGGATGATGGAAAGCTGGCGTCGTGGGCGACTCCGTAGGGGACTTCTTGACCGAGACCGAGGCAGAGCGGACCACGCGGCACACGCGGCGGCTCACATTTGGCTCGGTCGCTGAGCTCTACGAGGCGACCAGGCAGAGATATCCGGTCGAGCTGGTCGACCGGATGGTTTCGACCGCCGGTGTGGGCGCTGGCGATCGCGTCCTGGAGATCGGCTGCGGGACCGGTCAGCTGACCCGCCAGCTGCTCGGCTATCGCTTCGCTCTGACGGCCATCGACATCTCCCCGGAGATGGTGGCGATAGCCAGCACGCACCAGGGTATGGAGCAGGTCGCCTTCGCCGCCACCGCGTTCGAGGACTTCGACGCCGCCGACGGCACCTACGGGTTGATCGCGTCGGCGACCGCGTTCCACTGGGTCGACCCTGACATCGGGCTGGCCAAGGTGGCCCGGCTCCTGCGGCCAGGTGGGTGGATGGCCTGGCTCGGTGTCGGGGAGAGCTACGACCCGCCCCTCGGGGCAGCCGTGAGGGATCTCTACATTGCCCGCAGCGACGACGGTGGCGCCTGGACACGTCGGACGCCGCCAACCGAAGCCGAGGTCATGAACTCCACAGGGCTGTTCACTGACGCCCAGATCTCTACCTACTCGGAGCGGAGGAACCTCCCTACCGAGGTCGTGCTCGGTGTCGAGCTCACTCGAGCGACGACCCTCAGCTACGACGAGGCGACTCGCCAGTCGTTTCGTGACGAGTTGTTGGAACTGCTCGGCGGGAGTGCGGAAGTTTCCGTCGAGTTGCGCAGCCGGCTAGCCATCGCCCAAGTCCGCTGAAGCGCGGCGACGATATTGGCGCGCTTGCACAACGCACGCTGCTGTCGATCTGGTCGCGAACCTGGAAGAGCGTCACGGGGCTGCGGTCGCGCTGGGAGGGGTGAGCATGTCGTCCGAACCGGGACAGGAGTCGATCGGTCGATCTCGGCGTCTCACATCGGTCGATAATGGGGGCCGTGTCGTCGTCTCCGTTGGTGTTCTCGCTCTCCGAATCCATGGTCCACGCCGTCAGCCGCCTCGTCGACGACTGGCAGAACCCGAGGGAGCCGACCCACTCCGACATTGGCGCGACGCTGACGCGCGCTGGATTGGCACATGCCGATCCCCACGCCGATCCAACGGCGCAGAAGGTGGGCAAGCAGAAGCGGGTGCGCCAGGCACTGCAGTGGGCGCTCGACGAAGACGTCGCCACCGGTACTCGAGGCGTCGAGGCGTTGATCAACCTGGTCCGCGGCTCAGGCGGCTTCCTCCCAACCTCGCCCAACTACTGCGGCGAGGACGCGATCCGGACTTGTGTCGCCGCGTTTGAGAGCGAACCGGTCGAAGTCACCATCGATGGAGCGCTGCGGCCTCGCAACCTGAACGCCCTGTCAGGGAGGGAGCTCTCGGATGCTCTGCGCTCCTACATTGTCCGCGCGCAGCGCGGACACGAAGACAGCGTCCTGCTAACGGGAACCGGCAAGGACATCATCGAAGCCGCAGCCGCCCACGTGGTCACCGAGCGGTTTGGAAGCTACTCCGACCAAGCCGACTTCCCAACACTGGTGGGCCAGGCCTTCGTAGCGGTCGGGCTCGACGCTCAGCGACCGAAGCAGGAGTCAGGCGGAGTCGACGGGGCGCGTGCGGCCCTTTCGGTCGCCCTCTACGAACTTGCGTGTGCTGTCAATCGGGTTCGGAACAAGGCCGGGTCGGGCCACGGTAGACCATTCATTCCCGACCTAACGCCCGAGGAAGTCCGTGCTGCCACGGAAGCTTCAGGCCTCGTCGCCGGTCGCCTCCTGGATGGGCTCGGGGGCGGCTAAGAGTGGGGGAATTTCGAGAAGCCCGAGCGCCCTGCGTTTGGTCTGACAAGCATCTCTTGCCGCAGCGAGGCGCGCCGGTTCTTCGAGTTCAAAGCGGACTCGGCCACATGCATACACCCGATCCCCGGGTCGATGGCGTTCCGCTACCAGCGCGGTCGCAGCAGGCAGGGCGTCTGCCGTTGCTCGAAGACGCACATGTACTTCGACATGCGAGCGTTCCGAGACCAGGCGCGGCTGCTGGCGAAATTCATCGACGGGCTCGACTCACTAGATAGTGGCTGGCTATAAGGCAGGACCTCGACCGCGAGCACAGATGTGAGTGAAGCCCACCGAGCCGTTGTTGCCCGGGCGGCGCGACAGAGTTGGTGAGCGGGTCAGCAACAGCCTCATGTTCTGGCGCGCCAGATCGGGTGTCGAGAGCGCCCGTTCCCGTCGATCCGTACGGCGCGCCCTCCAGTTCCCTACGACTCCTGCTGTGCGCGCCATAGGTTGATGAGCAAGGGGTGGCGGTGCTCAGCTGGCGCCTGTGATCCGGTGGCTGGACTATGACGGCTGTGACAACTTCCGCGATCTCGGCGGTTACCCGACCCCTGGCGGCGTTACGCGATGGGGCGTCCTTTACCGATCCGATGCCCTCGGGAAGCTGACAGAAGCCGATGCTGGCCGCGTTGGCGCCGCCGTTCGGACTGTGGTCGATCTCCGCACAGCCGACGAGGTTGGCCGGCTCCCGCTGCCGTCGCCTCTCGCGGAGAGGGCCGCCTCGATCGCGATGGACAACCCGGAGATCGACGCGATCCGCCAGGCCGGCGCAGCAGGGATGGGAGGGCTGTACCTCTGGAATCTCGACCACAAGCAGGACGGTTTTGCCCGCCTCGTCCGGCTGTTGGCGGACCCCGCCAAGCTGCCCGCGGTCATCCAATGCAACGGCGGGAAGGACCGCACCGGGATCTGCGCGGCATTGATTTTGGACCTGCTTGGTGTCCCCGACGAGAAGATCATCGAGGACTACGTCCTCACCGATGAGGTCCGCTCTCGCGTCCCGGCCGAGGCCTATGAACAAGCCGTACAGAGCCTCGTCGCCGCCGGCCTCGACCCGGAGATTCTGGGAGCTCGAGCTGAAACGATGGCCGAGTTCCTCACTGGGTTCCGCGACTCGTGGGGATCGGCCGAAGAGTACGTCGCACAGGCTGGTGTTGGAACGGACACGATCGCCTCGCTCCGTACCAACTTGGTCGAGCGCCACAAACCCTGAGGGGAACTACTTCGAGAGGCATCGGACCGAGATGCGACTCCTGCTGGCAGTCGAAGATGCGGTGGACGACACCATCGGGGAACTGCGCCCGGCATTCTGGGTGGCCGCGGCCACCGGATCCCTCTTCCGCTATCCGTCGATCTGTACGCCTCTGGCGTCGCGGTAAAGCGGCCTTCCAGGGTGTGCTCCCGCAGCGGACGGCGCGGAAGAACACCGCAGGTGGTGGGTCGGTGCCAATAATTCTCCATCGCATGTACCGCTTCGGGCGGTTTGTGCGTGTATTAGGGGCGTGAAGCGCGCAGCGTATCCGGTGGCGAGCCGACATGGTGTCGGCCACGACGTGTCGGGTCGTGGCGCTTCCGCAGGCTACGAGGCGTTCTACGCGTCGCATTCTGGGACAGCCTCGAGCCTCGCGCAGCGGCGGTACGGTCGCGACGGTGACGTGGTAGCTCGCGCTGTGACATCGAGGCGTCTGCTTGGTTCTTGGCTCGCGAGCTGTTTCAGACAATTCGGTTGACGGTTACTGGCGGGGAGGCGATGCTGGCGCCGATGCGTTGCGTTAGGCGACGCGTCTTGAGTTGCGGCATCGCCGCCGGGAACGACGTACTCATTCCGAGGACTGGGAGGTTCCCGCTGCGCGCGTCCGCGAGCACTCATATCTGTCAGGTCATCACGTCAGCATGGCCGATGTGCACGGTTCGACTCGTCGCGACAGGCGATGAGTTCGGCGCTGTGGCGTCGTTCTCGCTGCAGGAGCTCGCGGTCGGCGTCGGTCCCGGCGACATCGTTGTGGTAGAGGACAGCCGGCCGTTGCCGCTGGTGACATTCCGCTACTGGCGGGCAACCGCCACTCGAGTCGATGACCGCAGCGTGGTGATCGATCCGCCGATGTCGGGCGCGCAGCGGAACCCGTCGATGCGGCTGCCGGGGGCCTTTGCGCTGAAAGTTGAGGTCGGTGACACCGTGCTGTGCACGCGTCAAGTCGTCGCCGATATCGAGGTGGACGGCCAGCCTTCGGATCCGGAGCGGCTGCTGGTGGCCTATGAGCGCATCCGCGACGCCGTTCTCGGACCGGAGTCGGCGCTGCGCATCCCTGTCGAGGAACCGGTAATCGATGAGCCGCTCGTCACACAGCTCATCGCCGAGCAGTTTCCCCAGTGGTCGAGTCTGGCGATGGAGCAGGTGTCCTCGTGGGAGAACGCGATGTTCCGGTTGGGCGACGAGCTCGCGGTCCGCCTCACACGGGGGAGGTGGGCCCTCGGGCAGCTGGAGAAGGAACACCGCTGGCTGCCGCTGCTGGCACCGTATCTGCCGCTGCCGATCCCGGTGCCGTTGGCGCTCGGCCGTCCCGGCGCCGGCTATCCGTGGCGGTGGCTGGTGACCACCTGGGTCGACGGTGCCGACGCCACCAGCGAACGCATCGCCGACCAAGCCCAGGCCGGACGCGACTTGGCCGCGTTCCTGCTGGCACTCCAGTCCGTTGACGCGACGGGCGGACCCAGCCACGGACAGCCTCCGCACTGGTTCGCGTGGCGGCCCTTCCCCCAACGGGCAACCCCTCTGCGCCAGCGCCTCGCCGAGGCGTCACCGACCGCCGAGACCGCCGTGCTCACCGCCGCCTTCGACGGCGCCCTCGATGCCGGCGAGCACCAAGGACCGCCCGTCTGGGTGCACGGCGACATCGCACCGGACAACGTCGTGGCCAGCCAAGGCCGGATCGCGGGCGTCATCGACTTCGGCGTCATGAGCGTCGGCGACCCCGCCTATGACTATGCCGGAGCATGGAGGCTCCTGACAGTCGAAGGCCGCCACGCCTTCCGCGAGGCCCTCGGCGCAGACGACGCTACCTGGGCACGAGCACGGGGATGGGCCGTACTTACCGCCGCCAGCGAGGTCATCGCCGACGAAGTCGAAACCGCACACCCACCGCCGTCACCGCAGGGCGCCCCGCGATGACACCGCCGATCGACGAACAACTCGTGGCATAACTCGTCGGATCACAGTTCCCCCAGTACGCAGAGCTCCCCGTGCGCCATGGCGCCACCGGCACCGTCAACGCCGTCTTCCGCGTCGGCGATGACCTCGCCGCACGGCTGCCTCTGGCCGCCGAGATCCAAGACTGGAACATCGATTGCGCACTCGCGGCGCTCGCCGGCCGCCTTCCCCTCGACACCCCGACAGTGCTCGGCACGGGGGAACCCGACCACGGCTATCCGCTGCGATGGTCGCTCCACACCTGGGTGCCAGGCGAACGGTGGCGTCTCGACCGCGTCGAGGACCCGGCCGCCGCGGCGGTCAAGCTCGCAGAGTTTCTCAACACCCTCCACCACATCGACCCCGCCACACTGCAATGCCCGCCGCTTCTCGATGGCCACGCCGCGCCGCTCGTCCCCACGGATCTGGAGGGCCGCGCTCGAGCCGTCCGCTCCGAAGCCTTCGACACCACCCAAGCCCGCGCGATATGGGAAGCAGCCATGGCCGCCCCTGCATGGGACGGCCCGGCGACCCTGATCCACTGGGACCTCCTGCCCGGCAACGTCCTGGTACGTGACGGCCAACTCGCCGGCATCATCGACTGGGGCGCCCTCACTACCGGAGACCCAGCGCGAGACCTCATCGCCGCATGGACCCTCTTCCGCCGCGAAGCCCGAACAGCCTTCCGCGCCGCCGTCGAAGCCGACGACGCCACCTGGGCACGGGCCAAAGGCTGGGTCTTCACACTCGGCCGCAAAGCCATAACCGAGCTCCTGACCGACCCCTCGTGAACCCGCCGGGCGACACCGCGTCAATGGCAACCAACCGCCAATCTGTTGCACCAACGCGACGAGCGTTGCCGGCGGGGGGCCGCAAATAGCGTTGACGGACGATTCGGTCGATGCGAGAGTGGTGGCGGCGCTGAGGGCGCCTCCGGATCCGCGGGAAGGACTGCGTCCACCTCGGTTGTTGGTTGTGTCGGCTCGCATGGTGTGCGTGTTCTCGACCTTGGTCTCGGTAGCGGATCCCGAGATGGGGAGTGGACATGAGCACGTTGCGGCCAAAGCCGGACCTTGACCAGTTGCGCCGACAGGCGCGGGACTTACTCAGGGCCGCCCGAGCGGGGGACGTCAAGGCTGTGGCCACGCTGCAGCGGGCGGGCGCGAGGACCACGCTCGCGGGTGCCCAGCACGCGCTCGCCCGCGATTATGGGTTTGCGAGTTGGCCCAAGCTCAAGGCTGCGGTCGAGTTGGTCCGCGGCCACCGACTGTCGTTCGTCATCCGGCACGTCGCCGCACCTGCCGAGCTCGAGGAGCTGTGGCGGGTCGTGTGGACGATCCTTGGCAGGCCAGAACCTCCGGACCGGACGCATTGGAGAGTGTTCGAACGGTTCGAAGAGCAGCGGTCGCGAATGCTGGTGGTCCAGCACGAGAGCGCGATCGTGGGCGGAACGATCGCGATGCACTTGATCGCCATCGAGGCGTGGGCCCGGGGCATCGGTCTGGGCCGCCGACTCCTGCAAACGGCGGAGGGCGAGACGGCGGCCGCGGGACTTCAGCTGGCGACTCACGCCGATCCGGGCTGCAAAGGCTTCTACCTCAAGCTCGGCTACACCGACGGCGGTAAGCGCGCCAGCCGCCTGCACATGTCGAAGGGCGTGCCGCTCTCGCCCCGCCTCGTTGAGTTGCGAACTCGACGGTGGCGTGCCCAGGTCGGTGATCTCCGCCGCGGCATCGTCGTCACTCCGGATGCGGCGACGGGCAAGATCCCCTCCCTGCCGTGGTGAACCGTCACTGGATCGTCACCGCGCACCCACGGTTCGCTCGCCACGCCCTCGACGAAATCGGGCAGAGATCCGTCATCGTCTCCGCTGAACGTGTGGGACGAGACGCAGTGCTCATCGAGACCGCACACGGGGTCCCTCCTCTCGATGAGGCGTTGTGGGCAAGCCCCGCAACGTTTGTGCAACACCTGGCCCCGGTCGACGTCACGGTGCGGCTAAGCGGCACGCGCAGGGACCTCGACGTCCTTCGAACTACCGCGGTCTTCGGCGTTCCCACCGCCGGCGGGCCCGTGGCCGTGGACTGCCGGGTCGGCGACGGCGCCGTCCGCGGCCGCCACCTAGCTTCGGCATACACGGCGCGCGATGTCGAGATCGCGACAGGTACGGCGCTGGCTGATGCCGAAGTCGCGGTTGATGTCGCCGAACCTCACCGGGTCCTTCACATCTTCCTCACAGGTCAAGAAGCTCACATGGGGGTGACCGAGGTATCGCAGTTTGCGCCCCGCTTCGCCGACCCCCTCGGTCGCGGCCGAACGGTGGTGAGCATCTCGCGCGCGGAGCACAAGTTGGCGCACGCACTGGCCCTGTTCGGACTGTCGATACATGCTGGTGACAAGGTCCTGGACCTCGGTGCCGCCCCGGGCGGCTGGTCGTACTTGCTGGCGGAGTTAGGGGCGATCGTCACGGCAGTCGACCCCGCCGAGCTCCACCCACTGGTCGCCAAGCATCGACAGGTCTCTCACCGGCGCCAGCGAGCTGAACTGATTCCCTGGGAGGAACTGGCCTTCGACCTGGTGGTCAACGACATGTCGCTCGACCCGGCGGATTCGGCAACCGTCATGTGCGCTGCGGCGGAGAGCGTGCCGCCGGCCTCTCCGGCGGTGATGACTCTCAAGCTCCCGACTCTCAACGCGACTCGATGGGAGAGTCAAGCTCGTGGCGTTCTCGAGGATTCTTGGCAGATCGCGGCATCACGTCACCTACCTGCCAACCGTCAGGAAGTCACGTGGCTCCTGCATCGCCGTCCGGCGTAGACGATCGGATCTCATCGGAGGTGGCCGACGACGAGTCATGCTGCGGGATCTTCAATCCGGCCCGGTCGCCACAGCCTGGCCCACCGTCAGCCGGCGCGAAAGCAACTCCTCCCGAGGCTCAGACCGACTCCCGCTGTCGGGACAGCGCGGTGGACTTGCCCCGAGGGCAAAGCGGCGTAGGTCAAGACGGAATGGAATCGGCGGTCGTGGTCGCGGGGCCATTGAACAATCGGTCGCGACAGAACTCCACTCAAAACCGATGCTCCGTACGTCTCAGGCGACGCCGGTGGATGAGAGGCGCCACGTTGGAGCGCTGGTATCCACTCGGGTTCGATGGCGAGCGGGCGCGTAGCCTGTCGGAGTGATCCGCGGCGAGTTCAGCGTGGTCTGCGAGGTAGAGCCAGCAACGCGGCCCGATCTCATGCGCGTCCGTCATCAGATCGGCGTGATGAGCCGGATCGCGTCCGCGTTCCTGATCCCCGACAATCACATCGGCCGGGCGACGGTGTCGAGCATCGCTGTGGCACACGAGGTCACGGCGATGGGCGGCAGGTCGATCGCGTGTCTGAACGCCCGGGACCGTAACGTGCTCGGGTTCCGCAGGGACTTGTTGACCGCCGCCGCGTACGGTGTGGATGAGTTCCTCTTCGTTTTCGGCGACCGGCCCGAGACTGGGCGGCGCTCTGACGACCTGACTGTGCGTTCGATGCTTGAAGAGGCACGGCGGTTCGGCGCCGATCGGCGATTGGCTCGCGGTCCGCTGCGGCTCGGCGTGACATCGCGGCTGCGACCGCTGCCTTCCTGGAAGCGCGACGCTGACTTCCTCTTTGTCCAGGCCAGCTTCTCTGTAGCTGAGCTTCTGCGTTGGCGTGAGACCGTCGACTTCGACGGCCCGGTCTTCGCTGGCGTGCTCGTTGCCGCATCAGCAGCCATGGCCCGCAAGCTGACCGCTGAGATCCCACAGCTCGCCGTTCCGGAGTCACTGATCAGCCAGTTGGATGCAGACGGCAACGCGGGAGTCGACTTTGCCTGTCAGATGGTCGAGGACATCCGGCGGTCTGGCGCGTTTGAAGGTGTTCACCTCATCCCCGTGTCCCGCTACCGCGAGGTCGCGGCCCGACTGGAAGCGACCGACAGCCCGACTAACGAGGACGGACACGGCCCAGGACGGCGAAGGGTAGACCGAGGGGACTTCGGACTCGCTGTGTATGTGGGGTCCGGAGCGCTCGACTGCAGGGCGCAGCCGAAACCCAGCGTCACAGAACGAGGACCACCTGAGTCTGGCGTGGGAGGTCCGCTGAACTTTTGCTTGACATCGAGTCTGCGGTTGCGTTTAATGCGCGGTCTTGCGGCTTTGGGGCGGCTGCTGGGAGGGGCGACGATGAGCGTACGGGCCGAGTTGGCGCGCGAGCAGACGCGGGTGGATGCGATCGCGCGGCGGATCGAAGCTCTCCGAGAGGAGGCATTGGGAGGGGAGGTGGCTGGTTCTGGCGTGGGGTTGAGCGAGGAAGGCCTCGTTCAGCGGGATGCGATGGCGGGTCACCGCTTGAGGCGGCGGGCGGGTTTGGCGGGTTTTGACGCGGCGCAGGCGTGTTTCGGTCGGTTGGATTTGCTGTCGGGCGAGTCCTTCTATGTCGCGACGGTCGGTGTGGATGACGAGCGGGGCGAGCCGCTCGCGATCGATTGGCGCGCGCCAGCGGCTGGGGCTTATTACCGGGCGACGTCGGCCGATCCGCTCGGTGTGCGTCGCCGGCGGCATTTCCGCTACCGGAACCGGAGATTGGTCGGCATCGACGACGATCTCCTCGAGGGCGAGGTGGGTGATCTCGAGCTGGTCGGAGAGGCGGCGCTGCTTGCGACGCTGGCCGAGCCCCGTACCGGCCGGATGGGGGCAATCGTCTCCACCATCCAAGCCGCCCAGGACGCGGTGATCCGTGCGCCTCTCGGGGGTGTGTTGTTCGTGGAAGGTGGCCCGGGCACCGGCAAGACGGTGGTGGCATTGCACCGGGCCGCCTACCTGCTCTACACCCATAGGGACCGGCTGGCACGCACCGGCGTGTTGGTGGTCGGTCCCACCCGCCGCTTCCTCCGTTATATCGAAGATGTGATCCCTTCGCTCGGTGAGACCGCGGTGAGGTTGATGACCCCGGGAGAGCTCGGACCGCGCGTTCCGCTCGGGACCACGAGCGGGGCCCGCGAGCGTGCCCGGCTCAAAGGCGACGCCCGGATGGCCGCTGTCCTGGAACGCGCCGTCCGCGGCCGCCAGCGCCCGGTTCGGGACACCGTCGAGGTCCCCTATGGACGCTTCCGGCTTCCTTTGACGCGGCAGGCGACGAGGCGCATCGTTGTTCGAGCCCGGGCCACCGGTCGCCGCCACAACCTGGCGCGGCCGACCGTCGAACAGGACCTTGTGAGCCACCTGTTCGCTCTCTATCGGCGCCGGACACGGCGAGACGCCGAGCTTCGTGGGGCCACGCCGACTCCTGATGACCGGGAAACCTTTGAGGGTGTCGTCCGCCGCCGCGGGGAGTTCCGTCGGGTTTTCGAACGGATGTGGCCGCGGCTGACAGCCCAAGACCTGCTCGTGGACCTGTTCGGGTTGCCGGCGCTGCTCGCCGCGGCGTCTAAAGACATTCTCACCGACGCGGAGCGGGCTGTTCTCTACCGCGACCGTGTTGAGATCGAGACACTCGGCTGGGACGCCGCGGACGTCGTCCTGCTGGACGAGGCCGCGGCGCTGCTTGGCCGACCACCCTCCGTCGCCCGACCCGCGACCGCCGGGCCGGCGTTGGTGTCGTGGCTAGATCAGGCGGTCACCGAAGCCGGCGTCGTGCCGTCCTGTCCAAGTTGTGGGACGTCCCTCACGCTCTATGACCGCGAAGACAGGCCGTGGGTGTGTGAGAAACCCAAGGAGTCCACTGACCCCTGCCAGGTAGATTTCGAATGGGACGAGGTGATGGCGCTCGCGGACCAGCTTGTCTTCCAGCACACCGTCGAGCGTCTCCGAGCACACGATGAAGCGGCCGTCGACGAGGCTTCCGACGAGCCAGCCATCTTCGGCCACGTCATCGTCGACGAAGCCCAAGAGCTCTCCGCCATGCAGTGGAGAGCGATCGCCCGGCGCTGCCCCACCCGGTCCTTGACCGTCGTAGGCGACCCTGGTCAAGCAGCCGCCGCGCCGCTCAGGTGGGACGTCATCGCCGCGATCCTCGACGCCCCGGCGACGACGCTGCGGCTTGAGGTGAACTACCGGACCCCGGCCGAAGTCATGGAGCTCGCAGCGTCGACAGCCCAGCGCCTCGGCCACCCGGTACGGCCGCCCCGCTCGGTCCGGCGGGGGGAGGCTCCAACCAGCCACCGATCCGGAATCCACCCCCTTGACCGCGTCGCCGCCCAGCTCCTAGACCGCATCGCCTCCCGCGAAGGCACGACCGCGATCATCGCGCCATCTCGACACCTTCCAGAGCTCCAACCGTTCGAGACCGAAGCGATCTCAGTCCTCAGCCCCCTCGAAGCCAAAGGGCTCGAATACGACTCCGTCCTGGTCGTCGACCCCGACGGCATCGCTGCCGAAGCCGGTCCCGGATCGGTCTATGTCGCCATGACCCGGACAACGGCGCGCTTGACCATCCTCAACCTCGTCTAAGTCAGCCACATTGGACAGCGCAGTCGTGTGCGCTTGACGGACAGGAAGCAAGACCGGGTCCGCTCAGCTCTCACCAGCGGCGGGCACGAGAGCGCGGGCGTTCCCGCGCAAAACCATCGCAAGGAGGTCATCATCGACGATCGAAGCACGGAGCGACCGCAGATGGTCGGTCAGGCGAACGGCAACGTTCGGGGCGTCCGAGCCGAACAGGATCTGTCGCCGGAGCCGATGAATGCGGTCCAAGGGCAGAGCCGGTACACGCGAGACAACCGGGGTCAGGTCCGCATACAACCGTCGGTGGCGAGACAGGAGATCCAGCGTTGCCTCGACCGCGGGATGGCCGCAGTGGGCGACGATGATCGCAGCCTCGGGATGGTGTGAGGCGACAGTGTCGATGGGGCCGAGTTCGGCTGCTTCGGTCGTGCCCGCCGGGCTGTGGCCCGCGTGGACAACCACTGGAACCCCGGCGCCGGCAACGAACTCCCAAACCCCCGCGAGTCTGAGGTCATCGACGTCGAAGGCACCGACACTGGAGTGCAGCTTCAAGACCCGAAGGCCCAAATCCTCTACGGCTCGCCGCACGATGCCGGCCGGATCGTCATCGCCGGGATGCACCGTCGCCCCGCCCACGACCCGAAGCGGACCCGGCTGACTCGAGATCGCCGCCGTCGTCTCGTTGAGCCACTCCGCCACGCCCGGCCGATGCGCATACGGCAGCGTCCAGATCTCCGAGACACCCTCCGCCGCGAGCCGTTCACGCAGCGCGCCGTGATCAAGGGGATACGCCAGCGATCGTGACGCGGAGCCAAACCGCTGCCTGACCCGCTCATCCAGCGGACTAGGCAACAAGTGCGTGTGACAGTCGACAACATCCTCCACAGATCCCCCTCCTCCGCGACGCACGCCCAGATTGCACCGGCGCCCCGTGGCTGGGACCGACATTACGGCGCGGCGCGGCTGCGCCCGTCACCGTCGTTCTGCCAGAGCGGGGTGCGAATGTCGGTTGCGCATCCGCGGCACCGCGCCGAGAATCTCTTGCGTCGCTGAGAGGGGCGCGATGTCCGAGGTCCGGAACGCCGAGACACTCCAACTGATCGTCGAGGTTGTCGGTTGTCCGACCGTGTGTCGGCACTGTTGGGCGCGGGGCGCTCCGTATGAGGCCATGCCGCTCGAAGACATCGAGCGCGTGCTGGTCGGCGCGGAAGAGGCTTGTACGCGCGCGGGGCTGAGGCTCTCCGCATTCCCGATGCACGAAGTGGCCGCCCACCCAGAGGTCGGGTCTGTCATCGACCTGTTCACAGCCCATGGCGGGGATGGCCAGTTTTCCCCGTTCGTGACGACCGGAGTCCCGTTGGCGGCGCGCGATGACTGGGAGGATGTCGTCGAAGCCATCCGCCGGAGCGGCGCGCACCAGATCTGGGTCCACGTGCATGGGGTGGGGGTGACCCACGACGAGACCGTCGCCCGAACGGGTGCCTACGAGGACACGCTGCTAGCGGTCCGCCGATGCCGGGCGGCTGGTCTGGCGGCAGGGGCGAACGTCTTCGTCACCTCGGCCAACGTCGACCAGATCGAGCGCGCCATGACCGATCTCGTCGAGGCGGGCGCCCACGGCTGCTCGGTCGAGGTGGCGGGCTATTACCCCCATTCCCGTCTCCGCCACATGGAGGCCGTACGCCCTACTCCAGCAGACGTCGAACCCCTCTTGCCCTTCCTCAACGAGCACCGCAACCTGAACTACGAAAGTCACTTCTGGGACGACCTCGGGAGCCACACCGAGGAGTCATGGCGGCGGAAAGCTGTCGAGGGCCGCTGGGACCAGCGAGACCGGCGCGTGCGCCAGGTCGTGTGCCGTGCCGACCTCGGGATCCATCAGGGATCGGCGGGCGCGTACGGACCGCTCATCGGGAACCTTGCCACCGATGACCCCGCCGAGGTCTGGGCGCGCGCCACAGCCGTCCCGCCCACAACCCGCTACGACGCATACTTCGGCGAGGTTGACGAGCCAATCGAGGATCTCGCCCGGCAGTACGGCCGCGAGGGAGAGCAGAAACTCCACTTCAATCAAGACTCTGTCCGCGCCGTCTGGCTCGACCGCAGCAACTACAGGCCCACTACCTTCATCCCGGTCGGTAGGCGAAGGGGCGGCGGAAGCGGTATCCACAGCGCGCCGACGAAGGCAGCGCGCATGCCTGGCACCTAATCGGCGCTGCGGATCCAGCTGCCCTGCCCAGAGCACCGACGGGAACATTCGGTACGCCCGAGCGGGGGCACCCTCCCGTCGTTCCGGACGCCCTGCAACGGATAAGGCCCGCCGTCGGGCCAGGGACTAGTCGCTTGTCGCGTTGGTGGTGGCGTGGGAGTCCCCTATCACCGGAGGGTGACGTCGCGGGTGGCGGCCGCGAGCCGAGTTAGAAGTTGGTGCTGCTGAGTTGCGTTGTCGACTGGCAGGCGGGTGGTGGCGCCGGCGACGCGGAGGTCGGCATAGAGGTGGTCTTCGTCTTCGTGGAAGTGGACCGACACGCGGATGCGGCTGTCGAAGCTTCCTCGCTTTCGTTCCCGGAGTCCTGGTAGCCGGCGAATCTGGTCAAGGGGGGGTTCGAGGCTGTCTAGGGCTTCGATGCTGGCGTGCTTCACGGCTGGGGGTGTTCGAGTTCGGGGACGGAGTGGGTTTCGATGCCGGCATCGCCGAAGAAGGACACAGTGTGCCCTGCTTGTAGCTCGGGGTCGTTGAGATAGATGCTCTTGATGGCTTCGGTGTCGGGCTCGGCGGTTGCAGTCGCGGCGGCGATGGCGTCGATGATGGCGTTGTCTGGGTCGGTGCCGATGGAGGAGTGGTCGTTGATCCGGCCCCAGCCGTCTCGGGGCAACAGCTCGATCTTGTTGAGGGCAGCGAGGTCGCGGATGACGTTGTCTCGTATGAACCACATGCCGTTGAGGTGCTCGCCGAGCCCGAACCTGGCGGGGTCTCGTTCGCCCTGTCGGCACAGCCGCCAGGCTGAGCCTGCCACGAGGAACTCGTCGCGGCGCACGTCGAGGGGATCAACGCTCATCGGGTAGCCCTCAGCGGCGAGCCCTGTGATCTGGGCGTCATCGAGTTGGGCGTCGACGAGTTGCCATCGGGCCTCGGCGTCGTTCCAGTACTCACACACCCAGTGGTCCCATGCGTATTCGTCGGCGCCGAAGTAGGCGAGGAAGCCGCAGCGGGCGCGGGCGGGCACGCCGGTGTGTCGTAGGAGGGCGCAGAGCATGACGGCGAAGGTGCGGCAGCTGCCGACCAGTCGCCGCTGCGGGCGCCTGGGCTGGTCGAGAGGGCCCGCGTCGAGCTCGCTGACTCGGTCCAGCATGGCCGTCACTGACCGCAGGTTCTCCTCCGCGCTGCGGGCGGGCTCGGGCTCGATCCCGTAGCGGTGGCGGTGCGCGTCATGGACGACGAGGCCCTGCACGAGGTCTCTTGCCTCGGCCACGCTGGACTCGCGCGGCAGCCGCTGGGCGTACCTACCGAGGTCCGTCAACGGCCCCGGCGTGGCATACCACTCGACCCCTGGGGCCGTCAGGCCGCCAGCGGCACCCGGGGCTCTGGGTTCGAGCGCGACCTGCAATTCCACCACCCAAGTGTCGCGGGGTCCGTCGCAGTCCAGATACACCTCACGGCCCTCGCCGGCGCGCTTGTGGGCGGTTGAGTCTGCCCACCCCATGAGGGCGTCGAAAGCCTCCGGGTAGTTGGGGTCACCGTGGATGACGGTGGCCGCGACAAGATCCCGGGCCGGCAACAGCGTCGTGGTGACACCGTCTCGATCGATGGTCGCGCCCTCTGGCACCGGCACGGCACACGTCACGCGCACCGGCGCATCCGGGTTGCCGCTCGCGGTGTCTATGGCATAGGAGGGGCCGGCCGCCTGTTCGACCTGGCAGTCAGCCAACGCCTTGTCGATTCGGGGCCAGAGCCGCTGCTCAGCGAAGCCGATCTGGCCGTGGTCGGCCACGTCTTCGCCGGCGGCGGCGACCCACACCGCGTCGACCCTCTTGGTGATGATGTCATAGGCGGCCATGCTGTCCTCCTCCAATTGTTGAAGTCTCGCTTCGACTCGGGCCAGCCGATCAGCCTCGGCCGCCATGCGTTGCCGGCCTTCCGCCTGACGGAGGCGCAGGATCCCGCGGAGCTCCTCGACGGTCACCGGCTCATCGAGCAAGGCGACAATGTCAGCGAGCCGCACACCCAGATCCCGCAGAGCGATGATCCTGTGCAGGCGCGGCAGCTGATCAGGCGAATACCACCGGTAGCCGGTGTCGGGATCGACCCAGGCCGGCCGCAGCAAACCGAGCTCGTCGTAGTAGCGCAGCGTCCGCACCGACACCTGCGCCAACCGCGCAACCGTCCCGATGCCGTAAATGGCGATCAGCAAAGCAGGTGACGTAGCGGAAGGGTCAAGATCCTGCCGCAGCCAAGCCTGACGGCTAAGGCGCCGCCCTTCGTACCTCCCCGCAGATCATGGCGCGGCGAGCCGCGGATGTTCCCGTCGATCTGACGCGGCGTTAGACGCGCCGCGCCACGCACATCTCGACGAGGACTGCTCTTCGGATACTGCCGGCATAGGAGCGTTGCAGCAGGTCCAGGAGACACTCTTCGAGAGCTGCCTGGTTCTGTGCCGACAAGGCGATGTGGCCGGAGAAGGTGCGTATGAGTGACAGGTAGGTCTCCGTCGTGTAGTCCGTGACAGTGACCCATCGACGGAACCGCACGTCTGAGAACCGGTCGTCATTGCTGAGGCGCCAGTCGTTCGAGGGCACGTCCTTCGGTTGCGGGAGTGTGAAGCCGGGCGGTGTCCCGGGTGCGTGAGCCTCATAGCAGCGCTGCGCGTCGTTGAAGAAGGCGGTGTCGCCGCCGGCGACGTGACGGCCATCGACGATCGCAAGTACGCCTCCGGAGCGTAGAGCCCTGGCGGCCTGATCCGTGCGCAGTCTTGGGTCGAGCCAGTGCCAAGAGCCGGCGGCGACGACAGCGTCGAAGGCGTCGTCTTCGACGGGGTACTCTTCGAAGTTCCCAGTGATGACTGTTGTTCGTGGATACGGGCGCAGGTTGCGTCTCGCTTCGTCTGCCAGGTTCTCGCCGAGTTCCACAGCGGTGACGGAGAAGCCGCGGCGTGCGAGTTCGACTGTCGCTGTACCTGTGCCGCAACCGACCTCGAGCAGGCGCGCCCCTTTGTGGAGACCGCCGAGCGATGCGAACTCGTCGAAAACCTCTGGCGGGAGCTGCGGACGCCTGCCGTGATACCGATCAGCGACGCGATCGAAGGTCGCCCGAAGCGCGACCCGCTCGTCCTCGGAGGTCATCGGCACATCCCTAGCCCACCTTCGAACTCGCCACAAGGGGGTCTCGATCGGTTGGTGGGAGCAACGAATCCTGGCCGGGCATCCAGGAGGGCTACACCGACGACCGGTATGACCTGTCGCGGGCAAGATCGACCATCGCTGTCGATCCATATGCGGAGTCAACCGCGCTCCAGCTGACGAAGCCAACTCTCAGCCCTTCGCGGCTTGACGAAACGAACGGAGCGGGCGTGGGCTAGAGACAAGTCATCAAGCAACTCGCCGAGCGCGGCACGGCGGCGCGGCTGGGATGACCATGCCCAGCGCACTGCATGAGCTGGGTCCAGCCATCCACGAAGACCGACGGGTACGTGCGGGCCAGAGGGGCGCCGCGCCAACTCCACTCCCAGAGAACGCCAGAATGCCCGCCACACGCAGACAGCCCGCGAGTAGTCGAGAAACACCACCGTGTCCGCGACCGGGTACACGAGGTCCTCGACGTAGAACGGCGTCCCGTCAAAGACCCAACGTGTCATTCTCTGCACTGCCTCTCCAACTACTGCGCGATGCTCAGGCGTGTTCTGCCCAGGTCCAAGGAGTTCATCGCGATCGACAACCGGTGCGTCGATCAGCTTTGACAGGCGCGATGCGAAGTGCGACTTCCCTGCACCTGCACAACCGATCACAACGACGCGGTCCACGACAGCGAGTCTGCTCTGTCAGCGTGCCCCTGGGTCCGATATTCGGTCGCGTTCGCTCCGCACGCCTAGCCGTCGATCGGGTCGGCTGTGACCGGCCCGCCAGAGAGTCCTCGCTCATGGGCA
>CAZWDB010000056.1:0-29353 GCA_964632885.1 uncultured Acidimicrobiales bacterium | reverse complement strand
TGAACCGCCGGCTGGTGCGCATTCTGGCGCGCTACGAGAGTCACCGGTCCCGTCGTTCCGTCGCGTCACGCGGACTGGCTGCGTCCGACCATCAGGACCAGGGCGGCTGCACAACTCCCAACTGGATCTGACGCCATGTCAGAGCCGGTCGAGGATAGACCTTGCCATCGGATGAGAAGCTTTCGTCCCACCGGACGCCGACCGTCGTTCGAGTGCCTTCACATAAAGGTCTGCGGCGGCGCGAAGGGAACGGCGAAGTTCCGTGGCGTCACCGGCGGCCGGCGCTGCATCGTGCACCGCTTGACGGTCCTCTGCGGCTAGATCTATCTCGGTGGCGTCTGCTCGATCTGCAAGGAGTGGAAGAACTCTCGTGCTCAGGAAGTCGTGAAGACTTGACCGGACGGTCCAGCACTTCCCGTGTCGAAGGTTGGAGTCGAGGTAGCCGAGCCATGGCCAAGCGCTGTCGTTGATGAAGGCGGCGTCCACCTCTGGCGGCTTCCACGCCGAAACCTCGCGGGAGAGGTGGTGCGTGACAGCAGCATGGTCAACGAGCACTTCGCACGCGTCGACCAACCCGCGCCACAGCTCGGGCACCTCTTCGTCGAAGGTGAGATCAACCATCACGTCGAAGCTCGGGCGCCAAGCTTGATACTTGAATTCGCGGTGCCACGTCGGCTCGTGGGCCCAGCTGACATCCTCGCCGAGGAGGAGCGAAGCGATCCGCTCGCGCTCTTGCCAAAGCGATTGCCGTTGACCCTGCTTGGCGACCAGGACGAGATCCAGATCGGAGAACTCGCCATCGCGCCTCGAAGCGACGGACCCGAAGACGATGGCCGCGGCAAGGCGCGTCTCGGTCTCGGCCCAGCGACCAGCTCGCTCGCGACACTCCGATGCTCTCGTCATATGCCGAGTCTTGCGCGGCCGCTCCCGACCTGCCGGCTACGCGGCCGGTTCGGCGCAACGGGCGCATGCGCCCAAAGGGCTAGGGATCCGGCCGACATCGGTGCAGCCGAGCTGACGCACGGTCCCGTCGTTCCGTCGCGCTCGTCTCGTTGCCACGTGACCGTCGAGCCAGGTCCCGAAGCCAGCCCGTTGCTGCTCCAACAGCCCTAGAAGCACTTGTCTCATCTCGGACGATTTGTGTGGAGGACCCGCTCGGCGGCTTGCACGACGAGATGACGGAGTTCTGCAGGTTCGACGACTTCGAACGGGAAGGGCATCCCGACGAGGTACGAGGCGATCCAGTCGAGGGTGACTCCGCCGAGTGTCATGCGAGTGAAACCGTCGCCGTCAGCCTCGAGATGGGCGACGCGTGCTGTGACTCGGCGCTGGGCCAGCTCGAGCGGTGCGCTCAGGCGAATGACGGCGCGGACGTCGTAGTGGTCGACGGCGATACCGCGGTTTACGAGCGCAACGGCGTCCGGCGGCGCAGTGAGTTCGAATCGGTGCCCGGTTCGGGTGCGCGACTCGACGCGGTCGACCCGGTAGGTGCGCCATTCGGCGAGGCGCACGTCTCTGGCGACGAGGTACCAGCGACGTCCGGTGTGAACGAGTCGGAATGGTTCGATGTCCCGTTCCGCGGTCTTTCCCGAATTTGTTGTGTAGTCGATCCGGAGGCGTTCGCGTTCCCTACATGCCTCGGCGATGTCGAGGAGGAGCCCGGCATCGACCTGGCTCGGTATGTCCATGCTGATGGTTGCCGCGGCCACTGCTCCAACGTGTGAGCGGAGGTGCGCGGGGAGGACTCGTTCGAGCTTCGAGAGCGCACTCAATGCCGACTCCGCGACGCCCGACACTGCGCCCGTTGCCGCCGTGCGCAGAGCAATGGCGGCGGCGACCGCCTCTTCGTCGGTGAAGAGAAGTGGCGGCAAGCCGCCTCCTGAGGCGAGCCGATAGCCGCCGTATCTGCCGCGGACCGCCTCAACGGCGTAGCCCAACTGTCGCAGCCGTTCGACATCGCGCCTGAGCGTCCGGAGGGTGACCTCAACGCGCTCGGCCAACTCTTCACCGCGCCAGACCGGCCGCTGCTGCAGCACCGAGAGAAGTCGAAGCAATCTCCCGCCCGTCTCGCTCATACTTTCGGCGACTTTAGGACGCTATGTGGCAACAATGCGGCGCATGATTGCCGCGGAAGGGACGGCGTGGGGTGTGTCGTGACAACCACGGACCCCGGATCGGACAGACGGTCTGAAGAGGCCGACCAGGGAGGTGAGTGAGGCGATGTCGCTGTCAGCTGGCCAGGTCGAGTCGATGGTCGAGAAAGCCGTCGCCGAGATTGAGGTCCCGGGCCTTTCATTGGCTGTCTTCGATGATGGGACGACGGTCGAGTGCGCGACTGGGCGGGCCCAGCTCGAACCCGAGCGTCACGTTCGACCCGAGGATCTCTTTCCGATCTGGTCGATCACCAAGATCATGACGGCGGCCCTCGTCTTGATCCTGGCCGATCGCGACCTCCTGGACCTGCGTGCAACGATCGCGTCGGCGATCCCCGGAATTCGCATCGCAGGTGACGCGGAAGATCGGATCACGATCCGTCAGCTGTTGTCTCACACCGCTGGCTTGCCGCCGATCGGACCGTCGCCGACCGGGATTGCTGATACGGGCCCCGGAGACGACTGCCGCGAGCTGTTCGTCAACAGCCTGGCCTCGGTTGGTCTCAGCGCCCAGCCGGGAGAGGTGTATTCCTATTCGAACCCTGGCTATGTCGTGCTCGCATATTTGATCGAGCGCTTGACCAAGACGACGTGGGAGGCGGCCCTCTGCGAGCTCTTGCTCGACCCTGCGGGACTCGAGGAGATAGAGGTCCCCTACCACCGTCCGCTCGATGCGGCCAGGGTCACCCTCTACCGAGGCGACGAAGCTGGGAAGCTCGTCAGCGTCGAGGAGATCTTCCCGACATGGCGCTCCGGCGCACCGTGTGGCACGACGGTTTGGGGCACCGCGCGAGCGCTGGTAGATCTCGGACGCCTCTTCTTCGACGGCGTTGCGCCCAACGGCCGCCGGATACTCAGTGAGGCGGCTCTCGCAGCAATGTCCGAGCCCGAATTCCCAGCGCGATCGGCGGTGGCCTCTCCGCGACTGTTTCAAGGCTTGGGCTGGCGCGGCTTCGACAGGCGGGGTCATCGCGTCCTCGCCCATGGTGGTGGCGATCACAACGAACTGAGCGTTGTGCCGTCAAGGAACCTGGCTGTCGCCGTGATGACAAACGGTCCTGGTGGCGACCAGTTGCGAGCGCCGTTGACACGTCAACTGATTGACGCGGCCGTTGGCAGCGGTGCCTGATCCTGCCGAGTCGCTGCTGAAATGGGCAGCATTCGCGCTCGGCGAGAAGGCGTCGGTGGTATCGGTCACCGGCCTCCACGACGGGTCCAGCCCTTGGAGGCTGCAGGTTGTCAGTCCCGATGCCACCACTGACGCCATCTTGCGAACCGCGGTCGACCCGCCTCGGTGGCCGGGCGGTCCGATGGCGCGCCGAAAGTTGGCCAGGGGTGTCGCCGCGCTCAGGGTCGCCGAGCAGCACGGGCTTGCCGCGCCACGCCTGATCGCCTGCGACCTCGATGGTGATGAGGCTGGGGTTCCGGCATCGCTCGAGACACTGCTGCCAGGCAACAGCGGGTGGCCCAACACACCCACGGCTGCGGGGTGGCGAGATGCGGGCGCCGCGATTGCCCGGGTCCACCGTGTCCCGCTGCAGCCGCAGGAACACCTTCCTTTACGTCTCTGGCACGTCGGCATCGACGGGTTCGCGCTCCAGCGCCGCTGGGCCACGTTGTACCAGGCTTCAAGCGAGGCCGACCGGCCTCAGGTAGTGGCGGCCTACCGAAAGTTCTCCGGCCGGCCGGATGACGCCAAGCGGATCCTGGCCAACGTTCGCTCTACGCCCCTGTTGCAGCTCGCCGACGAGGTGGTGCGCCACCAAGGGCGGCCCCGCGGCGAGGCGGTGTTCCTCCACGGCGATGTCTGGCCCGGCAACTTGCTGTGGATCGGGGACAGGTGCGTTGGCCTCATCGACTGGAAGGAGGCCGGCGTGGGCCATCCCGGAGTGGACCTTGCGTACCTGCGCTTCTCTGCGGCCGTACACCACGGTCCAGACGGACCCGCGCTGGTCCTCGAAGGGTGGGAGGACGAGACGGGCCGGAAAGCAACGGACCTCGCCTACTGGGATGCTCTCGCTGCGCTCAACACCCCCACGGACTTGGACGCACTGGACGAGTCTTTCGGCACAACGGACCGCCGTGACGCGTTCCTGCGGGCGGCCGTCGAGCAGCTTGTGTGACCCCGTTCCCGCGTCGCGGGGCGAGCCGGTGGATGACGTGACCACAGCGGAGGATGTTCGATGAGCTCTGAGAAGGAGACCGGCGTTCCCGTCGCATTCACTGGCGAGGAGGTCAGTGCGTTGGTCGACGCGATCAACGCACTGCATGCGACGTCGTTCGTCCTGCTGCATCGTTACGGCAGCGGCGACGGAACGGGCGCGTATCGACTTGAGGGAGACGGTGGGCGGACCTACGTCCTCAAGTGCGTTCGCGGGAACGACACTGGTCCTGTCGAACGCGCGGAAACCGCTACAACGTTCTTACGAGGACGCGGGTACCCCGCGCCCGAGTATGTCGCTGCCGGGTCGGTTGAAGGAGCTGTCTACGAGGTGCAGACGGCACTGCCCGGCCGACCTATCGGAAGCATTGGGCGACGCCCGTACTACCTCGAGCAGGCGCTCGCGCTCAACGACCTTCAAGCGGATGGGCCGGCGCTCGGCGGGCCCGCCTGGCCCGCGCCGGTCGTCGATCCGCTACTGGGCGGGGGCAAGTGGGGCACGACGATGTCGTCTCATTCGCCGGCGACGGCTTCGCTGCTCGCCGAGCTGCAGGACCTTGTCGAAACGAACGTCCAGGGCGTGCCAACCGACCGGCACGACATCGTCCACTTCGACTTTCATGCCGACAACATCATGGCTACTCCCGAACGCATCACCGGAGTCATCGACTGGCAGCCTGTTACCGGTGACCGAACATTCGACCTCATGCAGTTGGCGTACGGCGAGCTCGCGTGGTTGCCGTGGTCGATGGTGCTGCCGGGGCTGATCGAGCGAGCGGGGGAGGCCGCTGTGCGCGTCTACGGCGCCTACCTGATACTCACCTACGTGGAGTGGGGGACGCTCCACTACCCGCACAAGGTCGAGTCGGGGATCGGGCGTGCGCGAGAACTCCTCGACGCGCTTACGGCAACCGCTGGCGAGTGACGCGGACTTGACCCTGTGGTTGTGTTGCCGGCCCGTCGAGGCCGACTGTGGGATGCGGTTCAGGTGCTCGAGCCGACGGACGTCGACCTCAGGAGGACGCGCGCGATCGCAGATACTCGATGACGGTCGGCCAGTCTGCGCCTGATGCCTGGGGGGCTGCCGACCCGCCGAGGCGCTGAGAGATGCGCTCGGCCCACGCCAGCGGTGTTTCGTGGAACCGATCGTCGGCCGCTTCCGTGCTCGCTCCGGCTTCGACGAGTCGGCGCACGAGATGCATGCGTCCCAGACCGGCCGCGAAGTGCAACGCAGAGGGCCCCGGTGGCATCTCCGGCGTGAAGCCGAGGTCGAGCAGCAGGTCCGCAGCCGCCCACCGTCCGACGGACGCTGCCTCGACTAGGAGCCCAGGTCGTTCCTCTCGCAGCGTCATCACAGCGTCGTCGCCCGCCTGAGCGACGGTGTCGCGGTCGGCCCGCAGCACCGCCCCGAGCAGCTCATCCTCCCCGCGCCTTGCACTCCACAGGTCGCGCAGCACGCCGACCTCAGCCGAGTGGTGGACGAACTCGTAGATGATGTGGTGGACGAACGAGAGACGCGTGCCCCACCGGTCAACCGGGTGCAGCAGAGCGGTCGGGTCCGTGCTGGACAGGTACCCGCGCCATGTCTCGTGCGCTCTATCGAGGTACTCGAGCGTCTCCTCTGGCCGGGTCGTGAGCCACAGCTCGGCTGCGCTCGCCTCGGGCTCTAGGCCGAGCACGGTGGCGCAACGGTTCTCCTTGAGCAGGTCGACGATGTGCGCGATCCGCCATGCAATCGTCGTGACTGGGGGCGGCGTGATCGCAGGCGCCATCGACGAGCCGCCGAGCCCGAAGTCGAACACCGCGCCATCTGCGCCGGTCCGCACCGACCAGCTGCCGGGCGCGGGCTCCCACAGCAGTTCGTCGGCCTCGATTCCTTCAAGCCTGCGCCGAAGCCGCTCGTAGGTCTTGTCCGAGAAGGCAACCAGGGCCTCGGCGAGATCCACAGCCGGACCGTAGGTGCCACGTCAAGCCACGTCAACGACGGGTACCGATTCGGCGATCCCGGCCACCACGCGGTGCGTGATCTGTCGCGACAGATCAGCCCGGGAGAGCGCACGCTCCCGTCGTTCGGTACGCCTTGGCCGCGGCGCGAAAGTGATCGGCGCTGGCACTCTCCGTCGGACACACTGGCAGAGTGAGCAAGCTTCCGCGTCTCCCCGGGCCTCAAGTTCATGCTGAGGAACGAGAGGCTATGCTCGCCTTTCTCGATCATCAGCGCCGGTGCGTGATGAGGAAGGTGGATGACCTGACCGAGGAAGAAGCACGATGGCGCCCGGACGGGGCGCTCATATCCCTTCTGGGCATCGCTAACCACCTCGCTCATGTCGAGTGGCGCTGGTGTGAAGGTGCCATCAAGGGCGGTGAGGTCAGTCGGTCCGAAGACGAGTTCACACCAGGCGACGACGTAACCGTCACCAACGTGCTGAGGCTGTATCGCGACCGCGCGGCGGCCACAGACGCAGCCATCCGAGCGGTGCCGAGCCTCACAGACCGCGTTCAAAGAGGTGAGGACATGGACGTGAGGTGGGTTGTTCTGCACCTTATTGAGGAGACGGCCCGCCACGCCGGCCACGCCGACGCAACCCGCGAACTACTCGACGGCACAACAGGCCTCTAGCCGGAGCCGCACTCCACCGCGCGCCACATCGAAGCCCCGAGAAATCGGCTGCAAACGGAAGGCGATCGGGACTTCCGAACTCCGTGTCGCGCGATGCTTGGCTTGTGGATGACTGCGTGGTGTGCGAGATCATCGCCGGTCACCGCGACGCCGGGGTCATCGCCTTTCAGGACAACGACGTCGTCGTGTTTCCGGCGCGAGGTCAGCGGCCAACCAACCTCGGCCACATGCTCGTCGTCACGCGCAGCCACTACCGCAACATGTACGACCTACCACCCACCATGGACGGTCGGGTCTGGGGATGCGTGCGTCGCGTGGCTGCCGGTCTCCAACGGGAATTCGCAGCGTCCGGTACGACGATCCGTCTGAACAACGAACCGCCCGGCCAGGACGTGTTCCACTTCCACGTTCACGTCATCCCACGGCACGCCGACGACGAGAATCTCTCAACCCGCTCGGAGCCCCTCGCCCTAGAAGACAGGGTCGCACTCGCGGCGCGGGTCGGGGTCGCTCTCGGCTGATTGGCGTGGCGCGCCACGAGCGAAGCACTGCCCTTCGTCCACACCGAGTGAACACTCGGTCGCGCAACGAGCGTCCGCCGCCGTTTGAGCTGTCAGTCGATGAACGCCAGTGTCGCCGCTGCCAGCTCCTCGAGAGCATGCACTGTGGCCTGAACCTCACCTGCGATTTCGAGGTTGTGGTCGCCGCGATCGACCACAAGGTGCTGGGCGTCGAGTGCATTGATGACGGCACTTGTCGCGTCCGGGTCGTACCAGCGGTCACCGGACCCAGAGACGATTAGGGACTTCCATCCGGTCTCGATAGCGCCGTCTCGCACATAGTTGAGACCGAAGGTCGGTGTCAGCCATAGCGCTTTGACCTCGCGAGGTACAGCCAACGACGAGCCGACCGCGCTGAGGATCATCGTGCCGATCGACTTGGCGACAAAGGTGACCTCATCCCACTCGCCATCATCGATCACCGTCTGAATCTGATCCTTCACCCCTGCGAAGTAGGCGTGATTGTCATCGAGCTCGAATGTCGGGTTGTAGCCCGGCGGTGGTGTGACATCACGAAGTTCTGCACCTCGTCCGGCGAGCGCGACTGCTGGCACGCGGAGAACTGCTGACAGAAAGAACGGGCCGCCCGGAAGAACGACCGCGAGATGAGCCACGCCGGTTTCTACTCCAATCGATCGCTTCACGGCCGGCCATTTCGAGCGTCCGACGCTCCACCCAGACCTGTCGCCGTCCAGGTGCCAGATCCGCGACATTCAGTCACGGCGAGTTGCGCTCCCCAGCCCTGGCCCTCAATTCACTCGGCTCGGACCTGGCCCTGAGGCGACACTGGTCGAGGTTCCCTAGGAAGTCGCCGTCCGGAGAATGCGAGAGACGACGTCGCTTGTTCGCGCGAACTCGAGACGGCCCATTGCGTGACCGTCACCGTCGTGATGGCGCGCGGGAGTCTCGTACGCTGTTGCCTCAAGTGAGGATCCGGAAGCGGCTCGGCGACGACATTCAGGAGGTCACGCGCCTGATCGAGCTGACGCGTGAGCGAGACGGCTACCCGCCGCACTGGCCTCCGGACGCCGGCCGGTTCGTCGCATCACGCGACGAGCTGACGAGCTTCGTCGCCGACGACGAGGGAGCCGTCGTCGGTCACATCGCGCTAAACGCGTCGTCGGCCTCTCCGGTGATGGAGCTCGCGACGACGACCGGACTGCGCGCCGATCGCCTCGCGTGCGTCGCACGTCTGGTCGTACAACCCGGGTGGCGGCGGCAGGGCGTTGCGCGCCGGCTGCTCGAGGCGGCCACAAGCAGCGCGGTCGAGCTCGCTCGGACGCCGATCCTTGATGTAGTCACCTGGTTCGATCCGGCGATCTCGCTCTACGAGAGCGCCGGCTGGACCCGCTGCGGGCAGGTCACCATTTCATTCCGGAGCCCATGCAGCGAGCTTTGCTCCCACCCGGGCAGGAGCATCGAGTCCTACGTGTATGCCTGCAAGTTGGGCGAGTCTCGAGGCTGACCCGACCCCGCAACGGCATCCACACCGCTACGATCGGGTCCGTGATGACCGGGTCGGCGAGCAGCCGTGAACGTGTGAGGCGCCCGGCTAGCCGGTGAGTCTCCGGCGGGCGCGTGGCCCGCCACACCTCCCTTCCGCATCGACTGTCACGCGATGGGTGAAGGGAGGTGAGAGCATGAACGAACAGAGACGCATCGATCCCCGATCGGTAGACGCGTTCTTGGCCGGGCGAGGCCCGGGTGACGCCGTCACCGGGCGAGTGGACAGCATCGTGGCCTTCGGCGCGTTCGTCGAACTGGCGCCGGGAGTCCACGGCCTGCTGCATGAGTCCGAGTATCGGGCGCGTCCCGAGGTCGGCCAACAGCTCGATGTCCGCATCGCCGACGTTGACCGCCAGCGCCGGCGTATCAGCCTGACGCCGCTGTAGGCCCGCGGTGGGTGAGGTTGGGACGGAGGCGCCCCCGCCCCAGCCTCAGCCAAGGTGCGGAACCCGAAGAGCTGGCGGCACCACGCCGGAGGCGCTGGCTGAGGCGGGTGGGCACCCGACCGGCGAGGAGTCCCGCGGCGACAGCGCGCACGGGTTAGTCATGCCGAGGGCACAGCGCTCGCGCGGCTGCTACCCATGCAATGGCTACTTATTAGCGCCGAACTGCCGGACGAAGTCATTGACCGCGTAGTACGCGTCAATCGACTCGCCGGCGTCGCCCCAGAACCCCTCAAGCACGTCATGCTCTACGCGCCCACCGGCGACGTAGTGGTTGTTAACGTCGGTGATCTCGAGTTCACCTCGTGCCGATGGCACGAGGCCAGCGACCACGTCGAACACGTCCGAGCCATAGAAGTACACACCGGTGACGGCGAACAGGCTCGGCGGCATCTCCGGCTTCTCGCTGATGCTTGTGATTGTGCCTTCCTCACTTATCGTCGGGACACCGAGGTGTCGGAGATGCTCGGGATCGCTCATAGGGGCCAGAACCAGTCGGGCTCCATCTCGTTGCGCAGTGAAACGACTGATGGATGCCCCGATGGATCGCTCGAAAATATTGTCGGCAAGCAACACAACGACCTTGTCGCCATCTACAAACCTGCGGGCGAGCCCAAGCGCTTCAGCGATACCTCCCGCCCCTTCCTGGTAGGCGTACTGCAGCCGCTCGACACCCCACTCGTGGCCATTGCCGAGCAGTCGAAGGAACTCGCCTGCGTGGGTTCCCCCGGTGACAACCATGATCTCGTGATGGGTGGGTCGAGTAGGTGCATGGGTGTCTACGCTGACAAGGCAGGCGCGGGTCGAGTGATCCGCTGTGGGGATGGCGAGCGGGGAGGATCCGGTGGGACAGACACGCGATGAGACCGACTTCGATGATGTCGCGGCGGGCGCACTCGCGACGCAGGTGATGGTGTATGGCGTCGGTGAGGCTCTCATCGAAATGGGCTATCTCGGCTACAAGCTCGGTATCTATGCGGCGATGCGGGATCTGGGTTGGACCTCGCCCGTCGAGACCGCCCAACGCGCCGGTCTCCACGAGCGGTGGGTCCTCGAGTGGTTGAGGAGCCAGACCTTCGCCGGGCTCGTCACCGCTGACGGCGAGGGGCGTTTTCGCCTCACTGCCACCCAAGCGGCGGTGGTTGCCGACCCGGCGTCGCCGTTCTACCGGGGGACCGCATGGCAGAACCTCGAGCGCAACACCGAGCGCCGCGCCGCCCTCCTCGAAGCCTTCCGTACCGGCGTGGGGCGGCCCACTTGGTCGGGCCGCGACCCCACCGAGTTTCCGGGGATGTTGGAGGAGTTCCAGCGCGACACCCTCGTCTCGGCCATCCTTCCCGCCGTCGACGGTGCGATCGACGCGCTTGGTGCCGGCGGCTCGTTCGTTGACGTGGGCTGCGGTCGTGGGACAGCCCTCCTTGAGGTCGCCGCCGCCTTCCCAGCCGCCCGCGTCCACGGTTGGGATCGGTGGTCAGAGGCGTTGCGGTTCGGGCAGGCTCGGGCGAGCGAGCGCGGCCTTGCCAATGTCGAATGGCACGAAGCCGACGTGGTCGACCTGCCCTCAGGGGCCGGCTTCGACGTCGTCCTCATGGCCGACTGCGTGCACCACCTCGCTGACCCGGCCGCTGCGCTCCGGGCGGTTCACGCCGCGCTCGCGCCACACGGCGCCCTCATCGTGATCGACTTTCGAGTAGATCAGGCGGCGGCGCAGCCGTTGATGGCGGCCGGCGGCTACGCCGCCTCGATCCGCACCTGCCTCCATGACGGTATGCCCGAGGGCGGAGGCGCCGGCCTCGGCATGCTCGGCTTCGATGAGGCCACCGCCAGGAAGCTCGCTGCGGAGTCCGGGTTCCAGTCGTTCCGGACGCTGCCCGTGGAGCACTGGCTCAACGTCGCATACGAGCTACGTCCATAGCCCCCCCCCCCAAGATTGCATGTTCGGAACTAGTCCGAGGCGATAGCGTCAGGTCATCGTGCAGCTGCGGGAGCGACGGTGGCGAACCTTCATGTGACGACCTTCCGGGTGGCTTCGGGCACCCTCACCGAGCTTCTCGACCTCATGCGGCAACCGGGCGGCTTTGTCGACATCCTCCGCGCCGCTCCGGGGTTCAGGCAGTACGGACTCGCCGATCTCGGCACCGGTGAGGTAACAAGCATCAGCATCTGGGACTCCGCCGCCGACGCCGACGCAGTCTCGCCCACAATTCTGGCATGGGCGCAGTCGCAACTCGCTGGTCGACTCGAGATGACCTACATGGCCATCGGCGACCTCGCGCTCCTTGAAGGTCCGGGTTAAGCGATTTTTGCGAGCGAGTGTTATGCACTCCTTCGACGAACCCGTAGCCGTCGATCAGTTGCGTGGCGAGGGCTAATTCGCTTGCCCTCTCAGGGAGTCCCTGGGCAAGGCGGCACAGGTGCAGGCCAGGCGCTACCGGCCCGACGATCTCCGCCGTGTCTGGGCACTGAATGACATACCCCACATCGGCCGCACCGCCGACCCAACCGCGCCGCTTGAGCTGCCGCTGCGGCCGCCGGAGCGGCCGAACTTCCCGGACCTGACACAGATCGAGGAGAGCTATTTGGCTGCCGGGGGCGACTTCGTGGTGGTCGAACACGACCGGCACCTCATCGGAATGGGAGGCATCCGACCCAACACCGCCGAGCAAGCCGAAGTGCTCCGCGTGCGGGTGCACCCGGGGATGAGACGACGCGGCGTCGGGCGCCTCTTGATGACCGAGCTGGAGTCCCGAGCGCGGCAGCTCGGCTTCAGCGAGCTGCACCTCGACACCACCACCAACCAGCCCGAAGCACTCGCCTTCTACCACGGCATCGGCTACCACGAGATAGGCCGCGAGACACGACCCGAGTGGTCATGGACGCTCGTCTACTTCACCAAGCGTCTCTAGCCGACCCTCTCAGCAGCGGGATGAAATCGCCGGAGCATCTGAGAGCGGGATGGAAGACTCGGGTTATGGAGGCCAACATCATCACTCGGCCTGCCCAGACCGCCGACGCTGACGCGCTCCAGCGGAACTGCAAGACCGCCGCGACCCTGGACCAGGTGGAGGCTCAGCTGGCCTGGACAACCCGCGAGCGCGGGCCCCATGTGCTCGAGCATCTCGTGGCCGAGGTGGACGGCGAGGTTGTGGGCACCGTGATGACCTTTCCCAAGGGTGCCCATGCGCTCCAGTTCGCCAACGGCTGGATCACCCAGTGTCGAGGCCGGAACCCACCGGTCGCCACCGTCTTGCGGCTCGATGACTGGGTCGTCAACGCCCGCTTCCACGGCACGGGTGTCGCCGTCCGCCTCGCCGAGGAGGTCCTGCAGGTCGCCCGCGCATGGGGCGTGGGACAGGTGGAGTCGTCATCGGCGAACCCGAGGGCTATCGGATGTTTGGGCAAGCTCGGATTCCGAGAGTGGGGCCGGTACCCACACCGGGGTGGTGCCACCGAGGTGTTCGTGGTGCACGACCTGTAGCCCGTCGCTCCGACATTCCGTTGCGGTCTTGAGAACGCCGTAGCCGTCGATCGGTCGCGCTGAGCTCGCCTCACCAACCGGTCGTCAGCACGACGAAGCCGTCGTGGTCGAGGTCGGGATGACGAACCAACCCTGCACGTTCGGCCACTCGGATCGCCGAAGTGTTCGCCGGCCGCGTCCGGGCGACAACCGGCCAGTCCAGGTGCGCGGCCTCCGCGACTACGACGGCCTCCCGGGCTGCCTCAGTTGCGAAGCCCTTGCCCCACACATCCGGGTCGAAGCGGTAATACAGGTTCCAGCAAAGGCGGTCGAGCACGATCCTCGGCTCCACGCCCGCGAAGCCGACTACCACTCCAGCGGATTCGACTGTCCAGTAACTGAGCTCATCGCGCCATGCGTCCACCAGGCTGGCCAGAAACCCCTCTGCCCAATCGATCGAGGGCGCGCCGCCTGGAACGTGAGTGTTGGTTCGAGGGTCAACGTGGATGGCAACGAAGGCGTCCCGGTCACTCTCCGCAATCGGTCGCAGAGTCAGCCGCCCGGTCTTCCGTCGGTCGCGAAGGCCCACCGAGGACCAATCTCTCACATCCTTCGTTGGGAGACTCTGTTACGAGGGTGGGCGGGCTATCACTGTCGATGTGGCGCGTCCTGGCTTTCTCCATGGATGCGCGCCTCGAGTTTGAGGAGACTTGTCCTATGAGCGACTGGCGTAACCGCGCCGAGGTAGCGGCGAACTCGATGATGGACGCGGGCGCGCTGGGCGTCGCCCTGATGGGGAGCTACGCACGTGGCGACGAGCATCCGCTGTCAGATGTCGACATCGTCGCCCTCGGCACGGGCGAGCCGGAGTTCCGTGAGGAAGGCGGCGTCATCCTGTCGCTCTCCTGGGTCGAGCCCGCGGCGGCGGCAGCAAGTTTCGACAACCCAGAGGATCTCATTATCACGATTCCAGGCTGGCGGACAGCCGTTCCGCTGCATGACCCCAGCAACCAGGTGTCGCACCTGGTCGCTACAGCTCAGAGCTGGACCTGGACGAGCGACCTCGAGGACAAGGCAAAGGCGTGGCTGGCGCGCCAAGTGGTTGGCTACTGCGAGGAGGTCTTCGGCCTCGTCCGCAGCCTCGAGTCGGGGGCTGACTAGCCGGCTGCCGTCGTACGATCTGTGTTCGCGATCCGGTGCGCGAACCTCATCGCCGTGCGGCACGGCGTGCTCTATGAGAGCGAGAAGCGCCTTTGGAGTCTCGTTGCGGACCGCCAAGGGCTCGAGTGGAGGAAGGCCCAAGAAGCAGCCTTTGCCCTGCACGGTGAGCCGATTGGTGCCAGCGCCCGCGCCGGGCTGCGGCTCTACAAGATGGTGGCTGACGAGGCGTGGGCGAACCTGACGGACGTCCAGCGCGTTGTGGTCGGCCATGCGCTGCAGGAGCTGGACCGGGTCGTCCGCAGCTCGAGCGACCACTAGGGCTCACGTCCCACACGACGCCGCCCGTAGTCGGCGGTCCGGGTCACCGGCCATGGAACAATCGGTCGCGACGTAACGGCACCCAACGCCGTCGTTCCGGTCGCTCGCGATCTTCTGATCGGAGTGCCTCAGGTCGGCGTCCCTACCGCGAGAGAAACTCGCTCCGGGCAACCCAAGAAATCGTTGGCACCTCCGCCTCACATTGATGAAGCCTCATCCCTATGCGGCTTGTCCTTCTCGGTGGCGCGCCTGGAGTCGGAAAGTCCACGGCTGCCCACCACCTCCTGGAGGAGGTCTATCGACATCGCCGTAGCGAACGCGTCCTGGTGCAGTGGATCGAGGTCGAGAGCATGTGGCGGCACCAGCCGTGGCAGATCAACCATCGCACCACTCAACTCCGCAACGAGAACCTGCGGGCCCTCCTCGCGAACGCGCAGCGAGCGACGGTGGACGTGGTGGTCGTGACGTGGGTGTTTGCCGACGTGGAGCAGTACGACCTCGTCGTATCGTTGGCTCCTGCTGGCGTCGACGTCATGACCGTGCAGCTGACTGCAAGCGAGCCTGTCTGGCGGCTTCGGTTCGGCTCGGACCCACTGCGCCAGCCGATCGCAGAAGTCGATGTCCAGCGATTCGTGACCCATTCGACCACCGGCAGTGATCACGTAGTTCTGACCGATGGCCTCGACGGTGGAGCAGTCGGGCGGGTAATTGCGGGACTCGTTCTCTCGGGAAGGGAAGCGACCGCCCATAACCCATAAAGGGAGGAGGGCCCCACCGGATCTACGGCAGGCTCGCGCGCCTGCCCAGCCAGTCCCAGTCGCTCTCGACACCTCTCGCGCCGAGCATTACGGCGCGGCCTGGGCGAGCGCGAATCCGATCGATATCTGTCGCGTCGACGCGAGTGTGGCTGTGGTCGGTGATTGAGCCCTACGACTCCGAGCCAGCCGTTGGCGGGCGCGTGTCCAAACCGCGGAGGCGCAGCGGTGTACATGTAGGACGTCTGCGAAAATATCGGCAGAACACTGAGAAAGGATCAAGACCGCTTGTGCGGAACGCAGAGTCGTTGGAACAGCTGTTGGAGGCTCTTGTCGCCGCCGGTGGCGGCAGCGAGAGCGTCCCCCCGGTTACCGGGATGGACAGGGACCAGGCGCTCGCAGCCGCTGCCGAGCTAATCGACCGCGGATGGGGTGACCGCCGGCGCGGTCAACCCGGGTGACGACAAGTTGCTCGCTGTTCGCCACCTTCGGATCACGTCTGACGGTGTCGCCGCGCTGGCCGACCTCAGGCGTCAACACAGAGGAGGACCGATGGAGCGAGCCCCGTCAGCGTCGTTGGAGGACAAGAAGGCTCAGCGCCTGACGTATATGAGCGCGCTGTATGACGCCACTGGCGGGTCGCCCTCGGCCGCGGTCGACATGTGGGAACTAGGCCAAGGACTCGGGTGGGATCGCCCGACCACTGATCGGACGGTTGAGTATCTCGACGCCGAGAACCTCTTGAAGTTCATCGCGATGGGCGGAGCAATTTCGATCACCCACCGCGGCGTCGTCGAGGTCGAACAGTCGCGTGAGGACCCGGAAGCTCCTACTGAGCACTTCCCTGCGATACTGAATGTCCTCAACGTGCAGACGATGTACGGGTCGCAGATCCAACAAGGTTCGTCGGGCTCGCAATCCATGGAGATCGTGCAGGGCCCTCGAGTCGACGAGCTAATTGATCTCATCCGAGAGATCCGCGTTCGAGCCCTGCCGCTGCTCGATGTTGATGGAGACGAATACGACGAGATCACAGCCGAGCTGGACGTTGCCGAGCGGCAGCTCCAGGCAAAGAAGCCACGACGCGAAGCAGTGGTGCAAGCGCTTGCGCGGGTGGGGACGCTCCTGAACTCGTTGGCATCTGCAGGCGGTTCGGGGGCCGAGTTAGTCGATCTCGCCAACAAAGTGCACCAAGCGCTCCCGCTCATCTGAACCCCGTCCTCTGTGTCCTCGCAAGGAGGCGTTCCGGAGCCAGGGTGAGCACGATCCCGTCGCTACTGACTCTGTGGTGGCGGGTCACGCCAGAAACAATCGGTCGCGCCAGATCGGCGACCAGTCCCGTCGCTCCGCGTCGTTTTCGAGATTGGCGACATCCACCAGAGGGCCGATCGCGGCCGTTGACCTCCACGCCCTGATCGTCATATGAGCCGTGAACCTCCGTGGACACGGTCTGAGGATCCTGCTCTACTCGTCCCCGTGCTCCTCGCTCACGTTTCGATCCAGTGTGCTGATCCGGCCGCCAGCAAGGCGTTCTATGAAGCCGTGTTGAATCCGCTCGGTGGAGCTTCGCTCCGCGTCTTCGGCGACAACGGTGAGTTCGTCGGCTTCGGTCCCGCCGATGGCAACCCGGACTTTTGGATCGGACCGGTGAACACTCCCGGTGATCCACATGACGATGTGCACCTCGCGTTCAGAGCTCGATCGCGTAGCGAGGTGCAGGCGTTTGTCGAGGCTGCCCGATCGCTGGGCGCTGAGGTGCTTCACGAGCCGCAGGAGTGGTGGTTTGGGCCGAACTACTTCGGCGGCTTCGTCCGCGATCCCGATGGCAACAACGTCGAGGCGGTCACTTTCGCGACCGAATGACGTGGGTTCACCCACCCCTTCCAAGCAGCGGACGGCCCTTGAGGATGGTGCTCTGGCAGCGCGACGAAATCGGCGTGCGGGTCACAACCACGTCGAACAATCGGTCGCGACAACCGACGCGCCGCTGCCGTCGTTCGCGTCGTCTGACGGGTGCCGAGCATGATGGAAGGTGTGCACGCTCGTTTTGCGACGTCCGATGACCACTCCGAGGTGTTGCGGCTCGCCGCGCTCATGTTCTACGCCCTCGGCACGCCGGCCAACGCCCAGTGGACGGCGGCTGCATCGGTCCATCTGATGGTGCGGCTCGGCGACGACGTTGGCGTGTTCGTGGTTGATAGCCCCGATGACGAGGATCGCCTCATCGCGGTCGCAGCCGGCTCGATCCACTGTCGGCTTCCCGTACCCGGGCGTCCACAGGGCACAGCGGGCTTTGTCCAGTGGGTCTCGACTGACGATCGGTATCGGCGTCGTGGCGCCTCGCGTGCGGTGATGTCGGCCCTAATGGCCTGGTTCGACGCGCGTGAGGTCGAGGTCGTTGAGGTACACGCGACCGCTGCCGGCGAGGCGCTCTATCGGTCGCTTGGCTTCGATGAGCCCGCGGCCCGCAACCTGCGACGGCCGGTTCGCTGAGCATCGAACGGATGAGTACTCAAGCGACCCGGCCTCGTCCTACCTGGCGCTTGACGCGGTTAGCCTCGGCTGCACGTCCTTCGTGATCGAATCGATCGGTTGGGGGAGTTCGTGACATCGGTCGCGCCGCTGTGTGAGCTGCACGTTCACTTCTTCGGATGTATCCGTCCGATCCAGCTGCTTCGGTACCGATTGCTGCTGTGCGTCAGTCCGCGGAGCGCTCGAAAGAGGTTCTGCAGGTCGGCGGCGGGATCTTCGTTGACGATGACCATCGCCCAATTGTTCGTGCCGAAGATGCTGTCGTGGGTGGACATGGCTTGGTCCGGGGCTTATCGCGGCTTGAGTCCGGCGAGCGGCTTAAACACTTCGTGCGAGCTGACGACGGTCCCGGCGTCATCGAACAGGTCGGCGACTCCGGGCAGCTGGACGCCGTGTTCGACGATGAACAACGTGACTCCGCGGTCCGCGTCGTCTTCAACGGTCGTCTGGTCGACGAAGGTCAGTCGGACGCGTCGCACTTGGTCACTTCTGTCGCCGGCGACTTCGCCTCCGACGCAGAGCATGTACTTGTTCCACCAGCCTGCGTAGTTGAGCCAGGGGTGGTCCTTGTGTGGGCTTGGGCCGCTGCCGCGGGTGCCGCCGTCGGCCACCCATCCATCGCTTTGCCGTCGGGCGCCGAGGATGTCGATGTGTTCTCTGTCGTCGATGTCGGTGTAGGAGACAGCGAAGAGCATGACTTGTGCTCCGGTTCGCTGCTTGAGGAAGTCGATCGTCTCTGTTCTCGCTGCCGAGATGGGTCTGTCGATGACCGGCTCGCCGAGCTTCTGGATGATTGCGTCTCTGGGGTCGCTTGCCGCTGGCATGGCGCTCCTTTGCCGCTGCGTCTCAACCATCCTGCCCCTGCCCACGAAGCTGTGGTTGGGGTTACTGAGCGCGGGGCGATCGAACAGCGTGATCTTCCGATCGACTCACGCCAGTGGTCAGGCTGGATTGCGGGGATCCTTGGGGAGCTTTGGTTCGCGGATGGCGTCGGTGTAGCGGATGGCGTGTTGGATGCTGAGGCCGAACAGGTCGCTGAGGCGTCGGGGGTCGCGCAGCGATGACGATGTCAGGCGTTTATCGTTGAGCGATCAAAAAGTGAAGTGCCGGCTTCCTGACCGACCCGAGACGATTGACTACCTCGTCCGCAGACGCCGAGACGTCGGCACAGAGGGATGCTCCTCGAACTCAGATGATCAGGACCTCGTCATTGGTCCCCACCGACCCCGGGCTCGCGCACCCAGGCGTACCAACGAGTCCACTGTGGGTTGTTCTCGTAGGCCAGGCGGGTGAAGTCGCGGTCGGTGAACCACTGGGCCTGCTTCTGGCACGCAACCGCTGGGGAGCTCAGTTCCAGCAAGCTGAAACCGACGCGCAGACGGGCGCCCGGTCGGAGCATGGCCCAGTCGAGCCCCTCGACCGTGAGGTTTTCACCTACGGAGCCGGCGAAGAGGTGGTGTCCGGCCGAGGTCAGGTCCGCAAGGGCGTCGGTGGACCACAGGCAGACCGCCTGGAAGGGTCGACCGTGGTGCTTTTCGTCCCCTTGGCGGTCGCCCACCAACCCGTCCGAGGTGATGTCGACCGTGTCGACCGGGCTCTTCGGTACGCCGCCCGCCGAGGTGTTGATCTGCGCGACCCGTCCTGGCCGGCCGCGGCCGGCGCCGACGGCGCCCAGCCCCAGCGCAGACAGCACACGCCCGACGTCCATCTGGTGGTGGCTCGCGTCGTGGACGGCGTGGAACAGTATGCGGTCGGCTCGGAGGGGTGGCCGTCCGGCACGTTCGACGTCGCGCCTCCACGCGTCGGCTGCGGCGGCGTGCGCGACGGCCGCCATGTCGCGGCCCTCGCGTTCGAGATCCGGGCTGGCTGCCATCTCTTCTTCTTGTCCCTTCACCGGTTCGAATGAGTGGAGGACGAGCTGGCCCTGGTCGATCATGTTGCGCACCGTGCCGGAGGACACGACTGGGCCGCACCGTCGATCCCGTGCGAGTCGCTACGTCACGCTCGGTCCTGACGTGCAGCTTCGTTCCACCAGTCCGGCGGCGACTGCCCTCGCTGCCGTAGATAGTCGATCGCGGTTGCGGCATCCAGGATGCTACCCCGCCCACCGCCGCAGAACGCCCAGAGCTTCGTCGCTGCCTTCTTGTAGCGGTGGATGAGGTCATCGAGCGCGAATTCGTCGATCTCCCCGGCGTCGAGCTGCGCGAAACCGTGCCGAACGTGCTCCAGCAACCCGCGCAGCTGCTCCTTGTGATAGGTCCCGACCATCTCTCGCGCCGCTCGGCGCTCCGCCTTGTCTGGTCCCGCTCGACCTCTTGCGGCATCTTCGGGCACGACCACGACGGTACGCGACAGGACACACCCAAGTCATCGACGCCCGGCCAGGTCCGAGCATCTACCGCGAGCTGAGCATTCTGTCGCGACTGGGATAAGCGCGGACCCGATAGGTCGCGGCATTGGTTGTGTGACAGCTCCCGGCCAGAGCTGCCTGAGGAGCGTTGACGATCGCCAATGCCGCCGCTATGACGACTTCGGCTGGCTGAGGAAACCGCGCTGTCGTGCTTGCTTGATCCACCCTGCAGCTGTGTTCCGCGAGACGCCCGCCTCAGCCGCGATGGCCGCTACCGGCGCGCGCTCGCCGCGAAGGCGGAGGTCTCTATAGCGGCGCGCGACCTTCTCATGGAATCCGGCCGGATGCCCTCTTCGGCCCGGTCGACCGACGCTGGCCTTGATCGCTTCTGCCAGTCGGTCGTCCGGAACCTCCATGGGTCCGGCGCGGACCACCTCGTCAGCACACGTGAGCCAGTACGTCCACGCGAACCGCGACATCGCCGAGGCGGATATGCCGTCGCGGAGCTCGAGCTTCACCGCAGCTGGCTTGCGCGCTTCCGGGGACTCGTAGGTCACAGTCAGAGCGCCGAGAGACACGCCTTGGCTCAGCTTTTGGCGAGCGCTGTCACGGGTCTCGTGGCCGCTGGGCCGTGGGCCGCGACGGAAGTCGGTGTGGACCGTGCGCTCATCCTCGCTCAGTGTCGTAATCGCAAACTCGAACCCAAGCTCGTCCACGACCGCAGACCACACCATCACCGTCAACCTACGCGCATGCCATGGGAATAGCAACAGCAATGGTGGCCGGGTGTATTTACCCGCGGAAGTACCCACAACCCTCGCTCGGTAAGAGCGCCGACCGTCGGGCCGTGTGCGATTTCCGCAGGCAGACTGGTGGGCATGGCGCGTCGCCGGCGGTGGCAGTGGTTTCTCGTCGGCGCAGCGATCGCCGTGGCTGGCGTCACCGCCGCCGGTCTACGAGTAATGGCCGACCGCGACGAGCCCGACCGGGATCCTGCCTCCACGACCGTCCTCGATTGTCGCAGTGACCAGCTGCGAGTCTCCCACCAGGGACGAGCCTCGGCCTCTAACCAGAGCGCCGACTACTTCGCCCTCAAGAACACTGATGTGCGCTGCAGCCTCCAGGGTCATCCCGAACTGGAACTCCTAGGAGCGGATGGGGAAGCCCTCGATATCCCTGTCAGGGCCGGTGCCAGCTTCGCGACCTATGACCCTCCGGCGCCCCGCGTCGTGATCCTCGCGCCCGGCGATGATGCCTCGTTCGCGGTCGGTTCTGCTCTCACCTGCAACGAGGCGACACCGGCTCGGGAGAGCTCGGCACTCCGCATCGGCCTGCCCGCTGGAGACGATCCGGTCGTCCTGGAAACCGGTCTCCCATACTGCCCCGACACGCCCGTCCTCTCAGTGACGTCGATCCAGCCGACGCGAGGCGCTCTAGCACCCACCGCGGAGCCGGGCTAGGGCCACTTCCACGCCCCCACGGCGTCGTTCGGTCGCGCAGCCCCATGCCCACGACCCGTCGATAGGTACGGCTGAGTCCAGTCTCAACCTCCGGGTTTGTGTCCGATGAACAGCCCGCGGTCGGTGAGGCCGGTCTCCTCGTGCTCGACAGTGAGGTTGGCGCCTCGGAAGGCGTCAATGTATTGCTCGGGCGAGTAGAGGCCCATCCGATGTGGCTCCATAAACTGCTGGACGCTTTCGTCGCTGGCGATCGTCCAGTACAAGTCGAAGGTGCTCACATGGCCCTCGCGTCCGTTGACAGATACGCGGCCTATAGCGAGGCCGTCGCCGTTGGCCGCTTCGGCTATGCGGTGACCAAGGCGCCACCGGTCAGGGTGGATCCACGGCTCGACGATGAGCAAGCCGCCCGGCTCCACGTGACCTGCCATGTTGGCAACTGCTTGCCGCACATCGTCGAGAGTGAGTAGGTAGCCGATGCTGCTGGCCAAGCAGGTCACGACGTCGAACCGCCGACTGAACCGAAACGTGCGCATGTCTCCCAGTTCGAGCGGGACATCGCCGAGCACCAAGCGAGCACGTTGGAGCATCGCCTGGCTGATGTCCACGCCGGCAACTTCACTGAAGTGACCACGTAGGCCGGCTAAGTGAAGGCCGGTCCCGCATGCGACGTCGAGGAGCGAGTGGGCATCCGGGCAGCGCGGCCTGATCAGCTCCAGCAGCTGCTCCGCCTGCGTGCTGCAGTCGCGACCGCGCGCTGCATGGATGAGGTCGTAGACGTGAGCGCTCCGCTCGTAGACGTCCATCTACGAACGATACGAGGTACCGAAGGTGCTCGCCCGCCGTTTACCGGGACTTGAGACGAACGCACCGAACCGCGTATTGGGGGCTGTGGCCGCTCAACCCGCGAGCTCCGACGCGAACATTCGGTGCCGCCAAGCTGACGGGCCTTCCCGTCGATCCGTACGGGTGACACGGCCTAGCTAGGGTCGGAAGTCGAGAGCGTGGAGGAGAGCGAGTGCCGCGAGATGAGCCGCCTGTCGAGGGCGATGAACGGACAATCTTGGTGGGATGGCTCGACTTCCATCGCGAGACGCTGGCCATGAAGGTGGAGGGCTTGACGTCCGAGCAGTTCGCGAGCCGTCCCATCCCGAACTCCGCCACGTCCTTACTCGGTCTTGTCCGGCATCTCACAGAGATCGAGCGGACGTACTTCCGCCGGGTGTTCGGTGGACAGGATCTACCGGATATGGCGTTTGGGACCGATCCCTTCGGCGAGGGGCGGGACAACGACTTCGAGTCGGCTGCCAAAGCGGCTCCCGACGAGGCCCTTGGCGCCTGGCGTGCGGAAGTCGACGGGTCGCGGGAGGTGATCGCCGGAGCAGGTTCGCTCGATGACCGCGGCGCCAGTGGGCTTTCGCTGCGCTTCTGGCTCGTCAAGACGTTGAACGAGTATGCGCGCCACAACGGTCACGCCGATGTCATCCGCGAACTGATCGACGGCTCAACCGGCGAGTAGGAACCCGCGCGCCGGACCGGAGGGCGCGGGGCTTGTCTGGGCTGCGAGCCGTGTCCACCGCCCGAGTCGGCGTGCGGGTCACCGGTGAAGCAGCGGTGTTATGGCGCGTTGCAGGACCGACCGTCGCCGTCGATCTGGTCGGGACGCGGGCGGTAATCACTTGAGGCCCGCGAGGACCTTCGCGATGCTCGCAGTCATGGGAGAGCTCAGCGGGGACAATCTGAGCGGTAGGCGAGCAGACATGTTCATCGACCTCAAAGACGACCCTCGTGAGGACGGACCGCCTGTGAGCGACGAGCGGAGCGCGCTGATCGAGTCCCTCCGGTGTGCGCGGCTCACCCTCGAGATGAAGTGCGAAGGCCTTGACGCCGAGGCCATGGCCCGGCGCTCGGTCGAGCCGTCGACCATGTCGTTGCTGGGAGTGGTGCGCCATTTGGCAGAGGTGGAGCGCGCGACGTTCCGCACCATGATGGCGGGACAACCGGTCCCGCAACTCTTCTCCTCAGACGACGAGCCTGACGGCGACTTCGACGGCGCGTTGCCCGACCCTCAGGTTGTTGCCGAGGCATGGGACGCATGGCGCGCCGAGGTGGCCTTCGCCGAGCGATTCGTGGCCGAAGCATCGAACCTCGACGTCACCGGGAACGATCCCTGGCACGGTGCCACCTCGCTCCGCGTGATGTTGCTCGGGATGATCTGGGAGTACGGCCGGCACCTCGGTCACGTCGACCTCTTACGAGAGAGAATCGACGGACGCATCGGCCAATAGTCTTCGCGGAGGAGACGCTCGACAGGGAGGCGTCCAGTCCACCGAAGGCGCCCCATCGGCGAGCGTGAGGTGGGCGGCGGAACAATCGGTCGCGTCAACGCATCGACCGCAGCCGTCGATAAGTACGGCGGGTGTAGCGGCGGCGGCGTCCTCTCTTTACAGACACAGTTGTTTCCGGTAACGTTCGTGTCGTGAATGCTCGGCGTGGGCGTCCGCCCGATCCGGTCCGGCGTCAAGAGGTGCTCGACGCGGTGGTCGATTACCTGCTGGAGCACGGTCTGGCCGATTTGTCGCTGCGGCCGTTGGCGGCCGCGATCGGCGGGACACCGAAGCTGCTGATGCATCACTTCGGGTCGAAGGAACAGCTCGTTGTTGAGGCGATCGCGGAAGCCGACCGGCGCCGCGATGCGCTGTATGCCTCGATGCTCGACGAAGGTGTTGCACCCCAAGACGTCGTGGCGCGCGGCTGGGAGATGTCGGTCACCGCCGAGGCACTCGCCTTCGAGCGGTTCCGTCTCCATGTCGTGGCGCTCGCAGTCGAACAGCCTGATGTGTATGGCGACTTCCTGGCCTCCTACAACGATCTGGGGTTGTTCGAGGTGGGGCTGGAGCTGGACGGCGTGGTCGACCCAGCCGACCGGAAGATGGTTGCCACCGTCGTCCGCGCCGTGCTGCGGGGCCTGCATCTGGACCTGATGGCCTCCGGGGACATGGCACGGGTGGAGGCCGCGGCCTTCCACTATTTCGCCGAACAGCTCCGAGTGTGGATGGACGACCAGAAGGCTCGCGGCCGTATGCGGCCGCCGAGACGCAAGACCAAGACCTGACCAACAGACTGGGGGAACCACCGTGGCCACATCTGCGGCAGCCAGCGTCGACGGCATCGAGGTGCTCGCTGTCGCGGCCGTGCTGATCGTGCCGTTCCTGTTCGCGTTGGCGCTGCCGGCCATCACCGACCCCGCCGCCGGCGGCCGCCAAGGGGTAGCCCTCATCGCCGCGGTCACCGCCCTCGAACTCCTCCTCGCCGGCGTAGCCGTCTGGGCGGTCCGTCGACGAGGCGACACGCTCGCCTCCATCGGTGTGGTTCGACCGCACGCCGCCTGGGCGGCGGTCGCGGTCGTCATCGCCGCGGGAGCAGGCTGGCTGATCTGGCGGCGCCACACCGGCGCATGGGGCGGCGCCACCAGCTCGGCCGGCGCCGGCGGCGGCGGCGACTACACCACCGCCCAGCAGATCACCCTCGTCGCCCTCGGAATCCCGCAGATCTACCTCCAAGAACTTCTCTACCGCGGCTTCGCGATCACCTTCCTCGAACGCATCACCGGATCGCTCGCCGCCGCCGTCGCTATCTCCTCGGTCGCGTTCGCGCTCGCCCACATCACCTCACTGGGCGGCAACCTCCTCGTCAGCCTGTTCGCCGTATTCGTAGCCAGCGTGCTGTTCAGCCTCCTCTACGCCGCGACCCGCGACCTCATGCCGGTCTTCGTGATCCACTGGGCCTGGGTCGCCTGGCTCGTCGTCGGACTCTCCGGCCACACCGCCGCGCCCGCCAAGCCAACAGTTCCGGCCTGAAACCGCCAGACGCTGCGGGCCCACAGGCCCCCACGCCGGGCTGGACGTCACGCCGCCTACCGGCCAGTCCGTCGGCACGGAACCGATGCGCTCCGCACTGTCGAGATACGCAACCATCCGGTTGCGCGAGTGGTCCGAGCTTTGTACGCTCCGGCGGGGTGAAGCCGCCCCACCTCGACGACCTGATCCCGTCGCACGTCGCCGACCAGCCGTTCCCCGAGGAGTTTCCGCCCGGACATCCCCTCCAGCACCTCGCCGGGAAGATGGGCGCAATCTTGGCCTTCGCCATCGTGCAAACCGGCGGGGTCATCCTCTTCGAGACCGGCATCGGGCGACCAACCTTCCCGACGGTGTCCTCGAAGTACGGCGCCCGGCTACTCGACCACTACAACCTCATCGAGCGGCCCATCGAAGTCGAGCTCGGCCGCCACGGAATCAGGCTCGAAGACGTGCGGGCGATCGTCAACTCCCATCTTCACTTCGACCACTGCGGCGGGAATCCGCTGTTCCCCGGCGTGCCTATCTACGTCCAGGCGGCCGAGCATCGAGCGGCCCGTCTCGGCGGGCGTGACTACACCGTCCCCGAGTGGATCGACTTCCCCGGGGTCGAATACGTCGTCATCGACGGTGACGCAGTCATCGCCAAGGGCATCACGGCGATGTCAACGCCCGGACACACACCCGGCCACCAGTCCCTGATCGTCGACACCGAGGACGGGCTGATCGCCCTTGCCGGCCAGGCCATCTACCTGAAAGAGGAGTACGAGCAGATCGCCGCGGGCGGCCCCGGCTACGGCGGCGTCGTCCTCGCCGAACAAACGCCGGTATCAGCTCGCCGACTCATCGATGCCCGTCCTACCCGCGTCCACTTCAGTCACGACCTCGCCGTTTGGACCCCGTGACATGCCGCACCACCGAGCTGCGGTGCCACGAGGCGGCACTCCACTGCTAGAACACCGACACTCGGTTGCACCCAAAGTGCGAACTGAAGTTCTGTGAAACCTACGCAGGTCGGAGCCGTAGGCGGTCGCCGCCGTGATGACTCCATCGCGCCGTTGCCTGGAGCTACAGCGAGACGCCAGCGGCGGTGAGATCGCGACGCACGAGGTCGTCGTCGAAGGGGGTGTCTTTGCGGGGATTGCTACTCAGCTGGCCGTAGAAGTCGAACATGTAGACGATGACGTCCCGGTGGCGCTGCAGCATTTCAAAGAGCGCTGGGTGGACGGGAACCAGCTGCCGGTTCATCACTTCGTCGAGGTGGTCGATCACGCGTCCGAGGATCTCCGGATACGGCATCCCCGGCTCAATCGAGCACACCTCGTTCAGCTCCGCTTGTTGCTCGGGTGTCATCTTCTGCACCCGGAGAACCCACCAGGGGGAGAACTGCGAAAGGAATGCGCCATAGTCGTAGTGCGAGTGCCGTTCCAGGAAGGTCCGCTCCGTCTTGGTGAGGTCGAAGCGGCCGTCGTTGACAAGCCCGTAGTCAGTGAGGAACGCCGTAGACCCGTCGGTGACGATGTTGCCGAAGTGGGCGTCGAAGTGAACGACGCCGTTTCGGCGCAGGAACGTGATCGTGTCGAGCACCTGAGCGACCACGTCGCCGGTTCGCTCGGGATGCGCGGGCAGCCACCGCGCGAGGACGTGGGACACATGCTCAAGCACAAGCCAGATCTCGTACGGCGCGACGTCTCGGGCAGACATGTAGGCACCGATGGCTTTGCTGTTGTTCCACCGCTTGAGATAGTCAGCTGAGGTCGCACCCGATGGCTGACCGCCGCGGTCCTTGCGTCGCAGAACGCGCCAGTGCAGGAGCAGCGGGAAGTTCTCGCACACGCCCTCAAGCACCCATCCCGTCGTCTTGATGTGGGCGACGAGCTCCCGCCACGCGCCGAAGCCCGCCGAACCGACGCCGTAGTTGTAGAACGCGGGCATCCTGAAGTGGTTCCGCGTCGAGAACGGCCGGTCGGATTCGAGTTCGGTGAGCGGGATGCGCTTTACGAACACAGGAACTTCTCCCACCGCTCCAGGACTGCTCGCACCCCAGCTGTTCTGGCTCCACCCGCGACGCGGCACGATGGCTCGGAGGCCAGCCTCGTCCAAATGCGCAAGAGTCCCGCTCAGCGTTGAGTACGCGGCCCGGCGGACGTCGAGCCGCGAGCCGCTGCGTCGAGTCACAGCCGGCATTCTGCACCCGAACGCGAAGCGAGTGCCCAGCCTCGCGACTCGAAGCCGATCCGGCGCCGCCTTGCTGCGGCGCTGCAGTCGCGGACCCCTACGCGACCGAGTCCGCGCTAGCCGTGTCACTCCTCGCCGTGGGGTGCGCTTGGCCCGGGAGTTCATCTCGCGGGCAACGGACTCGGCCAGAGCACCGTCACTGTCGACGTGGCGCGAGACCGCGCTGCGAGAACGCGACTGCTGCCGGCCGCGTGAGTGCGGCAGGCTGACGCATGTGGATTGCGTGTTCTGTCGCATCGTCAACGAGGACGAGACCGCGTTCGTGATCGGCGAAGACGACCAGACCCTCTGGTTCCTGAACAAGACGCAGAAGGCGAAAGGCCACACCCTCGTCGTCCCGAAAGCCCACCACACCGACTTGTTGTCCGCACCAGTCGAGGTGGCGGCCTCCGTCATGGCAGGCGCGCACCGCGCCTCCTCGATCCTGATGGAACGCCTGGCCCCAGAGGGTATGAGTCTCTTCCAGTTCAACCGCGAGGCGGGATGGCAAGACGTCTTCCATCTTCATCTTCATGTGATCCCACGGACCCGTGGTGATGCGCTGACTCCCGCCTGGACATCGCAACCCCTCACACTCGAAGAACTCGCGACGGTCGCCGCAGACCTCGGCGCTACCCGCCGCGGCTGAGCAGTAGGTGATCGTTGGCCGACTGTGTCTCCGACAGCCGCAGCCCCACCGGCGAACGACTCCAGAGGTGAGCAATCTGGCGCGACGTGGTTGGCTACAAAGCCGTCGTTACGTGTGCACGGCCCGCCGGGCGTGAGGTGGTCCGGAAAGCGGTTGCTGACCCCTGGAACACGGCACCAGTGCCGGATGCTGCGGAAGCGTACAGCTCCTAGCCTGTTGCCAGTGCTGGGAAGCTACGACGTTGGTGTCGACCACCCGAAGCGACCCCTTATGGTCCTCGTCACGGGCGCGCCGGGTTCGGGCAAGACGACGCTCGCCCGGTTGCTCGCTGACAGGCTGCGAGTACCTCACCTCAACCGCGACTCGCTTCGGGAAGGGCTGTGGCTAACAGAGGGCGCACCGACCGAGGCTGACAGCGTCTTCGTTGACCGCCTTCATGAGGCCTGGTACTCCACGCTTGCCCATCTTCTGGACCACGGCGTCAGCGTCGTCGGAGACGGAACGATGCACGCCGGGTGTCTGAGCCGGACATCACCCGCTGGCTGCTTCCTCGCGCTCGGCTTGTGATGGTGCACACCGATGCAGCCAACTCAGCCGCTCGTTTCTTGGCCCGCGTGAAGTCCGACCCCCGCGCCACCGCTGCCGTGGTCTCGCAGCTGGAGCGGCTCCGCCTAGAAGCCGCGCCGCGGCGGTGGTCTGAGCCTCTCGACCTTGACGTCCCCACCATCCGCGTCGACACGACCGATCGCTATGAGCCCGACGTAAATGCACTGCTGGACTGGGTGCTTGACGGGACCACGTGGGTGTTGGCGGCAGGAACCTGAAAGGCTGCTATGGGCGCGGTGAGGCTGACCCCGGAGCCTCCTGCAAGACCATTCCACGACGCCGATCAAGGGCGCGCTGCGAGTCGACATCGGGGCTCTCGAGCGGTCTCTATCAGCACGGGTGAGGACCACCGACCCGGCACGATGAGCCCAAGCCAGCGTGCCACTACACGCGTTGAGCGATCTGGCGCGCGAGAACCGAGTGCCGACCCGTCGATCCGGGCGCTTGCGATCTCCGGATAGGAGCGCCTCAGGTAGGTGTCCGTGCCACCAAGAAACGGCACGTATCCGTCGTCCCAGTTCGGCGTCTCGGGGCAGTCCCGGCTCCCGCGC
>CAZWDB010000055.1:0-29937 GCA_964632885.1 uncultured Acidimicrobiales bacterium | reverse complement strand
CTTGAGGCAATAACGAACGGATTCCGTTCGTTATTGCCTCAAGTTCGGGGTGGGACGGTGGTCACCAGCGGAGGATGGCGCCGGCCCCGTCGGTAGGTCCGCCCGACTTCGGCACGATCCAGACACCGGCGCCTGTGCCGGCCGCGGCTCGGATGAGGGCGTCGACGAGGCGCGCTTCGGTGGCATCCTCGGCGCCGAGGGCGTCGATCCCGACCCGGTCGGACGCGATGTGGGCGAGTTCCGGGCCTATCCAGCAGGTGCGTTCGTCGTCGGGGTCGTCGTGCACGAGCAGCGTCTCGACCCGGCCCGCGGCGAGGGCCTCGATGGTGCGGGCGGGCCCGTCCGCGGCTCGGTCGTGCTGACCGCGCTCCTCTCGGAACTTCTCGAGGAGCGCGACGGTGTCGCCCGCTACCGAAGTGGCCACCAGGCGGGTGACTTCGTGGGCGACTTCGTCGACCGAGCCGTCTTCGGCCCTGGAGCCCTGCACCAGGTGCAGACGCTCTGTGACCCTGTCGGGCAGCTCGTCCTTGAGCAACTGGGTCGCTCGCACATCGCCGGCGGCCGCAACGACCCGCACCCCGAGCCGGTCGACGAGCTCGGTGACGGTGCGGGCCACGTCGGTGGCGTTCGCCTCCCACGTGTTCTCGGCCCGCTGCTGGAACCGGCGTTGCGACCAGCCTCCCGGATGCACCTTGGTGATGTTGGTGGTGTCGCCCTCGATGTGGCGCTCGATGTCCGCGGAGTCGCGGAGGAACGCGACGATGTCGGCACCCGTCCGGTCCGCCAGCACGACGGCATGGTTGGGCATCGACTGGCGCCACTCCACGAGCGGCGCGACGTAGGGGAGCGCGCCCACCCGGTGGACGTCACGGGCGGGGGGCTCAGGTTGAAAACCGCGGTAGCGCACCCTCTCGGCGTCCGCGATGACGGCCAAGGTGTCGCCCTCGCCGGAGGACGTGGGAAGGGCCTCCTCGATCGCGTCGAGGGCGCTCGCCGGCGCGCCGTCGCGCTCCAGCTCGCGGCGGGCGTTCTTCCAGTGGAGCATGGCCCGGGTCATCGCCTGTTCCACCCCTGCGGTCACGTCGAGGTACACGGATGTGAACGGTCCGGATCCCTCCAACAGCGTTAGGAGATCGGGACCGAGGGTTTCGTGCGCGGTCTTGTGGGCGGCACCGGAGGATTCCATGCCAGGTCTCTACCCAGCGTTATCGGACCCGAATGAGGGCAAACTCCGCAACCGGGCTGGGTCGAACGGGCTAATTCCCGGCGGGAGGATCAGGCGTCACTCTTCGTGGCCGACAGAAGGTGTGGTGGACATCTCGGCGGTTCTACGACGTAGCCCGGCATGGATTGCCGCCCTGGCCGCACTAGGGGCCGTCACACTGTCGTGGCTGCGTGACCAGTCGCTCAGTGGTCCTCCCCCGCCCGAGCTGGCCGTGGTGCTGCTCCTGTTGGGCGCACCCCTGTATGCCGTCGACAGCGCGGTTCGTGCCGCCACCCGGGAAGCGCCCGGGACGAGACTCCGCTGGTATCTGCTCGCCGCGGGGGCCCTGGTATGGGCGATCGCCTTTGGCGTGCGTGGCCTTCTTCCACTCGCGGGCCACGAGGTTTCGGCCGCGCCAGTCGCCGCGCTCGAGCTCGCGGCCCTCACCATGGTCACGGCATCCGCGCTCGTGCTCGCCCTGAATGCCCTGCGAGGACACGACTGGGTCGGCATGGTGCTCGACGTCGCGATCGCCACTGTCTCCCTCGTCTTTCTTGGCGGTGCGGTCGTACTCGCCCAGCGTCTCGCGGTCGATTCTTCGGCCATCGAGAGCATCCTGGTCCTCTCCTTCCCGATCGGCGACATCCTCGCCTGCTCACTCGTGCTGCTCGTGCTGTCGCGTGCTCCCCGCCCCGGCCGGACGTGGCTCGCATTGTTCGCCGTCGGGCTGCTCGCCCTCGCGCTCGGCGACACCGGCTTCGCCACCGCACGGCTGAGCGATGCCGAGGCGAGCGGGATCCTGCTCGCCGGGTGGCCACTCGCCTGGCTCCTCATCGGAGCCGCCGCCGATTTGTCCCTGCCCGGGACCCACCAACCGGACCGGTCGGATCGCACCGCCCGAGGCGGAGTCCTCCTCACCGCGGTCCCTGTCGCCATCGCGGTGTCGGGTGCTCTTCCCTTCCTGGTCGACGGCAACTTCGCGCCGGTGCTCGGATTCATCGGCGTGGCGGCGGTAGTCCTGGTGCTCGGTCGCCAGGTCGTGACCGTGCTCGACGGCACCTCGGTGGCGCGGCGCCTCGAAGCCGAGGTGAGCGCGCGCACCGCCGAGTTGCGCAAGAGCGAGGTCCGCTTCCGGTCCCTTCTCCAGAGCTCGTCCGACGTGATCACCCTCATCGACGACGACGGGTTGATCGTGTACCAGACCGCTTCGGTAGAGCGGGTGCTCGGGTTCCGTCCCTCGGACTATGTCGGCCGCGCCCTCGCCGAGTTGCTCCACCCCGACGACATGCACCGCGCCCGCGCCGTCATCGCTCAGGCGGTTGCCCAACCCGATGTCGGCATCTCTGCGGAGTGGCGCATGCGTCGCAGCAGCGGTGACTGGGCGGCGTGCGAGACGATCGTCCGGAACGTGCTGCATGACCCGAACGTCGGCGGAATCGTGCTCAACACCCGTGACGTGAGCGAACGCAAGGTGCTGGAGGAGCAGCTCATTCGGGAAGCGCTGCACGACCCGCTCACTCAGCTCGCCAACCGGGCGCTGTTGCGCGACCGCATCAGCCTCGCCCTCGCGCGGGCCAAGCGATCGAGGAACCACGTGACATTGCTGCTCATCGACCTCGACGATTTCAAGGCGGTCAACGACGGGCTCGGCCACGCCGCGGGCGACACTGTGCTCCAACTGTTGTCGCGGCGCCTGCAACAGTGCGTGCGGCCCGGCGACACGGTGGCCCGCCTCGGGGGCGACGAGTTCGCCGTGCTGATCGAGGAGGAAGATCCTGACGCCGAAGTCGTGATGGGCGTCACCCGACGGGTGCAGGAGACGATGCGTTCTCCTCTCCTCGTCGGCGGGCACGAAGTGTTCACTCCGGCGAGCATCGGGATCGCCGGCGGCGACGACTGCGAGCACGCGGACGAGCTCGTGCGGAATGCCGACGTTGCCATGTACATGGCAAAGGGGCGGGGCAAGAACCAGTTCGCCGTCTTCGCGCCCGAGATGCACGAGGCCATGCGTGATCGCCTCACCCTCGCGACCGAACTGCGGCGGGCCGTCAGTGACGGCCAGTTCACGTTGCGCTACCAGCCGATCGTCGAGCTCGCCACGGGCAGGATCACCAGCGTCGAGGCTCTGCTGCGTTGGGAACACCCCGAGCGCGGTGTCGTGTCACCGACCTCCTTCATCGGCGTGGCCGAGTCGACCGGCGTCATCGTGCCGCTCGGCAGGTGGGTGCTCCGCGAGGCGTGTGCAGCCGCGGCGCGACTGCAGGGTCAGCATCCCGAGCTGCGCCAGCTCGGTGTCGCCATCAACCTCTCGGCCCGTCAGTTCCAGGACCCCGACATCGTCGACGACGTGGCGGCAGCGATCAGGGACTCCGGTATCGATCCCTGGACCGTGGTCCTCGAACTGACCGAGACCGTCCTAATGGACGACATCGAAGGCGCCATAGACGTGCTTCGAGCTCTCAAGGCACTGGGCGTGCGGCTCGCGCTGGACGACTTCGGCACCGGATACTCGTCGCTCAGCTACCTCCGGCGCTTTCCCATCGACGTGTTGAAGATCGACCAGTCCTTCGTGCAGTCGCTGACCACCGAGGAGGGTCCCGGCCTGGTGCGGTCGATCGTCAGGCTGGGCGAGACCTTCAAGCTGGCGACCCTCGCCGAGGGGGTCGAGGAGCCCGAGCAGCTTGCTCGCCTCCGGGCGTCCGGCTGCACCTTCGCCCAGGGCTATCTCTTCTCCAAACCGGTCCGTGAGCACGACCTCAGCCAGCTGCTCTCCCGCTCCCTGGAGCCCACGACCGTCTCACCTTGACGCCGATTGGGTGGGTACCCTCACCCGAATGCTTGCCAAGGTGCCCGCCCAGGTTCTGCGCGGGTGGTGCATGGGGACCGCCGACATCGTGCCCGGTGTATCGGGGGGCACGATCGCCCTGGTCCTGGGCATCTACGACGAGCTGCTGGCGGCCGTGCACGGAGGGGCTAGGGCCCTCGGCCGCTTCGTGCGGCTCGACCTCAGGGGCGCACTGGCGGGCCTCGCGGCGATCGACTGGCTCTTCCTCCTACCGTTGCTCGCAGGTATCGGGCTGGCCATCGTGGTCCTGTCCCACACCATCGAGCGGCTCCTTCAGGAGTGGCCGGTCGAGCTGGCCGCAGCCTTCTTCGGGTTCGTCTTGGCGGCCGCGATCCTCACCTGGCAGCAGCTCCTCCAGCGCGACTACATCCGGCTTCTGGCGCTGACGGCGTCGGGCGCGGTCACCTTCATCGCGCTGGGCTGGCGGGGTGCACCGGCTTCCGACCCAGCGCTGTGGTTCGTCCTGATGGCGGGCGCGGTGGCGGTGTGCGCCATGATCCTTCCCGGCATCTCGGGGTCGTTGTTCCTCCTCATGCTCGGCACCTACGACCACGTGTTGGGCGCTGTGAACGAGCGCGACCTGGTGGTGCTCGGAGTGTTCACAGCCGGCGCCGTCACCGGGCTGGCCCTGTTCTCGTCTCTTCTCGAGTGGCTCTTGCGCCACCATCGGGAGACGGTCATGGCGGCTCTGGTGGGTCTCATGGCGGGTTCACTGCGGGTGCTGTGGCCCTGGCCGGACGGCACCGCCAGCCCAGTCCTGGCATGGCCCGAGCCGTCGGAGATCGCCATTCCGCTGCTCCTGGCCGCCACCGGTGCGGTGGCGGTGCTCGCGCTGGTCCGGCTGTCAGCGGCGCAGGTTCGCCACGCGCGTGCGGCCGCCTCCAGCGTGCCTCCCAGCGGGCCCACCATCGGACAGGCCGGAGGGTAAATATGACGGGCCGCAGCGGTCCCGCCGCACCCTGACCGTTTGACAATCCCGCTGCCATCTGCCAAGCCTTCTCGCGAACATGCCGTCGCTCGTCATCGTCGAATCCCCCACCAAGGCCCGCCGTATCGCGGGCTTCCTCGGCCGCGATTTCGTGGTCGAGGCGTCGATGGGCCACGTCCGTGACCTGCCGCCGAACGCCGCCCAGATCCCCGCCGCCTACAAGTCCGAGCCGTGGGCTCGCGACGGTGTCGATGTCGACAACGACTTCAAGCCGCTCTACGTCGTCACCAAGTCCGAGCAGGTCAGAAGGCTTAAGGGTCTGCTACGCGACGCTGACGCTCTCTACCTTGCGACAGACGAAGACCGCGAGGGTGAGTCGATCGCGTGGCACCTTCTGGAGATCCTGGGGCCACAGGTTCCGGTTCGGCGCATGGTGTTCCACGAGATAACCGAGCCCGCCATCAACCAAGCGGTCGCCGACCCGCGAGACATCGACATGCGGCTCGTCGACGCCCAGGAGACCCGCCGGATCCTCGACCGCCTCTACGGCTACCGGCTGTCAGAGGTGCTGTGGCGGAAGTCGAGCGGCCGGTCTGCCGGTCGGGTGCAGAGCGTCGCAACGAGGCTGCTCGTGGAGCGGGAGCGCGAGCGGATGGCGTTCAGGGCGGCCACGTGGTGGGACATCGACGGCACGTTCACCCCGTCGGGCGGCACGCACGCGTTCGGGGCGACGCTGGCCGCGGTTAACCACCAGCGCCTCGCGACGGGCCGTGACTTCGGCCGCGACGGCCGGCTCACGACCGATGAGGTCGTGCTCGTCGACGAGCCCGCGGCACGAAGCCTCGCGGCGGGCCTCGCAGACGCTGACTTCGCGGTGCGATCGGTAGAACGCAAGCCCTACCGGCGCTCTCCCGCCGCGCCGTTCATCACGTCGACCTTCCAGCAGGAGGCGAGCCGAAAGCTCGGCATGACCGCCCGCAGGGCGATGGCCGCAGCCCAGCGTCTGTACGAAGGCGGCTACATCACCTACATGCGCACCGACAGCACGACGCTGTCGGCGACTGCGCTCACCGCGGCGCGCGCGGAGATCGGGCGACTCTACGGCGACGCCTACGTGCCGGATGCGCCCCGGGTGTATGCCCGCAAGGTGAAGAACGCCCAGGAGGCGCACGAGGCGATCCGGCCCGCGGGGGAGGAGTTCCGTCACCCCGACGACGTGTCGCGGGAGGTGGCATCCGACGAGGCACGCGTCTATGACCTGGTCTGGAAGCGCACCGTCGCGTCGCAGATGCCCGACGCGACCGGCGAGACCGTCACCGTCCGGCTCGGCGCGGTGGCCACCGACGGCACCGATGCCGAGTTCGCGACGAGCGGCACCGTGATTACCTTCCCCGGCTTCCGACGCGCGTACGTCGAAGGCGCCGACGATCCCGAAGCGACCCGCGATGACGAGGAGCGGGCGTTGCCGCCGCTGTCGGAAGGCGACCGCCTCGACGCGGGGGAGCTCGAACCGAAGGAGCACACGACCTCGCCGCCAGCCCGCTATACCGAGGCGTCCCTCACCAAACGCCTCGAGGAAGTCGGGGTGGGCCGGCCCTCGACCTATGCGACGATCGCCGAGACGATCCTCGACCGCGACTACGCGTTCAAACGAGGCAGCGCACTTGTGCCGACCTTCCTCGGCTTCGGGGTGGTTCAGCTCCTCGAGCGCCACTTCAGTCAGTACGTCGACTACGGCTTCACCGCCACGATGGAAGACGACCTCGACCGCATCGCCAGCGGCGAGGAGGAACGGGTGCCCTGGTTGCGGCGCTTCTACGCCGGCAACGGCGCGGTCGGGCTGCGATCCCTCGTCGCGTCCGATCGCCTCGCCGAGATCGATGCCGCGGCCGTCAACACCATCCCGCTCGGAGTCGATGCCGCCGGCAACGACGTCGCGGCGAGGGTCGGAAAGTACGGGCCCTACGTGCAGCGCGGCGACGACCGCGCCTCCGTGCCGCCCGATGTGGCGCCCGACGAGCTCACCGTCGAGCGCGCCATCGAATTGCTCGACGCCCCGAGCGGTGACCGCACGCTCGGCACCGATCCCGAGAGCGGGCTCGAGGTTCTGGCGCGGGCAGGACGGTTCGGTCCGTACGTGCAGCTCGGCGAGGGCGACCCGGGAAGCAAAGAGAAGCCCCGGACGGCATCGCTGTTCAAGTCGATGAGCCTCGACACCGTGACCCTCGACGTCGCTCTCGAGCTTCTGCGGCTCCCGAGGGTGGTCGGCACCCATCCCGACGACGGGGAGCCCATCACCGCTCAGAACGGCCGCTACGGCCCCTACATCAGCAAGGGATCCGAGACCCGCAGCCTCGAGCGGGAAGAGGACATCTTCAGCGTCACGGTCGACGAGGCCCTCGCGCTGCTCGCTCAACCACGGCGCCGGCGAGGCCAGCAGGCCGCGCCGCCGCTCAAGGAGCTCGGCGAGGACCCCACTTCAGGCAAGCCGGTTGTCCTCAAGGACGGCCGGTACGGGCCCTATGTCACCGACGGCGAGGTGAATGCCTCGCTTCGGAAGGACGACGAAATCGAGAGCCTCACCCTCGAGCGGGCCGCCGAGCTGCTCGCCGACCGCCGCGCGCGCGGACCGGCCAAGAAGAAGTCCGCGAGGAAGAAGTCCGCCAAGAAGAAGGCGGCTACAAAGAAGGCGGCCACGAAGAAGTCGGGGAAGAAGACCGCCACCAAGAAGCAGGCGGCGACGAAGAAGAAGGCGGCGAAGAAAGCCTCTCGCAAGAAGCCCCCGTCGACGGACCTGTGAACGGAGGTGCGGCGGCGACCCGCCGGTTCGGCTTAGCCTGATGCCCCGTGGGTGAGCCCGCCGACGACGCGCCTGCCGAGCCCCAGGACCAGCATCACGACGAGCCCACCATTCCGGCCTCGCGGCTCGACAGGGCCGAGCCGGCTCTGGGTGGGTCGCCGTCGTCGGTCCGCCTCTTCGGGTCAGCCGCCTTCTTCCGACTCTGGCTCGCCCAGGTGGCGTCGTCGCTCGGCGACTGGATCGGTTTCGTCGCCATCACCGCGATCGCGGCCCGGGTGGGGGGCGCTTCGCCCGAGGCCGCCATCGGCATCGTGCTCTCGGCCCGCCTGATACCCGGCTTCTTCCTCGCGCCGGTAGCGGGTGTGCTGGTCGACCGCTGGAACCGCAAGCGCGTGATGGTGACATGCGACGTCGGCCGGGGCGTCACCTTCGCCTGCCTTCCGTTCATCGACACCCTCCCCGGGTTGGTGGTCGTGTCGCTGATGCTCGAGGTGTTCACGATGATGTGGGCGCCTGCCAAAGAGGCGAGCGTGCCGAATCTGGTGCGCCCGGAGTACCTCGCGAACGCCAACTCCCTCTCGTTGGCGGCGGCGTATGGCACCTTCCCGATCGGCACGGCCGTCTTCGCCGCGCTCGCCGGCGTGGCCAAGTGGCTCGGTGGATTCGACGTCGCACTCTTCAAGGCGCTCCAGGTCAGCCAGGAGAACCTCGCCGTCTACTTCGACGTCGCCACCTTCTTCCTGTCGGCAAGCCTGATCGCGACGCTCTCCCTCGGGCCGGGCCGCACCCGCAACGGCCGACGCCGCATCAACCTCGGCGCCACCCTCACCGAGCTGCGGGAGGGCTTCTCCTTCATCCACCAGAGCCGGGTGGTGCGCGCTGTGATCCTCGCGTTCGCCACCGGCTTGGCGGGCGGCGGCATGCTGGTGCCCCTCGGCCCGCCGTTCTCGAGCGCGGTGCTCGGCGGTGGCACAGCGGGCTTCGGGCTGCTTCTCACCGCCCTCGGCACCGGGGTCGCGGTGTCGATCGTGACGCTTTCCCTCGTCCACCGCGTGCTTCCGCTCGAGGGCACCTTCGTCGCGGCCGTCTTCGGCGCGGGAGTGAGCATCATCCTCGGGGCATCGATGTCGGATCTTCGGTACGCGGTGATCCTGGTGGGCCTGCTCGGTGTGTGCGCGGGGGCGGTGTACGTCCTCGGATTCACGATCCTCCAGACCAACGTCGACGACGCGATCCGCGGTCGTATCTTCGCCACCTTCCAGACGATCGCGCGCTTCTTCCTCATCCTCGCCTTCACCGCCGCGCCGTTCCTGTCTTCGGTTCTCGACGGCCTTTCGACCCGGTTGTTCGATCGCCACGTCGAGGTGTTCGGTGTCGGGATCGGTCTGCACGGGGTGCGGCTAACGCTCTGGCTCGGAGGGTTGATCATCATCGGCGCCGGGGTGCTGGCGCTGATGGCACTCCGCGAGCGGAGCGACCAGCGGGTGTGACCGGCCGCTTCATCGCTCTCGAAGGCATCGAGGGCTGCGGCAAGTCGACGCAAGCGCGCCTGCTGGCCGACCGGCTCGACGCCGTGCTCACGCGCGAGCCAGGCGGGACCGACCTCGGTGCGCGACTCCGCGGCCTGCTCCTCGATGCCGAGGGGGCGCCTCTCAGCGACCGGACGGAAGCATTGTTGATGGCGGCCGACCGGGCCCAGCACGTAGCTGAGGTAGTCGGTCCCGCCCTGGAGGCAGGACGGGATGTCGTCACCGACCGGTCCGTCTACTCGACCCTCGCCTACCAGGGCCACGGACGGGGATTCGAGGTCGCCGACCTGGTCCGCATCTCCGACTGGGCCACCGCCGGGGTGTGGCCCGACGTCGCAGTCCTCATCGACGTGCCCGCCGAGGTCGCGGCGATCCGGCGGACGGCGGCGGCCGAGCGGCCTGACCGCATCGAGGCCGCGGGGGCCGCCTTCCACGACCGGGTCCTCGACGGCTTCCGCCGTCTCGCCGCGGGTGACGCGAGGATCTGGGTAGTAGTCGACGGCGTCGGAAGCGAAGATGAGGTGCATGCCAGAGTCGTCGACGCCCTCGCAGCCCGCGACCTCCAACGCCATGACTGACCCCCTAACCGCCGACCCAACCGACCCTTTCGACTCCGTCCTCGGACAGCCGTCCGCGGTGCGGGCGCTCCGGGCCGCCATACCGCGGCCGGTGCACGCCTACCTGTTCGTCGGGCCGCCGGGGACGGGCAAGCGAGCCGCCGCGAGGGCGTTGGCCGCCGGGCTCCTCTGCGACGAAGGCGGCTGCGGCGGGTGCACCCGGTGCCGGAGAGTGACGGCCGAAGCCGATCCCGACCTGGTGATCATCGAGCGGCAGGGAGCATCGATCGCCGCTGACCAGGTGGACGAGGTGATACGGCTCGCGGTTCGCGCCCCTTCGGAGGGCAACCGGAAGGTGCTCGTACTCGTCGACTTTCATCTCGTCGCCCAGCAGTACCCGCGGCTGTTGAAGACCCTCGAGGAGCCGCCGCCGAGCACCGTGTTCGTTCTGCTTGCCGAGCACGTGCCGCCCGAGCTGGTAGCGATCGCCAGCCGGTGCGCTCGGGTCGACTTCGGCCCCGTCCCCGTCGCGGACATCACCGAAGCCCTCGTGGCCTCGGGCGTCGACCGGGCCCAAGCGGAGGCGGCCGCCGCGGCGTCTGCGGGGCGAATCGACCGCGCCCGTCTGCTCGCGTCGGACCCCGGATTCTCCGAACGGACAGCGGCATGGCGTGCGGTGCCGGATCGCCTCGACGGCACGGGAGCCACCGTGGCGACCCTGGTCGACGAGTTGCTGGCGGCCGCCGACGGTGTGCTCGAGCCGCTCCGCGACCGGCACGCGGAGGAAGCGTCGGAGCTCAAGGAACGCATCGAACGGTACGGCGAGCGCGGTGCTGGACGCCGCGAGCTCGAGGAGCGCCACCGCCGGGAGCAGCGCCGGGTGCGCACCGACGAGCTCCGCTTCGGGCTGGCCACCCTCGCGGGCGCCTACCGCGACCGGCTTGTCGCGGGAGGCGACGCCCGCGACGTGGAGGCGGTCGCCGCGGTGCAGGAGGCCGGGGCCGCGCTCATTCGCAACCCCGCCGAGGCTCTGCTGCTCTCGGGGCTCTTCTGCCGCCTCACCACCCTGCGAACTTGAGGCAATAACGTGCGCACGGCGCCGTTCTGGCCGCGGAATGCCGCCAGAATTGGCGGGATTCCGCGGCCAGAACGGCCTCGGGCGGGTCCCTGAGCCTCAAGTTAGGCCCATTCCGTATCGACACAGTTCATATGTCCCGGGTGGTCGACTCGTCCCTTCGGCGACACGCGTCCCAGTACGAGGCGGTCGCCGGGCTCGCGCGCCGCGCCCTCGCGGGGACCGACCTGGCCGAGCTCTTCGCTGAGGCGGCGTCCACCGTGGCCGAGCTCACGGGCGCCGACGTAGCGACCGTCCGCGCCGCGCTGGACGGTGCGTGGAACGGCAGCGGTGCCGGAGCCCTTCCGGATCCGACGACGAATCGCGACGAAGGGAACAGCGACTTCGTCGGCGCGGTGTCTGCCGTCCTCGCAGGCGCGGTCGCAGCCGAGCGGGCGCGCGACCACGAACTCAGTGAGAGCCTCCACGACAGCATCACCGGTCTGCCCAACCGGGCCCTTGTCGCCGACCGCCTTGCACGCGCCCTGGTACGGACCGGTGCTGCTTCGAGCGCAGCCGTCGCGGTCTTCGCTGTCGACTTGGATGATTTCAAGCTGGTCAACAGCACCCACGGCCATGCCGCGGGCGACGAGGTCCTTGTAGAGGCAGCGAGGCGCCTCACCGCGGCGGTCGGCGTGGCCGGCACCGTCGGCCGGATGGGCGCGGACACCTTCATCGTCGTCTACGAGCAGGACGGAGCCACTCCTCCAGGCGTTTCCAACGCGGTAGACGGGATCGCGGACCGCCTGCACCGGTGCTTCGACGAGCCGTTCCCCACCACAAGCGGAGAGGTCTACGCCTCGGCCAGCGTCGGCATCGCGATGTCGACCGACGCGCCCGCGCGCTGCGACGACCTCCTGCACGACGCCGACGTGGCGCTGCACGCTGCCAAGCAGGCCGGCCGCGGTCGCCAGGAGCGCTTCCGCGAAGACATGCGACTCGACGCGATCGAGCGACTCGAGATGCGAAACGCGATGCGGCGCGCCCTCGAGCGCCGCGAGTTCAAGGTCTGGTTCCAGCCGGAGTTCGCCCTCGACGGCGACCGCGTGGTCGGGTTCGAAGCGCTGGTGCGTTGGGAACACCCACAGCTCGGTGTCGTGCCGCCGGCATCCTTCATCCCGCTGGCGGAAGAGACCGGCCTGATCGTGCCCCTGGGCGAGTGGGTGATCCACGAGGCCTGCGGACAGCTGCGCGCGTGGTGCGACGCCGGACTGGCGCCTCCCGGTCTGGTGGTGGCCGTGAACCTGTCGACGCGTCAGGTGTCCCATCCCGATCTCGCCGGCGTGGTGCAGGCGGCTCTCAGCGAGAACGCGATCGAGCCCGCCCGCCTGTGGATCGAAGTCAACGAGAGCACCCTCATGACCGACGTCGACAGCACCCACCGCGGCCTGGAGCGGCTGCATGACCTCGGCGTCGTGATCGGCGTTGACGACTTCGGCACCGGGTACTCGTCGCTCAGCTACCTCCGGCGGTTCCCTGTCGACTTCTTGAAGGTCGACCGGTCGTTCGTGGCTGGCCTCGGCGGCGGAGGCGGCGCCGCCGACTCCGACGACGAGGCGATCGTCGCGGCCGTCGTCGGCATGGCCCGCAGCCTCGGACTCACCGCAGTGGCCGAAGGCGTCGAAACCCCCGAGGTCCGTGCGACACTGCTCCGTTTGGGATGCGACATGGCCCAGGGGTACCTGTGGTCACCACCGCTGCCCGCATCCGAAGCCAGTGTCTGGCTCTCGGATCGGCTCGAGGCCGAAGCGGCCCGTCCGAGCGCACCCGTCCGCCGCCCCGCGTCCCTCCGGCCCAAGCGCGGCCGGGGCCGGAAGCCGGGCGCACCCGCGGCCGCCAGAGACCCCGCCGGGACGGCGACCTTGGACACGACCCGAGCCCTTCTGCGCGTCGCGACCGCCGAGGAGGCCGTCGGCCTGTTGATCGCGGCCGTCGGTCACCTGGGTGGTCAAGTGATGCCGGCGCGGCTGGGCGACCCTCGCGGCCTCCCGCACGACCTGTCCCTCGGACGGGGCGAACCCATCCAACCGGTCGCCGAGCTGGGTTCGCCCGCGCGGTCTGCACTGGAGGCGGCCCTGCCCCACCTGCTGGAGGATGCTCACCTGGCGGTCGAACGCCTCGGGTCCCGTGACGGTGACGGGACGGGCGATGTCGATCCCCTCACCGGACTCCTGAACCGGCGAGCCGCGGGGCGGGCCCTCAGCCGTCTCGGCGAGGGGGCAACGCTCGCGCTCGTGAGCGTCGACGGCATCGAAGCGCTCCGCAGCCGTGACCCCGGCGCTGCCGACGCTGTCCTCCGGTCGTTGTCGCGGCTGCTCCGTGAGCGCCTCCGCGGCGCGGACAAGGGCGGCCGCTTCGCCGACGACCAACTCCTGCTCGTGCTCCCAGGCCGCAGCGCCGAAGACGCCACCGCCCTGCTCGAGCGCAGCCGGCGGCTGTGGCGACGCGTCAGTCCTGAGCCCCTGACTATGTCGGCCGCGGTCGGAGTAGTCGGCCAGCGCGGCCCACAGTTCAGCCTCGTCGCGGTCGACCAGGCGCTTACCCGCGCTCGGGAGAGCGGCGGCGACCGGACTTCCACCGTCTGAGCCGCGGCCCGAATGGGAACCCGTGGGAGGCCGTCGGTACCATGGTCCTTCGCGCCCGAGTACCTCAGTCGGTAGAGGGTTCGACTCGTAATCGAAACGTCGCGGGTTCGATTCCCGCCTCGGGCTCGTAGGGATCTTCGGACCCGAGCAGAGCAGCAGTTCGACTCGCTGGGGGGTGAGCAGTGCAGATGCTGAGGACGACCGGATGGCGGATCGCCGCGGCCGCGCTGCTGATCGTGGCGGGCGCCGTCGTGGCCCGCCCGAACCCCTCCATGGCCCAGTTCGACACCTGCCGCATCACCGCCGCCTGGGCGTCAGTGTTCACCGCCTTCAACGAGTCGGGCTCGGTCGTGTACTACGGCCACGCGCTGATGTCGACCGAGGGTTGCGGCAACGGTCCCATCACGATGGAGGCCAGCTTCCGGCCCATGACGGGCCAGACGACCTCGTGCTCGCCGATCTCCAGCGTGATCGTCGGCGAAGCGGCCTGCACCTACGCCTACGGAACGACGATCCAGGGCACCCATGTCGTCATCAACGGCACGGGCAACGCGAGCGGGGCCGAGCTCGACGGCTCCGGCGGCAGCGACAGCTTCAGCAGTTCGTGCACTCTCATCGTCTCGACCCAAGGGCGCTCGTCGTGCCCGTTCCCGCTCGAGTAGATCGACGTGCTACGCCGCCGCCGTAGGAGCTTCGCCGCCGCGCTCGCCGCGTCCGCCGTCGCTGCGGTCGCCCTCGTGTCGTTCACCTCGACGCCGACCTTCGCCGCCTACGGGGTGGTAGCCGACGGCCTCGTGCAGTGGGAGTGGTCGGCCGTGCCCGACCCGGCCGAAATGCAGGTGATGGACGTGGCAGTCCGGCCCGACGGGTGGCTCGTCGTGAGCACCGGGTACCGCTTCGACGGCCACCTCCACCTGATCCCACCGTGGGGCGGCATGCTCGGCCCCGACACCCGGCTGGGGGAGGAGACCCACACCTTCCGCCAGCTCGAGTTCGTCGACGGCCGGCTCTTCGGCATGCGCACCGACCCCGATCGCACCTTCGCCGGATCCGGGATCATCGACGAGGTCGATCCCGAGACGGGCGCCTACCTCCGCACCGTCGGGGAGTACTGGTACCAGGACATGACGGTCGACCCCCAGACCGGCGACCTCGTCGTTCAGGATTACGATCCTACGGAGCCCACCTTCGCCCATCCCGTGGTGCGGGTCGACCCCGAGAGCGGGCGGCACGACGTGATCATCCCCGACGGCGATCCCCGTGCCGATCAGGCCCTCCAGCTCGCCTTCAGCCCCGATGGTGAGTTCCTCTACGCCGGCCACGCCACCGGCAACCAGATCGACGTCCACGGTCGCGACGGCACGCTGCTCCACTCGCTGCAGACCGGTGGCCCCATCGACGACCTCGTGGCGGGCCAGCCCGGCACGTGCCTCGCGGGCTCTGTCGTCTACACCCGAAGCGACGGCACCGCCTGGGTTTTCCGGGATCCCGGCAACCCGTTGAACTCTGCCGGCCTCCTCGCCGGCGGCGGACGGGCGCCCGCGGTGAGCTATGCGGCTCTCGACCTCGATGGCAACGTGCTCACCCCGCGGCTCGCTGACGTCACGCTCCTCGCCTGCGAGCCCTTCACGCCGCCCGAGCCACCGGTCGACGTGCCCCCGCCGCCGCCGGTCACCGCGCCGCCCGTCGAAGTGGCCGCGCCGCCCCCCGCCGAGCCGCCGCCTCCTCCGCCGCAGACGCCGGCCGCAGCTTCCCAGCCGGCGCCCTCACCGCCTGCCCAGCCGCCGCCGGCTCCGCCGACGCCCAACTTCGCGAGCCCAGCCCAGCTCAGCGCGCCGAACGCGGGTATCGCGGATTCGCCCGAGTCCCAGCCGGTGTTGTCGCTGTCGGCGAGCACGCGGCTGTTGCTCGGCGCCGGCGCCGTCACCGCGATGGCCGCCGGCACCTACACCGCCACCCACCCGCACCCCCGTTTGCAGCCCGTACACCACAGTCACAGAAGCCACAGGAGACGCTGATGTCGTCGAAGCCACCGTCGAAGTCGAACCGAACCGCACCGCCGCCTCGCACCCTCCAAGGGCTCATCGTGAGCGCCTTGGTGCTGGTGCTCGTGCTGGGGTGGTCGCTGGCGGCGCTCGGGCCGAGCACGCCGGGAGAAGAGGTCACGATCGGCGAGGCCAAGGGCACGATCGCCGCCGGTCAGGTCGCCAGCGCGACCATCTACGAGGAGGACGCGCGGATCGTGCTCGAGCGCGTCGATGGATCGGTGCTGTGGGCTGCCTACACCGACGACGGCGGAAGCGCCGCCACCCTGATCGGCGAGCTGACCGGGGCGGGCGCGACCGTACGGGTCGAGCAGCAGTGGGGCCGGCGGACCCTCGCGATATTCGCTCAGTTCATCCTGCCGCTGCTGCTCCTCGCCAACCTCTTCGGCATCTTCATCCTGCTGTCTCGAGGTGGGTCGAGCCAGGTGCGCGACCTGTTCTCGTTCTCCGGCATCGGGGCCAAGAGGGCTCAGACGGGGGTGACCAACCCGCACCGCTTCTCGGATGTGGCCGCCGCCGGCGACGCCATCGTCGAGCTCAACGAGATCGCCGACTACCTGCGGAGCCCGTCGCGGTTCGCGGCGATGGGCGCGCTGCCGCCGAAGGGCGTCCTGCTCTACGGTCCGCCCGGCTGTGGCAAGACCCTCCTCGCCCGCGCGCTGGCGGGGGAGGTCGGCGTGCCCTTCTACTTCATCTCCGGCTCGGAGTTCGTCGAGTCCCTCGTCGGTGTCGGCGCAGCCCGGGTCCGAGACCTGTTCCGGCAGGCGGCGGCGACCGCGCCCGCGATCATCTTCATCGACGAACTCGACGCCGCCGGCCGGCGGCGGGGCGCCGGTGTCGGGGGCGGCAACGACGAGCGGGAGCAAACGCTGAACGAGATGCTCGTCCAGATGGACGGCTTCGCGCCCAGCCTCGGCGTCGTCGTGATCGCGGCCACCAACCGCCCCGACGTCCTCGACCCCGCGCTGTTGCGTCCTGGTCGCTTCGACCGCCAGATCATCGTCGAAGCCCCCGACGTCGACGGCCGTACCGAGATCCTCGAGCTGCACGCCGCGTCGAGGCGCCTCGCCGCCGACGTCGACCTCGAGCTCATCGCCCGGGCCACGCCCGGATGCAGCGGCGCGGATCTCGCCAACGTGATGAACGAGGCCGCGCTGCTCGCGGTGCGCGCCGGCGCGTCGATGCTCCGGCGTGAGGACCTCTCGGAAGCGGTCGAGCGGGTCTTCGCGGGCCCTCGCCGCCAGGGCCGGTTGCTCACCGAGGACGAGGTTCGCCGCCTCGCCTACCACGAGGCGGGCCACGTCGTCGTGGCGACTGCCGTCGACTACCCGGCCGAGATCCACCGGGTCTCGATCGTGTCGCGCGGCGCCCAAGCGGGCCGCACCAACCTGCCGCGATCCGACCGGGTGATGTTGACCCAGAGCGAGCTTCTGGCCGAGATGATCCTCACCATGGGAGGAGTGGCCGCCGAGGTCGTCGCAACGGGGGAGCCGTCGACCGCGGTCGAGGACGACCTGCACCGCGCGACCGAGCTCGCCCGTAACTATGCCGGACGGTTCGGTATGGCCGATGAGGTCGGCCGGATCCGCATCCTCGAGCCCGACGCCGAGGTCTTCCTCGGCCGCGACCTCGCGACGTCGGCGCGTTCGAGCGACCGCACGATGGAGTCCCTCGACATCGCGGTGAGCCGGCTCGTCACCGAGGCCGAACGGCAAGCCGTCCAGATCGTGCGCAAGCGCCGGGCGGTGCTCGACAACCTCGCCGAGGCCCTCATCGCCAAGGAATCCCTCGACGAGGACGAGATCAGCGCCCTCCTCCGTGCCCCCGCGCGCCGCAAAGCCCGCACCTGACGCCGAACTTGAGGCAATAACGAACGGATTCCGTTCGTTATTGCCTCAAGTTGGGCCGGTAGGGTGCCGGTGATGGCCGATCAGGCCCACTTTGCCGAGCTCGCGATGGAACACATGCCGGCGCTCTACACCGCCGCCATGCGTATGACGCGTAACCCACCCGACGCGGAGGACCTCGTCCAGGAGACCTATCTCCGCGCCTACCGCGGCTTCGGTGGGTTCCGGGAGGGCACCAACCTCAAGGCGTGGCTCTACCGCATCCTCACCAACACCTACATCAACCGGTACCGGGCCAAGCAGCGCCGGCCCGACGAATCCGACCTCGACGAGGTCGAAGACCTCTACCTCTACCGCCGTCTCGGCGGGCTCGAGGCCGCCCGGACTCCTCGCAGCGCCGAGGACGAGGTTCTCGACCTCTTCACCGACGAGAACGTGAAGGCCGCGATCGAGGAGCTTCCCGAGCAGTTTCGCATGGCGGTGCTGCTCGCCGACGTCGAGGGATTCTCCTACAAGGAGATCGCGGAGATTCTCGACGTCCCGATCGGTACCGTGATGAGCAGGCTGCATCGCGGAAGAAAGGCGCTGCAGAAGGCGTTGTACACATTCGGCACCGAGCGCGGGTTGGTGAAGGATCGAAATGGCAGCTGACGACAAATCAGAAGGAACCAACTGCGAAGAGGTGCTCGACGAGCTCTACACCTTCCTCGACGGCGAGCTCACCGACGACAAGCGGGCGACCATCGGCCGCCACCTCGACGACTGCTCGCCGTGCCTCGAAACCGTCGATTTCTACGCCGAGCTCCGCATCGTGGTCAGCCAACGCTGCCGTGACCAGGTGCCGGAGGCGCTCCGCCAGCGGGTGCTCGACGCCCTCCGCCAGGCCGGGGAATAGCGTTAGCTCCAGCGCGGTTGCCCTCGGTATGAGGGAGCGTTCGATTGAAGGTGAGCGCATGACGGGTGGGACCGATCGGCCCTCCAAGTCCTTCGGCCGCGATCGGGTGTGCCGTGAGGAGGGCTGCGCCACCGTCCTGTCGATGTACAACAACGGCCGCTACTGCGCGCAGCACGAGCCCATGACCGTGCCCCGCACCCGAGGCCGCAAGATCGCCTGACCCGGACCGAACTTGAGGCAATAACGAACGGAATCCGTTCGTTATTGCCTCAAGTTCGGTGGGGTGGCCCGGCGAACTAGCATCAGGGGCATGGTGATCGCCGCCAGGGTCTGGCATTACTGGATCTCGATCTTCATCTTCGTACCGTTCGCGCTCGTAATGGTGGGGATGGCCGCGCTCTACGTCGCCAAGGTGATGGCGGCCAAGTATCCGCGGCAGTAGAGGCGATCGCGACCCGATGACCGACCCGGTCGCCTGGGATCTCGCTGAGCGGGTCGCGGTCCGGGTCGCCGGCACCGAACCGCTCGCCGCGTCCTACCACTACGCGTCCCTCGAGCCCGACTTCGCGGAGCTCACCGCCGAGGCGGAGGAGCTCGTCGCAGACGTCATGGGCATCCGGTCCCTGGCCGGCCCGGCCCGGGCGCGCGTTACGGATCGGGCTGGTTGGGTGCGCGCCAACATCGCCAGCTTCCAGCGGCTGCTCCGGCCCGTCACCGACAAGCTCGGACCCCGCCTCGCGGCCAGTCCCGCTGCGCCGGTCACCCGCAAGGTCGCCGGGGCGCAGGTCGGAACCTTGCTCGGCTGGATGGCGACGCGCGTGCTCGGCCAGTACGACCTGCTCCTCATCGAGGAGGAAGACCCCGAGAACCAGGACATCGTCTACTACGTCGGACCCAACGTCCTCGCCATCGAGAAGCGGTTCGCCTTTCCGCCGCGCCAGTTCCGGCTGTGGCTGGCCCTGCACGAGGTGACCCACCGCACCCAGTTCACCGGGGTGCCCTGGATGCGGCCCCACTTCCTTTCGCTCGTCGAGTCCGCGCTGGGCGCGGTCGACCCAGACCCCAAGCGGTTCCTCGAAGCGCTGAAGCGCACAGTTGACGAGATCCGCGCCGGGCGCAACCCCCTCGACGACGGCGGCCTCGTCGCCCTCCTGGCCGGCGAGGACCAGCACGCCGTGTTGATGCAGGTGCAGGGGATGATGAGCCTGCTCGAGGGGCACGGCGACGTGACCATGAACCGGGCCGCGGGTAGCCGCATCCCCGAGGCTGCCCGCTTCCACCGCACCCTCCATAGTCGCCGGCACGACGTGTCGGGCCCGGCCCGGGTCGTGCAGAAGATGCTCGGTTTGGAGGCCAAGCTCAAGCAGTACGAACAGGGTGAACGGTTTATAGAGGTGGTCGAGGCCGCGGGCGGGCCGGAACTGTTCGACCGCATCTGGGAGGCGCCCGAGAACCTGCCCACGCTGCCCGAGGTGCGGGATCCCGCGGCGTGGCTGGCACGGATCGGTGCCCCGGCTTCTCTCCGGGGGTAACCTGCGCGCGCAATGGCCAGGGTCCTCGTCGTCGATGACGAAGCCGACATCCGCGAGCTCGTACGTCTGAACCTGGAGCTCGACGGTCACTCGGTCGTGACGGTCGCGAGCGGCGCGGAGGCGGTCGAGTACGCGGTCGGTGAACAGCCCGATGTGATCGTCCTCGACGTGATGATGCCGAACCTCGACGGGTGGGAAGTGCTGATGGAGCTGAAGAACTCGCCCGACGCGGTCGTGCAGGTGATCCCGATCATCATGCTGACGGCCCGAGCCGACGACCTCGACCGCATCCGGGGGGGCATCGAGGGCGCGATCCGCTATCTCACCAAGCCGTTCTCGCCGAGCGAGCTCCGACGCGAGGTGGGCGCGGCCCTCGAAGGCGACGAACCCGGCAAGCGCCGCAAGGCCCAGACCGACGCTTTGGAGCAGCTCGCCCGGCTCGAGTCAGGGTCGAAGGAGCCACCGGGTGAGCGGGGCGCTCGTCCCCACATAACGCGCCTCGAGAAGGCTCACGAACCCCAGGTCGCCAAGCAGTCTCGGCCGCGGCTGCCGGCCAACAAGCTCGGCGAGCTGTCGGAGAAGCAGCGGGAGCTACTCGACGCCGTGGCAGGCACGCCGACGGTGAGCGAGGCTGCCCAACAGCTCGCGGTGAGCCGGTCCAACGTCTACGCGAGCCTCCGCCGCATCGCCCGGAAGCTTGAGGTGCATTCGGTGCCGGAATTGGTGACCCTCGTGCGGGGTGGCGCGCTCCAACCCGAAGGTTGACTCCCAAACCGGCCGGGCCGCTGATCGCCGACCTCTTGGCGCGCGCCACCTTTCCGCCGAAGGGAACGGCAGTCACCGCAGCGGTCTCCGGCGGCGCCGACTCTCTCGCGCTTCTCGTGCTGGCGGTGGAGGCCGGCCTCGAATGCACCGCAGTGCACGTCGATCACGGCCTTCGGCCCGGATCGGCCGACGAAGCGGGAGTGGTCGAGGCGGCGTGTGCACGCCTCGGCGCGCGCTTCATCGCCGAGACGGTCGACGTGCAGGCTGGTCCGAACCTAGAGGCGCGGGCACGCGAGGCCCGCTATGCCGTGTTGCCTCCGGACGTGATGACCGGCCACACCGCCGACGACCAGGCCGAGACCGCGCTCCTCAACCTGTTGCGGGGCGCGGCCCTTCCCGGTCTGGCCGGGATGCGGCCCGGACCGCGGCGACCACTTCTCCGGCTGCGGCGGGCCGACACCGAGACGCTGTGCTGCGCCCTCGGGCTCGAGCCGGTCCGTGACCCGTCGAACCTGGATCCCTCCTTCCGCCGCAACCGTGTCCGCCATGAGCTGCTGCCGCTCCTCGACGCCATCGCGGAACGCGACATCGCCGCGGTGCTCGCCCGGCAGGCCGACATCGTCCGTGCCGACGACGACCTCCTCGTTCAACTGGCCGGTGCCATCGACGTAACCGACGCCGCCGCCCTGGCTGTGGCGCCGCTGCCGCTCGCCCGGCGCGCCGTCCGGAAGTGGCTCGCGGGCGCGGGCGACGGCTCGCCGCCGTCGGCGGGCGAGGTGGAGCGGGTCCTGGCGGTCGCCCGGGTCGAGGCGGCCGCGTGCGAGGTGAGCGGTGGGAGGCGTGTGGAACGGTCAGGTATGCGTCTGCGGCTGACGCGCCCTAACGTCAGCGGCTCATGAACGCGCCCGAGCTCGGCAAGATCGTCGTCACCGAAGATGAGCTCCGCGGCCGCATCGAAGCGCTCGGCGCCCAGATCACCGCTGACTACCGCGACCGCCCGCCGCTGCTCGTCGGGGTGCTCAAAGGCGCCTTCATGTTCATGAGCGACCTCGCCCGCGCCATCGACCTCCCGGTCGAGTTCGACTTCATGGCGGTCTCGTCCTACGGCAGCACCACCAAGACCAGCGGCGTGGTGCGCATCGTGAAGGACCTCGACCTCGACCTGTCGGGGCGGGATGTCCTGGTGGTGGAGGACATCATCGACTCCGGACTCACCCTGAACTACCTCCGCCGGAACCTGCGGGCCCGCAACCCCGCCAGCCTCGAGGTGTGTGCCCTGCTGCTGCGGGAAGGCCGCCAAGCCGAGGAGCTCGACCTTCGCTATGTCGGGTTCACCATTCCGCCCGACTTCGTAGTGGGCTACGGCCTCGACCTCGACCAGCGCTACCGCAACCTCCCCTACGTGTGCGTCCACACCGACCCGGGCCGGAGCTGACGCTGGGCGGATCGAGCAGACGCGCCCGTATTCTGGCGTCATCGTGAAAAAGCTCCTCCGCAGCGTCATCTTCTGGGTCGTCGTCGCGCTCGTGGTCCTTGCTGTCGGCGCCAGCATCGTCACCGGTGGCGACGACACCGAACGGGTGTCCCTCGACAACTTCGAGCGGCTCGTCGCCGATCAGCAGGTGGCGACGGCGGAGATCATCGACGGCGACGACAAGGTGCGCGCCCAGCTCGCCGCCGACGGTCGCGAGATCGAGACGAGCTTCCCGGGCGAGTACGCCGACGAGTTGACAGCGAAGATGCTCGAGGCCGACGTGAAGGTCGACATCCAGGAGAAGAACGACAACCTCCTGCGCTCCGTCCTCCTCAACCTATTGCCGATCGCGCTGCTGCTCATCGGCTTCCTCTTCATCCTCAACATGATGCAGGGGGGCGGCAACCGGGTCATGCAGTTCGGCAAGGCCAAGGCCCGGCAGGTGGCTAAGGACCAACCCAAGGTCACCTTTGCCGACGTGGCCGGCGCCGACGAAGCCGTCGCCGAGCTGCAGGAGATCAAAGACTTCCTCGAGGCCCCCGCCAAGTTCCAGGCCATCGGCGCCAAGATCCCCAAGGGGGTGCTGCTCTTCGGCCCGCCCGGCACCGGCAAGACGCTGTTGGCGCGAGCGGTGGCAGGCGAAGCCGGCGTTCCCTTCTTCTCGATCTCGGGCTCGGACTTCGTCGAGATGTTCGTCGGTGTCGGCGCGAGCCGGGTGCGCGACCTGTTCGAGCAGGCGAAGGCGTCCGCGCCCGCGATCATCTTCATGGACGAGATCGACGCGGTGGGGCGGCACCGCGGCGCGGGCATGGGCGGCGGCCACGACGAGCGGGAACAGACCCTCAACCAGCTCCTCGTAGAGATGGACGGCTTCGACGTGAAGACGGGCGTCATCCTCATCGCGGCGACGAACCGGCCCGACATCCTCGATCCGGCCCTGCTCCGCCCCGGACGCTTTGATCGCCAGATCGTCGTCGACCGGCCCGACCTCGAAGGCAGGCGGAAGATCCTCGAGGTCCACTGCAACGAGAAGCCCCTTTCCAAGGACGTCGACCTCACGATCCTCGCCCGTCGCACCCCCGGCTTCACCGGCGCCGACCTCGCCAACCTGATGAACGAGGCCGCGCTGCTCGCGGCCCGGCACGACTCCTCTGAGGTGACCATGCGGGAGTTGGAGGAGTCCATCGACCGCGTCATCGCGGGACCGGAGCGGCGCACACGCGTCATGTCCGACGCCGAGAAGCGGGTCATCGCATACCACGAAGGCGGGCACGCCCTCGTCGGCCACTCGCTACCGGGCGCCGACCCGATCCACAAGGTGTCGATCGTGGCGCGGGGCCGCGCCCTCGGCTGGACGCTCGCCCTACCGATAGAGGACAAGTACCTGGTGACCCGCTCGGAGCTCTACGACGAGCTCGCCATGCTGATGGGCGGCCGCACCGCCGAGGAGCTCATCTTCTCCGACCCCACCACCGGGGCTCAGAACGACATCGAGAAGGCGACATCGATCGCCCGCGCCATGGTCACCGAGTACGGGATGAGCGACGCCCTCGGGCCGCAGCAGCTGGGCCAGAAGCAGGGCGAGGTGTTCCTGGGCCGCGACTACGGCCACACCCCCAACTACTCCGACGCGGTCGCGTCGAGGATCGACGAGGAGATCCGCCGGCTCATCGACCACGCCCACGGAACGGCCCGAGCCATCCTCACCCGGCACCGCAAGGTTCTCGACGCGCTCGCCGAGGCGCTCATCGAGCGCGAGACCCTCGACACACCGGAGTTGATGCAGATCATCGGCAAGGTGCCCGAGTGGCGCACCGCGACAGATGCAGACAAACGGCCTGCGCGGGCGAACGGCGCGTCCGCAGCTCGCTCGGGCACGCGTAAGCGCCCGGCGCGGGGCTGACATGGCGGTCGACCAAGGCCGGGTGGAGAAGGCGGTCCGAGAGCTGCTCGAGGCCATCGGGGAGGATCCTGATCGCGACGGTCTCCGCCATACACCCGACCGGGTCGCCCGCATGTATGCCGAAATCTTCGGTGGTGTCGACGACGATCCGTTGAGGGTGCTCGACGTGCGCTTCGAGGCCGGGCACGACGAGATCATCCTCGTGAAGGACATCTCCCTCCACAGCCACTGCGAACACCACATGGTGCCGTTCAGCGGCAAGGTGCACATCGCCTACATCCCGAATGCCGACGGGCGGATCACCGGGCTGTCGAAGCTGGCCCGTCTTGTCGACATCTTCGCCCGCCGCCTCCAGGTTCAGGAGAACCTGACCACCCAGATCGCTGACGCCCTGGAGACGGCCCTCCAGCCCCGCGGTGTGCTCGTGCACATCGAGGCCGAGCACCTGTGCATGTCGATGCGGGGGGTCCGCAAACCCGGGACGACCACCATCACCCAGGCGGTCCGCGGCTTGTTCCGAGACGATGCCCGCACGCGCTCCGAGGCGATGGCCCTCATCAAGGACTGAGAGCTAGAAGGGGCGGCGCTGAAGCACGCGCTGGTTACGCGCGTCCACCATTTCGGTGTGCCGCGAGGACACGATGGGCGGACCGTCGTCGTGTCTTGGAGGTGGTCGTGCCGTCGCGCTGCGTCAGCGCGCCCGCTACTCAGACCTGAAAGTGCATCGGAGGGCGAGACGGTTGTGTTCCTGTGGCCGTGGAATGTCGGGTTTTCGGTGCAATTCACGGCCACCGGCGCACAATCGGCGCGCGCGGATGGCTTCGGTCCGCCCTCCTATAGGGGCGGGTGTTGGTCTCTATGGGGATCACCGCCCAGCGGACCCGCACCCGAAGTGGAGCAACGACCCTCTCTATGAAGCCAAGAAGGGCTGGGTGCTGGCCGCCTACAAGGGCGCCGAGGCGGGCACCATCGACGGGGTGGTCGTCTCCTTCGACGAGTGCGGCCGATCTCACTCAAACCTCAGGCCGGTGCCGGCTGGTTCGCCAAGGAGAAACCGGCCCGTCAGCGGGCCACCTACAACCGCCGTCACGGAACCCGAAATCACACCGACTACAACGACTGGACCGAATTCTCCAAAGCCGCCCAGGCCTACATCCGCCGGCGCAACCGCGACCCCCACGACCCGCGCATCATCGAACTCGAGAACCGCCGCAAAGTCGCCTGGGTTACCGGCGGAACAATCCGCGCCGCCGCACTAGAAGGGCGGTCGGTGCGGGGTAGCCTCCGCTTCGGCCGGTTGCCATCGTCGACGTAGAGGGGGAGGGGAGGACGATGATCACCCCGGAGATCACGCAAGAGACCGTCGCCGCGCTCGTGCGAATTGGGATCGTGTTCGTGGTGGCGGTGATCGGCACCTGGGTCGCAGGGCGGCTCATCGGCCGGGTCACGCGCGTCATCGTCGAACGCACCAGCAGCGGTAGCGGTTCCGATGCCGCTGTGGCGCGTCGTGACACCCGTTCGCAGACGATCACCGCGGTGCTGCGCGCCATTCTCGGTGTCGTCGTGTGGACCCTCGCCGTGCTGTTGATCCTGGGCGAGCTCGGCTTCGATCTCGCGCCCCTCGTCGCGGGCGCGGGCATCGTCGGTCTCGCGGTCGGCTTCGGCGCCCAGGGGCTGGTGTCCGACGTGGTCTCGGGGTTGTTCATGCTCATGGAGGACCAGTACGGCGTAGGCGACTGGATCGACGCGGGAGAGGCGACCGGCACCGTCGAGCGGATGGGGCTGCGCACCACCCGCATCCGCGACCTCGACGGCCTGCTCTGGACAGTGCGCAACGGCGAGATCACTCGGACCGCCAATGCCAACCAGGGATGGGGTAGGGCAGTGGTCGATGTGCCGGTCGCCTACGGCAGCGACCTTCGCCGGTGCCAGCAGATCATCAAGCGGGTGGCGGACGACACTCGCTCCGATCCCGACCACGGCGCCAAGTTCCTCGCCGAGCCGGAGATCTGGGGGATCCAGGAGCTCGGCGACGATGGCATCACCGTGCGGCTCGTATGCACCACCCAACCCGCGACCCAGTGGGGCCTGGCGCGCGAGTTGCGGCTTCGCATCTCGGAGGCGCTCGCCGCCGAAGGAATCGAGATCCCGTTCCCGCAGCGGACCGTGTGGCTGCGTACCGAGCCCGAAACCCTCTCAGAACCGTTGCCCATCCGCGTCGACGGCCGAACTTGAGGCAATAACGAACGGAATCCGTTCGTTATTGCCTCAAGTTCGGAAGGTCAGCCGGTGTTGCGCAGGCCGGCGGCGATGCCGTTGATCGTGAGGAGGAGGCCGCGACGGAGCAGAGGATCGGGATCGTCGGTGGCGCGCCACCTCTCGAGCAACGCGACCTGGAGGTGGCTGATCGGGTCGAGATAGCGATCGCGCACCGCGAGGGTCTGCTCCAGCGCGGGCTGCCGCTCAAGTAGCCGCGCCTGGCCGGTCAAGGCGAGGAGCTCGCCCACCGCCCGGTCGTGTTCGGCCCTGATCTCGTCGAAGATGCCCCGCAACCGCGGCTCGACCAGTCGTTCGACATACAACGACGCGATGTCGAGATCGACCTTGGCCAGCACCATCTCGACGTTCGAGACGAACGCGTCGAAGAACTCCCACCGCTCGTACATCTCCGCCAGCCGGTCGCCCGCTCCCGCGGCCCGCGCGGCCGCCAGCCCGCTGCCGATGCCGAACCAACCGGGGATGAGTTGGCGCGATTGCGTCCACGCGAACACCCATGGGATGGCGCGCAGGGCCGACGGCCCGCCGCCGGCGCCGCGGCGCGCCGGCCGAGACCCGATGTTGAGCTCGTTGAGCTCCTCCAGGGGCGTCGAGGACCGCACGTAGGTGTCGATGTCGGCGATGTCGAGGAACGAGCGGTACGCGGCGGCGGCCGCGCCCGAGACGACTTCCATCGTCTCGTCCCAGCCGGCCAGCACCTCGGGAGCGTGCCGGCGCGTGCGGCGCAACACCGCCGCTTCGGTAACGGCTGCCAGGGCCAGTTCGAGGTTGTGGCGTGCCAGGCGGGGCACCAGGTACTTGTCGGAGATCACCTCTCCCTGCTCGGTGACCTTCATCGGGCCCTGGAGTACACCGAAGGGCTGGGCGAGCACGGCCGCGTGCGTCGGCCCGCCGCCCCGGCCGACAGTGCCGCCCCGGCCGTGGAAGAGGCGGAGTAGCACGCCGTGGCGACCGGCTACGTCGCGGACGGCCCGCTGAGCCTGGTGGATCTCCCACTGCGACGTAGTGATGCCGGCCTCCTTGTTGGAGTCGGAATAGCCGAGCATCACCTCCTGCACGTCGCCGCGAGCCCGCACCACGTCGCGATAGGCGGGCACCGAGAGCAGCCGGTCGAGGATGTCGCGGGCGGCGTGCAGTTCGGCGACGCTCTCGAGCAGCGGGACGAAGCCGATGCGGGCCACCCCCTGGTGCACGTCGACGAGGCCGGCTTCCCGCGCCAGGACCACGGCCGCGAGGACGTCGTCGGGACCGCGGGTCATCGAGATCACGTAGCTCTCGATGACGTCGGCCCCGAAGCGGTCGAGCGCGGTGCGTACTGCGGTGAAGATCCCGAAGGTGGCCGCGGCGCCGCCGTCCAGCACCGAGCCGCGGCCCAGCAGAGGCCTCCGGCCTTCGAGCTCCCGGCCGAGGAGGCGCATCCGGTCGTCGCGGTCCAGCGCGGCGTAGGGTCGGTCGCCCTCTCCGAGGCGGTCGAAGAGCGCGGCGAGCACCGCGTGGTGCCGTTCGGCATGCTCGCGGATGTCGAGGGTGGCCACGTGGAAGCCGAAGGTTGCCACCGCCCGGATCAGGCGGGTGAGCATGCCGTCGGCGACGAGAGGTCCCCTGTTCGCGACGAGGGAGTCATACATCAGCCTCAACTCGTCGATGAGAGCGCCCGCATCGACGTAGTCGATGCCTTCCGAGGGCGGACGGCCTTCGAGCAGCCGGCGGCGCGTGTTCACGAGCCGCTGGCGGATGAAGGAAGCCTTGAGGCGGTAGGGCTCCTCGGCGTTGAGGCGTCCGAACCGTCGCTGCACCTCGGGGAGCACCGAGGCATCCGCGTCGATGCTCGTCCGGAGTTGCGGTGACACCTCCACGATCTGGACCGATGCGCTCAGCTCGCTGATCAGCCCGTCGATCGACTCGATGAGCAGGCTGAGGCCGAGGTCGTGCTGGGCGGTGAGCACATCGATGGTCACCTGCGGAGTGACATTGGGGTTGCCGTCGCGGTCGCCACCGACCCATGTGCCGAACCGGACGGGCCGGGCCGTCAACGGCAGGTCGACGCCCAGGGCCGCGAGCCGTCGGGCGTAGTCGTCGACGAGGTCGCCGACCACGTCGCCGGCGAGCTCGTCGAGGTAGTAGTGCACCGCGGCGGCTTCGTCCCCCACCGTCGGACGCTCGCGTCGCAGCTCGTCGGTCTGCCAGAGGAGATCGATGGTCTCGGCGATCCGCCCGTCGATGCTGGGGAGGTCTTCGGGCGCGAGGCGGGGATCGGACCGGGCGTGCAGAAGCTCGGCCAGGCGCCTCACCTTCCCCAGGATCGACCGGCGCGCTGCCTCGGTCGGATGGGCGGTGAACACCGGCCGCAGCTCGATCCGCTCGGCCACGTCGGCAAGGGCGGCGGTGCCGCCCGGGTCGGCCGCCACCCGGCGGGCCATCGCATCGGTGGCGCTGCCCTCGTCGGCCCGCCGACGGTCGAGGGTGTCAGCACGATGAACCTGCTCGGCGGTGTTGGCGAGAAGGAAGTACGACGAGAATGCCCGAGCGAGGCGGGTGGCCGTCCTCGCGTCGACGCCCGAGAGCAGGGTCGCCATCTCGGTGCGGTTCGCATCGTCGCGGGGACCGCGGCTCAGGCGGCGGATGTCCTCCACCAGTTCGAGCAGCTCCGGGCCGACCTGGCGGACGAGGGTCTCCCCCAGCAGGTACCCCAGGCGCCGGATGTCGGCGCGGAGGCGCTCGGGAGGGCTCTCGTCGGGCATTAGATCCCATTTTGGGCCAGGAATTGCCCGAAGTTCCCAAGGAGCGAGGTCCGGAGTTCCTAAGGGCTTGTGAGGATATAACCCGCGCTTATGGGGCGTGGGTTTCCACTTCGCGCTTTTGACGCTGGGCCTGCCCGGCCCGGAGGATGTTGGTGGCGGCATTCACATCGGCGTGGGCGGCGTGGCCGCAGGCCTGACATCGGAACACCGCTTGGCTGCACCGGTTCTCAGCCGCGACATGCCCGCAGTCGGGGCAGCGGCGGCTGGTGTTGCGGGCGGCTACCAGGATCAGGTCGCGTCCAGCTTCTTCCGCTTTGTAAGCGACCATGGCCAGCAGCTGTCCCCACCCGGCTGAGTGGATCTCTCGGTTGAGGCCGGCCTTGGCGGCCACGTGGTGGCCGGGCGCGGCGATGCTTCCTTGGGCGGAGCGCACCATGTTGGCGATGGCGAGGTCTTCGAAGACCAGCGTGTCGTAGGTGTCGACGAGGCGGCGGGACAGTTGGTGGTGGGTGTCGCGGCGGCGGTTGGCGATGCGGCGATGCACCGCCCGCACCCTCCGATGCAGGCGGACCTTGATATGGCCGACGCCTTGGAGATAGAGGCGCCGGTCGTTCTCTTTGAGCTTCCACCCCGAGCCGGCGTCCTCGTAGGAGACGGTGTCGAAGCGGCCGGCTCCCTTGAACCGGGGGAAGCCCGCCTTGGCGCCTTGCCGGCATCGTCGGTAGAAGCCTTGAAAGGCGCGGTCGAGGCGGGTCAGGGTGCCCCGGGCGGCCACGGTGCCGAAGACCATCACCTCCGGACGTAGACAGACACCAAAACGTGCAAGTTGTTCTCACACGAGCCTAACTTGACCGATCGGTCAAGTATGGTGAGCCCTCGTGGGGGAGCAGCGACCG
>CAZWDB010000054.1:19312-30770 GCA_964632885.1 uncultured Acidimicrobiales bacterium | reverse complement strand
GGTTTCGGAGCGAACCGGTCGAGAGGTCATCGATACCGGTCACGGAGTGGCCCTCGGCCAGCAGTCGGTCGACAAGGGTCGAGCCGATGAAGCCGGCTGCTCCCGTGACGAGCGCCCTCATCGGCGCGCCGCCACCCGGCGGCTCATACGTCGGACAGGTTGTCGAGGTTGGGTACTGACGGAGGCGGCGGAAGCTCGGCACCCTCCGGCGCGAACGCGATGGTCATCACCTGGCGATCCTGGAGGCGGATGTCGCCGAAGTCTTCGGTCACCACCTCGCCGTCGACGAGGACCTGGACGATGCCAGGCTCACCGTCGCATTCGGTCTCGCCTTCTTCGTGGAGATCGCCGCCCGGCAACTGCAGTTCGCTGTCGGTCAAAGTGATGTCGAGGGCATCGGTGAACTCGCTCAGCACCGCGTTCTCGCCCGCGGCAGAACGGACGAAGGGATGCACGTGGATGATCCCATCCGCGTGAGTGTGGATGCCCTTCGGGTCACGCTGGTCTTGGATGGGTGGGGCGAACGAGTCGCAGAGGTAGAAGCCGTACGCGACATGCCAGTGGTCGCGGTTGGCAACCGGCGGCACATTGGCCGGCGTGGCGGTCTCCTGGTACTCGCCGCGGGACAGTGCGATGCCGCCGATGCCGAGCACCACGACTGCTCCGAGCACCGCCCACCACACCCACGGGCGGGACGCCGTAGCCCTGCTGGCGCCGCCGATACTGGCCGCCCGGGCCACCTTCTTGGATGATGAGGCCTTCCCCATGACGCGTCGCAGGCTACCCGACGACCCTGGGTTTCAGGACGCGCTCGCCACCGAGCGAACTGGCACCGGAATCCTGCCAGATCAGGGCGGGATTCCGGTGCCAAAACGGATGCCCAGCCGGTTAGAGATCCGCGGAGCGGAACCGGCCGGTCACGAGACGGTGCGCCCACGCCAGGACGGTCCGCACCGCGAGACCCGCGCCGATCAGTGGAAGCAGGGCGCGATCCGCGGGCCGTTCCGCCCGCTTTGCGGCGAATTTGAAGAGGGATCGGTGGTGGGCGGCGATCATCCGGTAGGGAACCTGGTCGGTCGAGACGCCCTGGCGGTGGACCACCACGGCCGCAGGCTCATAGACGACCCGCCACCCGTCCTTCCACGCGCGCCAGCACAGATCGACGTCCTCGGCGTACATGAAGTACGACTCGTCGAAGCCCCCGAGCGCCTCCCACGCCGAGCGCCTGATCAGCAGACAGGATCCCGATACCCAGTCGACGCCGGGCGGCGTCGCGGGATCCCAATCGAGCATCCGGTACCGGCGTGTGAAGGGATTGGCGGGCCACACGACGCCGAGGAACCCGTGTCCGACGGCGTCGCGAGTAGAGGGGAACCTCCGCGCCGACGGATAGCGGCGGCCGTCGGGAGTGTGGATCGTCGGACCGACGATCCCGACGTCGGGGTCGCGATCGAGGGCGTCGACGAGCACACCCACCGCGCCGGGCCGGACGGTCACATCAGGGTTGACCACGAAGAGGAACTCCCGCGACAGTCCGCGGGCGGCCTCGTTCACTCCCGCGCCGAACCCGCGGTTCGGGCCCGGACGGATCACGACATCAGGATCCTCGCGAGCGAGCGACTCGAGAGAGGAGTCGGTCGACGCACTGTCGGCGACGACCACCTCGTCGACGCCCTCGGCCCGGAGACTTTGGACGCACTCGCGCAGGTAGTCGCCGGCGTTGTAGTTCACCACGACGGCACGCAGCCGCGACGCGGGCTTCACCTGAGTGGCTTGACCCGAAGCTTCACGAGCGTGATGAGTGCGGCGACTCCGTCCTTCCACGTGATCTTCTTTCCCTCGTCGAACTCCCGGCCGGCATACGAGATCGGCACCTCATAAATGCGGTGGCCACGGCGCAGGATCTTCGCGGTTATCTCCGGCTCGAAGTCGAACCGCTTCGCCTCGATCGTTATGCCCTCGAGCACCTTCCGGTCGAAGAGCTTGTAGCAGGTCTCCATGTCGGAGATCGTCGTGTTGTAGAGCACGTTCGTCACGAGTGAGAGGAACCGGTTGCCGACCCAGTGCCAGAACAGCATGTTCCGCCGTTCGCCGGTGAACCGGCTTCCGTACACGACGCGCGCTTTGCCCTTGAGCACCGGCGCGAGCAGCCGAGGCCAGTCGTCAGGGTCGTACTCGAGGTCGGCGTCCTGCACCAGCACCAGGTCGCCCCTCACGTAGTCGAGTGCGGTCCGGATCGCCGCACCCTTGCCCTGGTTGTGCTCGTGGCGAACGACCCGCACCGTCGAGTCCTCGAGGGTCGAGAGAACCTTGTCGCTTCCATCCACCGATGCGTCGTCAACCACGATGATCTCGAGCTCGAGGTCGACTGGGAGGTCGACCTTGCGCATGCGCCGGATGATCTCCCCCACCGTGTTCCGCTCGTTGTAGACGGGAACGATCACGGACAGCATGCGGTACACGGGCATGCCCGGCTCGGAGGTCGTTTCGGCCGGGTCGGTCATGCAAGCCCTCGCGCTCGGAAGTATTCGGCCGTCCTGGCCAGGCCGTCGCGGATCGACACCTCCGGCTCCCAGCCGAGGATCCGGCGGGCGAGGCTGATGTCGGGTTTCCGCTTCACCGGATCGTCGACCGGCAGCTCCTCGTACACGATCTCCGACTCCGAGTTGGTCACCTCGAGGACGATCCGGGCGAAGTCTCCGATGGTGTACTCGTCGGGATTGCCGATGTTGACCGGGCCTACGTAGTCGGAATCGAGCAGGGCGAGGAAACCTCGTATCTCGTCGTCGACATAGCAGAAGCTACGCGTCTGGGTGCCGTCTCCATGGACCGTCAGCGGCTTGCCGGCGAGGGCTTGCACGAGGAAATTCGACACCGCCCTGCCGTCGTCGGGCCGCATGTGGGGGCCGTAGACGTTGAAGATGCGGACGATCCGCACGTCGACAGCGTGGTAGCGGTGGTAGGCCATCGTGATCGCCTCAGCGAACCGCTTCGCCTCGTCGTAGACCCCGCGCGGGCCGATCGGGTTGACATTGCCCCAGTACCCCTCGGGCTGCGGGTGCACCAGCGGGTCGCCGTACACCTCGCTGGTCGAGGCGAGAAAGAACGTGGCACCCTTGTCCTTGGCGAGACCAAGGCAGTTGTGGGTGCCGAGGCTGCCGACCTTCAGCGTCGGGATCGGCATTTCGAGATAGTCGACGGGAGAAGCCGGGCTCGCCAGATGCACGACGGCGTCGACGGGACCCCCGACGTGGATGTAGTTCGAGACGTTGTGGTTCTGGAATGTGAAACCGTCCCGGCCGAAGAGCGACTCGATGTTGCCCAGGTCCCCGGTGAGCAGGTTGTCGATCACCACCACTTCGTCGCCTCGATCGAGCAGGGCGCGGCACAGGTGCGACCCGAGGAAGCCGGCTCCGCCGGTGACCACGACCCTCATACTCAAATCCTCCCGACTCCTTCGTAGCTGAACCCCCGCCGCCGGAGCGCGGACGGGTCGAGCAGATTCCGGCAGTCGACGACGCGAGGGTGGGCGAGCGAAGCACGCACCTTGTCGAAGTCGACCCAGCGGAACTCGTCCCACTCGGTCAACACCACTAGAACGTCGGCTCCTTCGCAGGCGCCGTAGGCGTCTCCCACTACATCGATTCCCTCAATGGCATGGGAGACAGTGGGGTCGTAGGCGCGAACTGTGGCGCCCCGTTGGCGGAGCCGCCCGGCGACCTCGAGTGCAGGCGAGTCGCGGAGGTCGTTGGTGCGGGCCTTGAAGGTCAGGCCCCACACTGCAACGGTCCGCGCCGTGAGGTCGCCCTCGACGGCTCGCTCCACCTTGTCGACCATCCGCTCGAACTGCTCCTCGTTCACCGCGATCACACCCTCGAGCAACCCGAACGAATAGCCGGCGTCATCCGCCATCCGCACCAGCGCCCTCGTGTCCTTCGGCAGACAACTCCCGCCGAAGCCAGGCCCGGGACGCAGGAACTCGAACCCGATTCGCTTGTCGTAACCCATGCCGAGCGCGACCTCGCGCATGTCAGCTCCGACGGCCTCGCACAGGTTCGCGATGGCGTTCACGTACGACACCTTCGTGGCGAGGAACGAGTTCGCCGCGTACTTGATCATCTCCGCGGAGGCGGGATCCGTGACGATCAACGGCGCCTGCACGGCGTCGAACAGTTCGGCCACGCGCACCGCCGCGGCCTGCTCGTCGGCACCTACCACGATGCGGTCGGGATGCAGAGAGTCATGGACCGCGAAACCTTCGCGAAGGAACTCGGGGTTGGACACCACGGCAACATCCGACCGACCGAGCGCCTGTTGCACCACTCGCGTCGAACCGACAGGGACCGTCGACTTGTTGATCACTACCGCGCCGGGTGAAAGCACCGGTGAGATCTCACGTGCCGCGGTTTCGATGAAACGCAGGTCGGCTGATCCGTCGTCGCCCTGGGGCGTCTGGACGCAGAGAAAGACGAAGTCGGCTTCTCGAGCGGCCTCGGACGCACCGAGGACGAAGGTGAGGCGGGCACCGTCGATTCCCTCCCGCACGAGGTCGTCGAGGGAGTCCTCGAGGATGCTCACCTCGGCCCTCCGGAGCGCCTCGACCTTCTCGGGAACCACGTCGGCACACACCACCGAGTGGCCGAGATGGGCAAGCACCGCGCCGGTGGTCAATCCGACGTAGCCAGTTCCGACGATCGCAACCCGACTCATCCGGTCAGCTCCTTCACGAGACGCTCGAGTGACTCCTCCCAGTGTCCCAGCAGCGGGAGCCCCGACAGCCGGAGGGCGGCGTTGTCGAGCACCGAATAGGCCGGGCGGGGAGCAGGACGGGGCACGTCAGCTGTGCGGACGGGAACGACGCGCGACTTGTCGTGCCCCGCGACCGCGAGGGTCGCTCGTACGAAATCGAACCACGTGGTTTCGCCCTGGTTCGTGATGTGAAAGATTCCCGGCAGCCGCCCCGCGACGAGCCGTCGGATGGCGGGCGCCAGGTCGGCGGTGAAGGTCGGACAACCCCGCTGGTCGTCGACGAAGCGGAGCTCTCCCGGCTCGGCCGCCAACCGCAGGGCGGTCTTCACCATGTTGGTGCCGTAGAAGCCACACACCCAGGACGGCCTCACGACCGACCAGCCCGGATCCAGTTCCTGCTCAGCTCCGAACTTCGACCGCCCGTACACCGACACGGGATTCGGTGGATCCCACTCGGTGTAGGGCACCGAAGCCGTCCCGTCGAAGACGTAGTCGGTCGAGATGTGGCAGAGGTAAGAGCCCGCCCTGCGGGCGCCCTCAGCGACGTGACGTGTGCCCAGGGCATTGACCCGGAAAGCGCGGTCCGGTTCGGCTTCGCACGCGTCGACAGCCGTCCAGGCGCCCGCGTGCACGACTGCGTCGGGCGCGACCGCAGTTATCACGCCGACGGCCGCATCGCGGTCGGCGACGTCAAGATCAGCACGAGAGGCCGCGACCACGTCGTCACCGGCTGCCTCGAAAGTAGCTACAAGCTCGCGGCCGAGTTGTCCGCCCGCGCCCGTGACGAGGACGCGCATCACGCCGTCTCCCAGTCGCGCTCCTCCACCACGGGTGCGCGACCCCGGAGCGGCTCCCACCAGGCACGGTTGTCGGCGTACCACCTGATGGTGTCGGCTACGCCATCGTCGAAGTCGATGCGGGCCTCCCACCCGAGCTCGGCCCGGATCTTCGTGGTGTCGAGCAAGTAACGGCGGTCATGGCCAGGACGGTCGGGAACGATCGTCTTCAACGTCGCCGGCTTACCGAGGGTCGCGAGCACCACATCGGCGATCTCCTCGATGCTCTTCTCGACACCCGTCCCTACGTGGTAGGTCTCGCCCACCTTCCCGTCGGTGATGACTCGCTCGATCGCCTCGCAGTGGTCGAGCGCGTGGATCCACTCGCGACGGTTTTCCGTTGAGGCATACAGAGGGAGGGGCTTGTCGTCGAGCGCGTAGGTGACGAAATTGGGCAGCACCTTCTCCGGGAACTGGTAGGGCCCGTAGTTGTTGGCACAGTTGCTGATCGAGATCGGTAGCCCGTAGGTTTCGTGGTAGGCACGCACGGCGTGGTCGGCTGCCGCCTTGGCGGCGTTGTAGGGCGTGCGGGGCCGGTACGGAGACTCCTCGGTGAAGGCCTCGCCTCCCTCGAGAGGCAGATCGCCGTATACCTCGCAGGTCGAGATGTGGTGAAACCGCTCGACTCCGACGCGCCGGGCGGCTTCGAGAAGGGACTGCGTGCCGAGGACGTTGGTGCGAAAGAACAGGCCAGGGTCCTTGACCGCGAGGCTGTTGTGCGACTCGGCTGCGAAGTTGACAACGACGTCGATGCCGTGCTGGCGCAGGGCTGCCTCAGCCGCGCCGAGCTCGCGGATGTCACCGTGCACGAAGATGTACCTGCCCTCGAGGTCGGCGAGGTTCTCGAGGTTGCCTGCGTAGGTGAGGGCGTCGTAGCAGACGACGGTGTCGTCGGGATGACTCTCGACCCAGTGGTGGACGAAGTGCGAGCCGATGAAGCCGGCACCGCCCGTGACCATGACGTTCATCAGCGACGGGCCTCGGCGACGACTCGCATCACGTAGTCACCGTAGGTCGAACGACCGAGGCGGGCCGCCAGCTGCTCCAGACGGTCGGCGTCGATGTAGCCCATACGCCACGCGATCTCTTCGAGACATGCGATCTGGTCGCCTTGGCGGTGTTCGATCACCTGGACGAACGTCGATGCCTCGAGCAGGCTGTCGTGGGTTCCGGCGTCGAGCCATGCCATGCCCCGCCCCAGCTGGAGGAGCCGGGCGGCACCCCGGGCCACGTAGACGTTGTTGAGGTCGGTGATCTCGAGCTGGCCGCGGTCGGATGGCCGAATCGTCCGGGCGATGTCGACCACGTCACCGTCGTAGAAGTAGACGCCCGTGACGACGAGATTCGACTTCGGGTGGGTGGGCTTCTCCTCGATCGAGATGACCCGCCCGTCGTCGGCGACCTCGGCCACGCCGTAGGGAGTGGGATCGGCCACGGGATACCCGAAGAGCACGGCGCCCTCCGTGAGACCCGCCGCCTCCTGCAGCAGTTCCTGAAGACCGTGCCCGTAGAAGAGGTTGTCGCCGAGCACGAGACACACCGGCTCGCCCGCGATGTGGTCCGCGCCGATGATGAATGCTTCGGCCAGGCCGCCGGTGGGGCTGTCCTGGGTGGCGTAGCTGATGTCGAGTCCGAGGTCGTTCCCGTCCCCGAGGAGCCGCGTGAACAGCGGTTGCTCCTCGGGTGTCGTGATCACCAGGATCTCGCGGATGCCGGCGAGCATGAGCACCGACAACGAGTAGTAGACGAGCGGCTTGTCATACACCGGCGTGAGGGCCTTGGGTACCGCGCGCGTGATCGGATGGAGCCGGGTGCCGCTGCCACCGGCCAGGACGATGCCCTTCATAGCGACTCTCCTCAGTCCTTCAGCAGGCCGGCTCTAGGTCCGGCTGGGCGGTCGCATCGCTGGTGGGCTCCTCCGCGGCCGGCGCGGGAGCCGGTTCGGAGGGCGCACTCGATGCAGAGGGACCCGGCGCGGCGCCGCCCGCCGCCTTGATCCCGTCGAAGTCCGCGCCGGTGATCAGCACGAGATCGACACCCACGAGGCCGGATGCCTCGCGGAGTTCGGCTCCGCCTTTGATCTTGGATGCCACGAGAAGCGCCTTGTCGCGTTGACCGGTGCCGTACCGGATGACGCTCGACCGGTAGCCGAAGTTGTCGGCGTCGCCTACGCCCCGGATGTTGAACCCGTGCTCGCGCAGACCCGCGCCCGCATCACCTGCTTGCCCGCCTTCTCCCGAGCCATTGAGCACCCGCATCCCGACGCTGTTGGGATGCACATCGGCCGGCGGTTCCTCGGCCGGGTCAGGCGACGGGAGGAAGCGGTCGAGGATCGGCTGGGCATCGGGCTGCTTGATCTTGAGCGCAGACACTCCTCTGATACCGGCGCCGGTCGTGGGCAGCGTGAGCATCTCGACCGCCTCCGGCTCGAGAGAGCGGAACCGGCGTGCCAACCCCACGAGCTGGTCCTCGTCGAACTCTTCGTCGATCTGGACGTTCTTGACCGCGGTGTTGACCATGTCCTTGATGGTGAAGATGTTGAGGCTCTTGGCGTCGGCCGCGGCCTCCCGCATCAGGCGGCGGATGAAGTCCTGCTGCCGCTGAATCCGGCCATGGTCGGCGGTGGGGTCGACGCGCCACCGCCCGCTCTCCATCTGCTGGAACTCCCGGCTCCGAACCCAGGCCAGTGCCATGTTGCCGTCGAAGCGCACGCATCCCGGATCAGGAATCGAGAGCCCTGTCTGGCGGTCGCGTACGGGCGAGGGGATGTACATCTCCACCCCGCCGACTGCGTCGACGAGCCCCCGGAAGCCGTTGAAGTCCATCTGCACGTAGTGGTCGATGGGTATCCCCAGCGCTTCGCTCACCGTCGGGATGAGCTGCTTGGGACCCCCGTTGAAGGCCCCGTTGATCTTGTTGCTCTTCCCCGTGCCGTGGATGGGGACCCACAGGTCACGCGGGATCGACAGCATCCGCGCCTCCGTCGTGCGCGGGTCGACATGCAGGAGGATGATGGCGTCGGCCCGCTGGCCCGACACCTGGTCGCGGCCGAACGACTCGCTCTCTTCGTCGGCGATGTCGTCCCGGCTGTCGGAGCCGACGAAGAGGACGTTCATGGGCTCGCCGGGAGCGTTGTCGCGTAGGAGCTCGGACAGCTCGCCGATCTTGGGAATCTGTCCGAACTTGTATTTGAAGTAGCCGTAAGTCGACGCCGTGGCGATGATCATCATCGCCACGAAGATGTTCAGCCCGATGAGCAGCCGTCGCGGCCACCGGCGGTGGGCGCCGGTGGCGAGCGGTGGCGCTCCGGGCGCGTCGGGGGGTCGCGTACGGGTGATTGCCATGCTCGGGTACGGGAGGCTACCAGCCTGGCTGGGCGGCCAAACTGCAGCGACTACTCGACGGGAAGTCCCAGGTCACGGCTGATCACGAGCCGCTGGATCTCGCTCGTCCCCTCCCCGATCTCGAGGATCTTGGCGTCGCGGTAGAACCGGCTGACCGGGGTCTCGTCGACGAAGCCGTAGCCTCCGAAGATCTGGGTGGCTTCGCGCGTGGCCGTCACCGCGGCCTCGGTGGCGTACAGCTTCGCGATCGCTGCCGGTCGCTTCACTGGCCTGCCCTGGTCCCGCAGCCACGCCGCCTGGTAGGTGAGCAACCGGGCGCTCTCGGCCATCACCGCCAGATCGGCGCACTTGAACGCGATGCTCTGGTTGGCGCCGATCGGCCGTCCGAAGGCCTTGCGTTCCTTGGCGTAGGCCACCGCGTGCTCGAGGCAGGCCTGCACCACGCCGACCGCGAGCGCGGCGATGGCGATCCGCCCTTCGTCGAGGATGGCGAGGAAGCTGGCGAAACCCCGTCCCCGGTCGCCGAGCACGTTCTCGGCCGGCACGCGGCAGTCGGTAAAGGTGAGCCCGTGGGTGTCGGAGGCATGCCACCCCATCTTCCGGTAGGGCGGCAGCACTTCGAGTCCGGGCGTACCGGACGGGACGACGATCGCGCTGATCTCGTCCGGACCGGTGCGGGCGGTGACGGTGATGATCGACGTGAGCGGCGTGCCTGAGTTGGTGATGAAGGTCTTCTCGCCGTTGATCACCCACTCTCCGGTTGACTCGTCGAGTTCGGCGACCGTGCGCGTGCTGCCGGCGTCGCTGCCGGCACCCGACTCCGTCAAGCCGAAGGCACCCAGGGCCCGGCCGCTGCAGAGGTCGGGCAGCCAGCGCTGGCGCTGCTCCTCCGTGCCGAACTTGTAGATCGGAGTCGCGCCCAGCCCGACGCCCGCTTCGAGCGTGATCGCGAGCGACTGGTCGACGCGGGCGATCTCCTCGATCGCGACGCACAACGTCGTCAGGTCGGAACCCCCGCCGCCGTACTTCTCGGGGAACGGCAGGCCGAACAGTCCGAGCTCGCCCATGGCGCGAACGGTCTCCACCGGGAATGAGTGCTCGCGGTCCCAACGCTCGGCGTGGGGCGCGATCTCGGCTTCGGCGAAGTCGCGGACCACCCTCCGGAACGCCTCTTGCTCCGCGGTCAGCTCAAAGGCCATGTCTCTCCCTCCGCGACCGCATCGTAGGCTCTGGGTGTGGTGGCACCGTTGGCGGTAGTGGGCGGCCGGCTCGTGACCGGCTTGCTCGACGTCACGTCGGACGTCGCCGCCCTCGACTCGAACGGATTCTGGGTAGTGGTCGTGCCGTTCGACGGCAGTCCCGTGTGCGCTCGCTTCGGGCGGATTCGGCCCGCGGTGCCCTGGCCGGGACGCCCCTGGACGGGGCCGCCCGCAACCTCATGGCATTCGTCGCTCGACCGGGACGCCTACTGCGAAGGAGTCCGTGTGATCCGCGACTTCATCGCCGCCGGCGACGTCTACCAGGTCAACCTGTGCCGCATTCTTTCCGCGCCCTTACCGCCCGACGCCGACGTTGCCGCGCTCGGCGCCGCCTTGGCGGCGGGCAACCCCGCGCCCTACTCCGCCGTGGTCCGGCTTCCGCGCCACGGAGTGCACGTAGCGTCGGCGTCGCCCGAACGGTTCCTCAGCCGGTCGGGACGCATGGTCGAGTCCAAGCCGATCAAGGGAACCGCCGCTACCACCGACGGCTTCCTGCCCAAGGACCGGGCCGAGAACGTCATGATCGTGGACCTCGTCCGCAACGACATCGGACGGGTTTCCGACTTCGGTTCCGTGTCGGTACCGGGACTCTGCGAGCTCGAACCGCATCCTGGTCTCTACCACTTGGTCTCGACCGTCCGGGGCGAACTGCGAGACGGTGCGGGCTGGCCCGAACTCATCGAGGCGACGTTTCCCCCCGGCTCTGTCACCGGAGCCCCGAAGCTTGCGGCTCTCGACGTGATCGCGAAGCTGGAGACGGCGAGCCGCGGCCCGTACTGCGGCGCGATCGGGTGGGTTGACGCCGACCGGCAGATCGGCGATCTCAACGTCGGCATCCGCACCTTCTGGTTCCACGACGGCCGCATTCATCTCGGAACCGGCGGCGGCATCACTTGGGACTCCACCCCCGAAGGCGAGTGGGAGGAGACCGAGCTGAAGGCTCGCCGGCTCCTGTCGGTGGTGTCACTGCCGTGACTACGGTGTGGATCAACGGCGAGCTGGTCGACGACAGCGAGGCGCGCGTCTCGCCGTTCGATCACGGTCTGCTCACCGGCGACGGCGTGTTCGAGACACTGAAGCTCTACGGCGGTGTCCCGTTCGCAGTGACGCGCCACCTGGACCGTCTCGCCACCTCAGCCCGGGGCATGGGACTGTCGCCACCCGATCACGCCGTGATGCGGGAAGCCATGGCGGCCGTGACCCACGCGAACGGCCTCGAGACCGGACGGCTCCGAATAACCGTCACCGGCGGGCCGGCGCCGCTCGGCTC
>CAZWDB010000054.1:0-19212 GCA_964632885.1 uncultured Acidimicrobiales bacterium | reverse complement strand
TCGAGACCGGACGGCTCCGAATAACCGTCACCGGCGGGCCGGCGCCGCTCGGCTCAGACCGCGGTCCAACCGCCCCGACGGTCGTGGTGGCGGGCGGACCGCTCACCGAGTGGCCGGACACAACCGACGTCGTGGTTGTGCCATGGCCGCGCAACGAACGGGGGGCGCTCGCGGGTCTCAAGACGATCTCCTATGGCGAGAACGTGGTCGCCCTGGCCCATGCGGCCGAGAGGGGCGGAGGTGAGGCGATATTCGCCAACCTGGCGGGCAACCTGTGCGAAGGCTCGGGCTCCAACGTCTTCGTGGTCAGTGCTGGAAGACTCCTCACTCCACCGCTCTCGGCCGGGTGCCTGGCGGGGGTGACGAGAGCGTGCCTCCTCAAAGTGACCGATGCGGTCGAAGAAGATCTGCCCGTCGAGGCGCTCGCCCAAGCCGACGAGGCCTTCCTCACCTCCAGCACACGCGAGGTCCAGCCCATACGCGCCGTCGACGGAGTGGTCCTCCCGAACGTCCCAGGTCCCCTCACCGAGCAAGCTGCCCGCGCTTTCGCCGACCTGGTGGCCCGCGACCTCGACCCGTAAGACACCGGCGGTTCAAGCTGGGCGGAGGTGCACGACGTCGCCGGCGGTCACGGTGCGGACGCAGGTGCCGACATCGACCAGAAGGTGGCCGTCGCCGTCGACGTCGAGAGCGCGTCCGGTGAAGGACTCATCGACGAGCTCGACGCGAACCAGCCTGCCGATGGTGACGCATCGGGCCCGGTACGCGCCGGCGACCGAGTCGAGGTCCGCGTACCACTCCCCCAACCGGTCGAGCAGGACTGCCAGCACCTCGTCTCGGCCGGGAGCGCTGCCTGCCGCCACGTTCACGGCGATCGCCGTAGGGAGGAGCTGATCGGCGGGCCAGTCCAGGTTGAGGCCGAGTCCCACGACGACCGCCACACCGTCGGTGCTCGGGAGGACCTCGGCCAGCACTCCCGCCAGCTTCAGGTCGTCGACCACCAGGTCGTTGGGCCACTTGAGGCCGACGACCAGCCCGGCGAGACGGTCGACGGCATCTGCGGCGGCAAGCGCGACCGCTGCGGTAGCCAGGTGGAGCCGCTCCGGTCCGACCTGGGGGCGCAGGAGCACCGACATCAGGAGGGACGCACCGGGCGGCGCCTCCCAGGTTCTCCCCAACCGACCCCGTCCCGCCGTCTGATGGTCGGCGACCGCCACGCGGCCCTCTGCAGCCCCCCTTCTCGCCTCCTCCAGGAGCCACGAGTTGGTGGAGTCGATCTCGTCGAATCGGCAAAGGTCCCAGTCGATGCGCTAACCATAGAGCCGCCATGTTCGGAAAGGTTTTGATCGCCAATCGGGGCGAGATCGCTGTTCGCGTCATCCGCACGTGCCGTGAGCTGGGCATCCGCACCGTCGCCGTGTACTCCGACCTCGACCGGGACGCGCTCCACGTGCGCATCGCCGACGAGGCCTACGCCTTGGGAGGGGAGACAGCCGCTGACAGCTACCTGAAGACGGACGCCATCCTCGACGTCGCGCGTCGCAGCGGCGCGGATGCGATCCACCCGGGATACGGATTCTTCTCGGAGAATGCCGATTTCGCCCGCGCGATCCGTAGTGAAGGCATCACCTTCATCGGACCTCCCGCTGAGGCGATCGAGATCATGGGCGACAAGATCAGCTCGCGGCGCGCCGCGGAGGAGGCGGGCGTTGCCGGGGTACCGGGCGACAACGCCGTTCTGACCGACGCGAGACAGGTGGTGGCCTTCGGCGACTCGCATGGGTGGCCGGTTGCCATCAAGGCGGCCTACGGGGGTGGCGGCCGCGGGATGCGCGTCGTCGCGTCGGCGAAGGACGCGCCGGGCGCGCTCGAGTCGGCGCAGAACGAATCTCTCAAGGGCTTCGGCCGGAGCGAGTGCTACATCGAGCGTTACCTCGACTGGCCGCGCCACATCGAGATGCAGGTGTTCGCCGATACCCACGGCAACGCCGTATGGATCGGCGAGCGCGACTGCTCGTGCCAGCGCCGCAACCAGAAGCTGATCGAGGAGAGCCCGGCCCCGAACTTCCCGGACGAGATCCGCCAAGCCATGGGCGACGCCGCGGTGAAGGTCGCCCTCGCTTGCGGCTACCTCAACGCGGGGACGGTCGAGTTCCTCTACCAGGACGGCAACTTCTACTTCCTCGAGATGAACACTCGCCTCCAGGTGGAGCACCCGGTCACGGAGCTCATCACGGGGATCGACCACGTCGAGCTCCAGCTGCGCATCGCCGCGGGTGAACCCATCCCGTTCTCGCAGTCGGAGGTCGCCGCCCGCCGGCGCGGCCACGCGATCGAGTGCCGTGTCAATGCCGAGGACCCGAGCGGCGGCAAATTCCTCCCCTCGCCCGGCCGCATCAGCCGCTTCCGGCGACCTGACGGATACGGCGTCCGGGTCGATGCTGGCTACGACGAAGGCGACACGGTCAGCCAGTTCTACGACAACCTCATCGCCAAGATCCTGGTGTGGGGTGCAGACCGCGACGAGGCGCGCCGCCGGATGATCCGTGCCTTGGAGGAGACCGAGATCGAGGGCGTGCCGACCACGATCCCGGCCCAGCTCACCATCCTCCGGCACGACGACTTCGCCGCCGGGGAGCATTCGACCCGTTGGGTCGAGGAGCGTCTCGATCTCGCGAGCCTCAACGTGGCGCCATCCGAGCCTCCTCCTGACGAGTCCGACGACGAAAAACGTGTCCAGCGCGACGTCGACGTCGAGGTCGACGGCAGGCGCTTCAAGGTGCGTCTCTGGGTCCCGGAGCCGCCGCCCGCGGTTGCGGCGGCCGCAAGCGGCGGCCGAGCCCGTCCGGCGCGGCCCAGAACGACGAAGGCGGCCGGACAGGGAGGGGCGGCCGGTAGCGGCAGCGTCACCGTGCCGATGCAGGGCACCATCGTCAAGGTGCTCGTGAGCGTGGGCGACCAGGTCGAGCTCGGCCAGGCGCTGTGCGTGCTGGAAGCCATGAAGATGGAGAACAACATTCCGGCCGAGAAGGCCGGCACCGTCTCGGAGATCAAAGTGCAGGCCGGGGCAACCGTCGCTGCGGGCGATGTCGTGATCGTGATCGAATAGACCACTGTGACGAGCAATCCACGGGGAACCGACGCCGCCGCCGGCATCAAGGCGGCCACCGAAGATGTCGTCGACGGCGCACGCGACGAGCTCGTGGCGCTGAGCCACGCGATCCACGCCAACCCGGAGCTCGCCTTCGAGGAACGAGAGGCATCGCGGCGCGTCGCCGACGCGCTCGCGGGCGGCGGCTTCGACGTCGACTTCGGTGTCTGCGACCTCGAGACCGCCTTCGTGGCCACGGCAGGCACGGGTGACCTCACGATCGGCATCTGCGCCGAGTACGACGCGCTACCTGGGATCGGACACGCCTGCGGTCACAACGTGATCGCCGCGGCCGCGGTTGGGGCGGGCCTCGGGCTCGCGTCGGTCGCCGACGACCTCGGCATCACCGTCAAGGTTCTCGGCACGCCTGCGGAGGAAGGCGGCGGTGGCAAGATCCTCATGCTCGACCGGGGTGCCTTCGAAGGCATCCACGCGTCGATGATGGTGCATCCCGCACCTCGCGAGAGCCCGCAGATGAACTGCCTGGCGGTGTCACACTTCGACGTCCACTACGCGGGCAAGTCGTCGCACGCGTCGGCTGCACCCCAGCGGGGCCTCAACGCGGCCGACGCGCTAACGGTGGCCCAGGTGTCCATCGGGCTGTTGCGCCAGCACCTGCGCACCACCGACCGGGTCCACGGCATCGTCACCAAGGGAGGCGACGCGCCCAACATCGTTCCCGAGTCGACCAGTGGCAAGTGGTACGTGCGCGCCACCACGCTCGAGTATCTCGAACGGGTGGAGGCGCGGGTGCTCAAGTGCTTCGAAGCGGGCGCCCTCGCCACCGGATGCACTCTCGAGGTTGTGCCGCAGAGTCCGCCCTATTCGGAGTTCCGGCCCGATGAGGAGATGGTTGCGCTCTTCCGCCGGAACGCAGAAGCGCTCGGGCGCACCTATCCGGACGCCAGCGACGCTGAGGCCCTGAGCGCAGGGTCAACCGACATGGCGAACGTCTCGCTCGCGATGCCGGCGATCCATCCGATGCTCGGCCTCGACTCGTTGCCGGCGGTCAACCACCAGCCCGAGTTCACGGCCTACTGCGCCACCGCCACCGCCGACCGCGCGGTGCGCGACGGCGGCCTCGCGATGACGTGGACGACCATCGACATGGCGAGCGACCCCGACCTCCGCGCCCGCCTCCTGCGCACCACCAGCCGAACTTGAGGCAATAACGAACGAATTCCGTTCGTTATTGCCTCAAGTTCGGGCCTAGTCGGCGGCGTCGGCGAGCGCCTCGGCGAGCGAGGGGTGCACGAGCAGGCTCTCGACGATGTCGGTGACCCTGAGGTTGGCGGTGACGGCGAGCGCGATCACCGAGATGAGCTCGGCGGCATGAGCTCCGACGATCGAACCACCGAGCACGACACCCGTCGCGGGGTCGGAGATGATCTTCACGAACCCGCGCGTGTCACCTTCGATGTGGGCCTTCGCATTCGCGGCGAACGGCACCTTGGTCACCCGGATCTTCCTGCCGATGGCGAAGGCGTCGGCCTCCGCGAGGCCCACATCAGCGATCTCGGGCTCGGTGAAGATGGCGCTCGCAGCTTTGTCATAGTCGAGGTGGCGGTGTTGACGGGTGTGCAGACCCATCGCGTGCTCGGCGATCTTGCGGCCCTGCATCGACGCCACTGACGACAACGGCAGCTTGCCGGAAAGGTCGCCCGCCGCATAGATGTGGCCGACGTTGGATTGGCAGTGGTGGTTGACCGTCACATAGCCGGCGGCGGAGGTGGCGACCCCAGCGGCGTCGAGGCCGAGCGTTTCGTAGTTGGGAACGGAGCCGATCGCCATGAGGGCATGACTGCCTTTCGCAACCCGGCCGTCGTCGCAGCGCACGACCACCCCGGATCCTTCCCGGTCGATGCCCACGGCGCGGGCTCCCTTGTAGAGGCGGACGCCGCGTGCCACGAAGTCGTCCTCGAGGGCCGCCGCCACCTCGGCATCCTTGCCCGGCAGGACGTGCTGACGGCTGACGATCAAGGTGACATCGCAGCCGAAGGAGGCGAACATGTGGACGAACTCGACGCCAGTGACACCGGAGCCGATCACTACAAGGTGCGACGGCAGCTCCTTGGGGGGATAGGCGTCACGAGTCAGCAGCACCCGTTCTCCGTCGATCTCGCACCAGTCGGGCACTCGCGGTCGGCTCCCCGTGCAGAGCAGCACCGCGTCGGCGTCAAGGCTGACCTCGCCCGCGCCGTCGACGGTCTCCACTGCGACGGAGTGCGGTCCGAGGAGGCGACCTCGACCCCGGACGATGCGCACCCCTTGACTGTCGAGAAGGTCGACCACCGACTGGTTGAGCCGTTCCTCGATCGCCGCGATCCGCCTCTTGAGCGCCTCGAAGTCGAGCTCGGCCTCGAGCCGTTCCAGTCCCATGCCGGGCGCCCGGCGCGTGTCTCCCATAAGCGCGCCGGTCGCGATCATCGCCTTCGAGGGGATGCAGTCCCAGAGGTGGGCGGCGCCGCCGACCACGTCGCTCTCGACCAGCGTGACGTCGGCGCCGAGGCGCGCCGCGTGCGTCGCCGCGGTGTTGCCTGCCGGTCCCCCACCGATGATGACGAACCGCACGGCCACGGTTGGAGGCTACCCACGCTCCCGACCGTCTAGTAGGCCTTGACGGATCGATTCGTCTAGCTAAGGTAGACACCGTGACCTTGGACGAGAAGTTGCTCGCGGAGGTGATGGCGGCCCGGGTTCGCATGGAGAGCCTGGAGGACGCGGCGTGGGAGGCGCGTGCCGAGCTCCACCGGGCGGTACGCCGCCTCCACCACGCCGGCGGCTCCCTACGTGAGATAGCCACCGAGCTCGGAATGAGCCACCAGCGCGTCCACCAGATCGTCGGCGAGGACGCCGTGAGCGAGGTCGAGGTCGAGACGGGTCCGCTCCTCCCCGCCCGTGCATCCGCCCAGGTGGGCGACGACACCTGCGCCTTCTGCGGCTCGGTGCGGGGCGACGTCGAGAGGATGCTGACCGGGCCGGGAGCGACGTTCGTCTGCGGAGGGTGCGTGCTGCGCGCGCGCCAGGCGGTCGAAGGCGACCTGAGCATGGCCGCGGGCCGCTACTTCCTCTCGCCGGCCCAGGCCGACGAGCACCCGTGCACGTTCTGCCGGAACGCCCACACCGAGGCGGGGCCGGTCGTCGAGCGCAGCGACGGTGGCGTCCGCATGTGCACGAGTTGCCTCGAGGCCTGCGAACGCATGCTGGCCCCTTCCGGCCAGTACACCCCGAAGGGGCCGGCGATGAAGCGCAGGGCGCTCGTGCGCTGCACGTTCTGCAACATCTCCCAGAAGAACACCAAGAAGCTGATCGCCGGCCCCGGCGTGTATGTGTGCGAGGTGTGCATCGCGGCGGCGAGCGCGGTCGTTTCGGGCGCGCCATCGGCACCGAGCCGGGCCGTCGTCCTGCGGCCGAGCCCGGGCGACTGCTGCTTCTGCGGCAAGGGGCGCGTCAAGGTGGCGGAAGTGGTCGGCGCCTCCCGCGGCCGCATCTGTAACGAGTGTCTCGACCTCTGCCACGACATCCTCCACGCCGAGCACGGAACTTGAGGCCGTAACGAACGAATTCGCGTTGTTGTCGCCTCAAGTTCGTCAGACTGGGCCGGTGACCCGATTCGTCAGGCTCGTCGCGGGCCTGGTCCTCGGCGTCGTCGGCCTGAGCGTCGGGGCGACCGCCGCGCAGGACACCGACGACCCCGGGCAGCGACCGCGGGTGCTGGCAACTCGGGTCAGCGACGCCATCACGCCCGTCATGGCCGACCATCTCGCCGATGGCGTCGCTCAGGCCGAACGCGAGGGCTTCGACGCCTACCTGGTCGAGCTTGACACCCCCGGCGGCCTTGACACGTCGATGCGCGACATCGTCCAGACCTTCCTCGACGCGGAGGTTCCCGTCATCGTCTGGGTCAGCCCCCGCGGCGCCCGAGCCGCCTCTGCCGGCGCCATCATCACCTTCTCCTCCCACGTCGCTGCGATGGCACCCGGCACCGCGATCGGCGCAGCAACACCCATTGGTGGCGAAGGCGGCGAGGACCTCGAACAGAAGGTGGTGGAGGACGCCGCTGCCTACGCCGAGGCCATCGCCGAGCTGCGCGATCGCGACGTCGACTTCGCGGTCGCCACCGTTCGCGAAGGCAAGTCGGCGTCGGCTGAGGAGGCCTCTCGCATCGGCGCCATTGACTTTCTCGCCTCCTCCAAAGACGAGCTTTTCAGCGCCGCGGACGGGCGAGAGGTCGATGTTCGGGGCGGACGAACGGTCGTGGTTAGGACCGCGGGTGCGCGCATCGAAGCGCACGACATCGGCATCTTCCGGCGGACTCTGCAGTTCCTCGCCCATCCCAACATCGCCTTCCTCCTGCTTTCGATTGGAACACTCGGCATCATCTACGAGCTCGCCAGCCCCGGCATCGGCATAGGGGGTGTCGTCGGCGTCGTGATGGTGATCCTCGCCTTGTTCGCGCTCTCCGTCCTGCCCATCAACGTGGCGGGCATCGCGCTCCTGCTGCTCGCCCTGTCCCTGTTCGCGGCCGAACTTTTCGCGCCCGGTATCGGCGTGTTCGCCGTGTTGGGGGCAGTCGCGTTGACGCTCAGCGGCCTCTTCCTCTTCCGCGACGCGCCCGGGCTCAGCGTGAGCATCGGCGTGGTGCTGCCGATCGCCATCGTCGTCGGGGGCGGCGTTGTGGTAGCCGGACGCCTGGTGTGGCGGACGCGGCGTCCGTCGACGACGACCGGTGCCGGGCTCTTCGTTGGGCGGGAGGTCACCGTCGCGCGCGTCAACGGCGAACACGCCCAGGCCTTCGTGGAAGGAGCCTGGTGGCAGGTCCGTAGCACTGGCAGCGACCTCAAGGAAGGCCAGAAGGCGACCGTCGCCGGGGTCGACGGCCTCGTGTTGCTCGCCGAACCCGACAACCAAGGAGGCAGTCCATGAACACAGCCCTGCTGTACGGCCTCGGTGGAGCCGTGCTCCTCATCGCCGTGGTCTTCGCGGCCGCGGTGCGCATAGTCAACGAGTACGAGCGAGGTGTCATCTTCCGACTCGGTCGAGTGATAGGAGCGAAGGGCCCCGGCCTGTTCTTCATCATCCCGGTGATCGACCGAATGGTGAAGGTCAACCTGCAGACCGTCACGACCGACATCCCGCCCCAGGAGGTGATCACCAAGGACAACGTGACCGTGACGGTAAACGCGGTGACCTACTTCAACGTGGTCGACCCCGTGAAGGCAGTCGTCTCGATCCAGAATTACTTCTTCGGCACTTCCCAGGTTGCCCAGACGACGCTCCGGAGCATCATCGGCCAGGTCGACCTCGACGACCTGCTGGTGAAGCGTGACGACATCAACGCCCAGCTTCAGCAGATCATCGACACGGTCACCAACCCGTGGGGCGTCAAGGTGACGATCGTCGAGGTTAAGGACGTCGAGCTGGCCGAGTCGATGCGGCGAGCCATGGCCCGTCAGGCCGAGGCCGAGCGCGACCGCCGGGCGAAGGTCATCCACGCTCTGGGTGAGATGGAGGCAGCCGAGAACCTCGGCCGGGCCGCCGAGGTGCTCGACCGCCATCCCGCCGCGCTCCAGCTGCGTCTTCTGGGCACGATGGCCGAGGTCGCGGCCGAGCGGAACTCGACGCTCGTGTTCCCTGTGCCGGTCGAGATGCTCCGCTTCGTCGACGCCATGACCCCCCGCCCCGAAACTTGAGGCAATAACGAACGGAATCCGTTCGTTATTGCCTCAAGTTCGTCGGATCAACGGCTCGGCTGGTGGGTTCCGAAGACACCTCGGAGAACGTCGCTCACCTCGCCGAGCGTCGCGCGGGCCCGTAGGGCGACCTTCATGGGAGCAAGGAGGTTCTGGGTGCCGCGGGCGGCCGCCTCGACGTCGCGCAGCGCGGCGTCGACGGCCGGCTGGTCACGCTCCGCCCGCACCTTCCGGGTGCGCTCCATCTGCCGGCGCTGCAATTCCGGATCGATGGGGAACACGTCGGCGGGCTCGGGCTGGTCCTCCACGAACTCGTTCACACCCACGATCACGCGCTCAGAGTTCTCGATCGCCTTGGCTTCGGCGTAGGCCGCCTGCTCGATCTCCTCCTGCATGTAGCCCGCCTCGATGGCGGCGACAGCGCCACCCATGCCGTCGATCTTCTCGATGTAGGCCATGGCGGCCGCCTCGACGGCGTCGGTGAGCGACTCGACGTAGTACGACCCCGCGAGCGGGTCGGCGGTCTCGACGACGCCGGCCTCGTGTTGGAGAACCTGCTGGGTGCGGACCGCCAGCTTGGCCGCCCGCTCGGTCGGGAGGCCGAGCGCCTCGTCGTAGCCGTTGGTGTGGAGGCTCTGGGTGCCGCCTAGCGCCGCTGACAACGCCTGCACGGTCACCCGGATCAGATTGACCTCGGGCTGCTGAGCGGTCAGCGTCGAGCCGCCGGTCTGGGTGTGATAGCGGAGCAACTTCGACTTCTCGTTCTCGGCGCCGAAGCGTTCCGTCATGATGCGCGCCCACATGCGGCGGGCGGCCCGGAACTTGGCGACCTCCTGGAAGAGATCGTTGTGGGCGTTCCAGAAGAACGACAGACGAGGTGCGAAGTCGTCGACGGCGAGGCCCGCCTCCATCGCGGCCTCGACATAGGCGATGCCGTTGGCGAGGGTGAAGGCGACTTCCTGCACGGCCGTCGAGCCCGCCTCGCGGATGTGGTAGCCCGAAACCGAGATCATGTTCCAGCGCGGCAGGTTCTGGTTGCAGTAGGCGAACAGGTCGGTGATGATCCGCATCGAGGGCCGGGGCGGATAGATGTAGGTGCCGCGGGCGACGTACTCCTTCAGGACGTCGTTCTGCACGGTGCCGCCGAGCTTCTTGGGATCGACGCCGTTCTCCTCGGCGACGAGCTGGTAGAGCAGCAGCAGGATCGATGCGGTCGAGTTGATCGTCATCGAGGTCGTCACCTGATCGAGCGGGAGACCGTCGAGGAGGATCCGCATGTCGTCGATCGTGTCGATCGCTACGCCCGCCTTGCCGACCTCGCCTTCGGACCGGGGATGGTCCGAGTCGTACCCCATCTGGGTAGGCAGGTCGAACGCACACGAGAGACCGGTGGTGCCGCTGGCGAGCAGCATCCGCCACCGCTCGTTGGTGGACTCGGCGTTGCCGTAGCCGGAGTACTGCCGGATGGTCCACGGCCGGCCGCGGTACATCGTCGGGTAGATGCCGCGGGTGTAGGGATGGGCGCCTGGACGCCCGAGTTGGCGGTCGGCATCCCAGCCGTCGAGGTCAGCTTGGTCGTAGACCGGCTTGATCTCGATGCCCGAAGTGTTGTGACGCGTGTCGTCGGCCATTCCCAGAGCCTACGCCCGTCGAACTTGAGGCAATAACGATCGGAAACCGATCGTTATTGCCTCAAGTTGAGGGCGGTTGGGTGGGGTGGGGCATGCAGAGCTCGTCGTATTCGGCGATCACGATCTCACCCGCATCTGGCCCGCAGGCGGGGCACTCGGGATCGCGGTTGACCTTGAAGGTCCGGAAACTCTGCTCGAGGGCGTCGTAGGCGAGGAGCCGGCCACGCAGGACGTCACCCAGGCCGAGCAGCAGCTTGATGGCCTCCATCGCCTGGATCGACCCGACGATGCCGGGCAGTACACCGAGAACGCCGGCTTCCGCGCACGACGGCGCGAGCTCGGCTGGCGGCGGCTCGGGAATCATGCAGCGGTAGCACGGCCCGTTGTAGGGATCGAAGACGGTCGCCTGACCCTCGAACCGGAAGATCGACCCGTGAACGACGGGGATCTGCTTCAGCAGCGATGCATCGTTCACGAGGTAGCGGGTCGGGAAGTTGTCGGTGCCGTCGACGATCACGTCGTAGCCGTCGATGATGTCGAGGATGTTGTCGGCACCGAGCCGCACGTCGTATCCGACCACGTTGACGTCAGGGTTGAGGGCAGTGAGGGTCTTCTTGGCGGAGTCGACCTTGCGGTCACCGATCCGCTCGAGGTTGTGCAGGATCTGGCGCTGCAGGTTCGACTCGTCGACGACGTCCATGTCGATGATGCCGACCGTGCCCACTCCCGCGGCTGCCAGGTAGAGCGCGGCGGGTGAGCCGAGGCCGCCCGCTCCGAGGAGCAGCACCTTCGAGTCGAGCAGCTTCTGCTGGCCGGCTTCGCCTACTTCGGGAAGGAGGACGTGGCGGTGGTAACGGTTCCGCTGCTCGGGCGTGAGGACCCGCGGTGTCGACCAGTCGCGCCCCTCGTTCTTCCACTTGCCGAAGCCCCCTGCCATCGAGACGACGTCGGCATAGCCGAGCTGGTTCATGGTGTCGGCGGCGAACGCCGAGCGGGTGCCGCCCGCGCAGTAGACGACCACCGGCTTCGACTTGTCGGTCAGCTTCGACTCGATCTGGCTCTCCAGGTGGCCACGCGGGATGTGGACGGCCCCCGGGAGCGCTCCTTGTTCGTATTCGTCGGGTTCGCGCACATCAAGCACGACGACGTCGTCGCCGGCGATCAGTTGCTCGGCACCGGCGGTGTCGACCTCCTGGATTCGGGACTTGGCCTGAGCCAGAAGCTCTCGGAAGCTGGCCACGTTGTTCTCCTCGCGCGGAATGCGGTGTTCTCCGAAGTAAAACCCTACCGCATCAGTCAACATTCCCCAAAGCCCTATCGGAAGCGACCACCCGACCGAGAACTTGGTAGAAATTGGTGCCGCAGGTCCCGCGATGATTCGGCGAGGATGCCCGTCATGGAGTTTCAGGACGTGGTGCGCCGGCGGCGGATGGTTCGCAGCTTCGAGGATCGGCCGGTGCCGAGAGCAATCCTCGACCGGGTGCTCGCCAACGCGATCCGCGCGCCCTCGGCCGGCTTCAGCCAGGGATGGGCGTTCCTCGTGCTCGAGGGCCCCGACGAGACCGGGCGGTTCTGGGACGCCACCTTCGACGCCCGAGGACGGGAGTCGTTCCGGTGGCAGCGCCTGTTCAGCGCCCCGGTGCTGGTCGTGCCGCTGTCGCACAAGCAGGCCTACCTCGACCGCTACGCCGAGGACGACAAGGGCTGGACCGACCGGGACGAGGCCCGCTGGCCGGTGCCCTACTGGGACATCGACACCGGCTTCGCCTCCATGCTCATGCTGCTGACCGCCGTGGACGCCGGACTCGGGGCCCTGTTCTTCGGGGTCTTCCCGCCCCGGGTGGCCGCGTTCCGCGCCGCTTTCGACGTCCCCGACAGCTACACACCGATAGGCGCGATCGCGTTGGGCTGGCCCGCGCCCGACGAGCCGTCACCCTCGCTCGCCCGCGGTCGCCGTGCGCACGACGAAGTCGTCCACCGCGGCCGATTCCGCCGAACTTGAGGCAATAACGATCGGATTCCGATCGTTATTGCCTCAAGTTCGAGAGGGCTCGACGAGGGGCGGCAGGATCTCGCTGATGTCGCCTCGCAGGACGGCGTCGGCGAGGTCGTCGTACGCGGTGGGCTCGGCATTCACTATCACGACCGTCGCACCATTGCGCTTGGCCACCGGCACCACGCCCGCGATGGGATACACCGTCAGCGTGGTGCCCACGCAGAGCAGAAGATCGCACTCGGTCGCGGCCTTCTCGGCGCGCAGGAGGTCGGCTTGCACCAGCGACTGACCGAAGCTGATCGTGGCTGTCTTCAGGATGCCGCCACAGCTGCGACAGGGGGGATCCTCCTCACCAGCGCGAACCCGGTCGAGGGCTCGGGCGACCGGTGCCCTCTCTCCGCATGACAGACAGTTGACCTCGCGGCTGTTTCCGTGGATCTCGACGACCGCCGACGGATCGAGCCCGGCGTCGAGGTGAAGACCATCGACGTTCTGGGTCAATACCGCGTGGAGCTTCCCACGTTCGGCCAGTGTGACGAACGCGTAGTGGCCTTCGTTCGGAACCGGCTTCGGCCGCCCCGCCTCGGCGTTGGCGACGAGGCGAGCCCAACGCCGCTTCCGGCCCTCCGCGTCTGACAGGTAGTGCTCGATGTTGGAGAGCCGCTCCGCCTCCGGATTCTTGGTCCAGACACCATCCGGTCCGCGGTAGTCCCGGATCCCGGAGTTGGTGGAGATGCCCGCGCCCGTGAGGCCGACGATGCGCTCCGCTCCGTCGATCCAGCCGCGCACGGTGTCGATCGATGCCATCCCCTCAGCCTGCCCGATCCGCGGAGCCGTCCGCATGCGATGGGTTGACAGCAGGATTGAACCACTGGTATGACATGAAATAGCATGACTTATACAGACACATCAGGAAAAATGTCCGAAGACGGCACCCTGACGGTTCGACCCTGGGCGGACAGAATCATCGACACGCTCGGCCACGACCCCCGCTCCTCCTACGTCGAGCGGTTCTGGCTCGGCATCCTCGGGCCCAGCACGACGTTTCTCCTACGTCACCTGGCGACCATCCTCGACGACAGCCCGGCCGGCACCGACCTACCGCTGCGCACCACGGCTCGCTACCTCGGCCTCGGTGGGCGGCCCGGGCGGCACTCACCGTTCATGCGCTCCTTCGACCGCCTCGTGCAGTTCGACCTGGCGCGGCGCACCGCTCCTGGAGTCCTCCAGGTCCGCAGGAAGGTGCCGCCCCTCAATCGGCGCCAGCTGTCTCGACTGCCCGGCGAGCTACGGGCTGCCCATGAGCGCTGGTACGAGGGGCAGCGAGCCACACCGCCGGTCGAAGCGCTGCGGCGCCGGTCACGCCAGCTTGCGCTGAGCCTCCTCGAGCTCGGCGAAGACCTCGAGGCGACCGAACGCCAGCTCATGCGCTGGCGATACCACCCCGCGATGTGCCGCGAGTCGGCCGCGTGGGCATGGGACCGCCACCAGGCGGCACTCCGCGCCGCCCGAGGCGGACGGCTACCGTCCGAGTCGCACCTACCTGCCGGAACGCCCCCAGAAATTCCGGAAAAATCGTCTAAATGGGGACAAGTTCGCGGGCGTCTCGACCGTCCTGAGCAGGAAGAACGGGCATCGCTGCCGAACTCCTTGGGTAGTACCAGTGACACAGGTCACATAGGGTTCGAATAGCCCAAGTGCCCGATGTCACCGCTAATCTGGGGCATATCGACACGGGAGCAGTTCATGGCACAAGACGACAAGCCCACCCCCGAAGCAACCAGCTCGACCGCAGGCAGCGCGGCAACCGGCACGGATGATCCGGTCAGCCTGATCGAAGACAACATCGTCCGCCGTCTGGTGCGGGTCGCGGTCCACGTCCGGGGATATGCGCCGTACTACGCGGCCACCGTCGCCTTCGGCGTGATGCTCCTCGTCGTGCCCGCTCTCGGGGGCGGCGACAACGGTGGTGACGCCGTGGCCGCGGGTGTGACCCAGGGAACCGACACGTCGACCACCACCCGGCCGACCACGACTCCCCGGTCCTCCGCCGCGCCAGCCGAACTCGCATCGTCGGCGGGTGACTTCTTCACCCCGCCGGTGAGCACCGAGGCGACCCGCTCGAGTGACCGCCCGACGTACAGCTTCGACGACTTCGACAGCAGCGACGACTCGGACGCGCCCGCCTCGAGCGAAACCGACGACACCGACAAGCCCTGCACCGTGGAGCCGCCCGACGGTGCGCCAGTCTCGCCGGTATCGCCCGAGAAGGAAGCTGACAACGCCCAGAACACCCTCGAAGCTGCCACCGGCCAGGACGCACCCGCCGAGGCGGACGAGACGGTGGGCGATGGCCTCGAGGCGACGGGCCAGTGCGAGGATGACGGCAGCGAGGCCGAGTCGGTTCCCGACCCGACCGACGCACCCACCTCGCCTGCGAGCACCGATACGCCGGCACTCGATGACGACGTCGTCATCGACCTCGCCGGCTCGATGTTCGTAATCTGATCCGGTTCGGGCGCCAGGCCTTCAGCGGCGGGGCTTACGGAAGCTGGTGATCGCCTCGACCACCGTACGTACCGCGAATCCGGTGCCTCCTTTGGACAGATAGCCGTCGTCGCTGTCGGAGCGGGCCGGGCCCGCGATGTCGAGGTGCGCCCACGGCACGTCGCCGACGAACTCCTTGAGAAACAGCCCGGCGGTCAACGTCCCAGCCTGACCAGCCGTACCGATGTTGCGGAGATCGGCGACCTCGGAGTCGAGCTGCTTGCGGTAGCGGTCAGGCAACGGGAGCCTCCACACCGCTTCTCCCGCCCGGTCCGCGGCGGCCTCGACCTGAGCCATCCAGTCGTCGTTGTTGCCCATCACGCCACCGATCTCCCTCCCCAGGGCGACCACGCATGCCCCGGTGAGCGTGGCGATATCGATGATGGCGTCGGCGCCGGCCTCAACCGCCAGCGACAGGCCGTCGGCGAGAACGAGACGTCCCTCCGCGTCGGTGTTGAGCACCTCGACGGTCTTGCCGTTCCGGATCTTCAGTACGTCGCCGGGCTTGGTCGCCTTGCCGCTCGGCATGTTCTCGGTGCATGCCGCCAGACCGATCACCTTCACCTTCGGCGCCAACTTGGGCAGCACCGACATCGCCGCGAGCACCGCCGCCGCGCCGGACATGTCGGTCTTCATCGCCATCATCCCCTCGCCCGTCTTGAGCGAGAGGCCTCCACTGTCGAAGGTGATGCCTTTGCCGACCAGGACGACGGTGCTACGCGCCCCCGGGGGTTCGTAGGTCAACTCCAGAAGGCGGGCGGGCTCGTCCGACCCCGCCGCGACTCCCATGATCCCGCCGAGGCCTTCGCTCTCGATCGCGACCTCGTCGAGCACCGAGATGGCCAGGCCCTCCCGCTCGGCGATCTCCCGGGCCACCTCCTCGAGGCGGCGTGGGGTCTTCTTGCCCGGGGGCTCGTTCACCAGGTCACGGGCCATACAGGTCGCCGAGGCGATGATCGCGCCGCGGTCGAGGGCGCGCTTGACCGCCGCCCCGCCCCGGCCGACTACGGCCACGCTCTCCAGCGCGCAGGGCGAACCCGCGCTCTTGTACCCGATGAAGTGATAGGCACCGAGCGTGACCCCTTCGGCGAGCGCCTGGGCGGCTTCCTTCTGGCTCTCCGAGGGCGCAGCGGCGAGCAGGGTAGTGGCCAACCGGCGAGCATGCCATGAGCGCTTCACCGCAGAGGCCGCCGCCCGACGAATCGTGTCGGCAGTGACGGCCTCCGCTCGTCCTACCCCCACCGCGAGGATCGTCGTCCCGTCGTCGGCGAGGAGCGGCAGGGTTTCGCCCAGCTTGCCGTCGAAGCCGCGTTCCGACAAGAAGTCGAGGTTCAGCTCGACCGGCACACCTTCGGGCACGACCCGGCCGTCGTACACCGGCACGGCAAGCACATCCGTGTCAGGCGGTACTTCCTTGGCGACAGTGAACTCGATCGGCATCTATCTCTCCTTGGTGGGCAGCGTCTCCTTCTCCTGCCACCGGGCGAGGGCCCACAGCAGACTGGAGAGCCGATTCAGATACGGGATGACGTGAGAACCGTCGACGGCGACCGGCATGGCACGGCGCTCCGCCCTCCGCACGACGGTACGAGCAACTTCGAGACGGGCTGAGAGGGGGTCCTGGCCGGGAACCGCGAAGCCCCCGTCGGGGATCTCGAAGCGAGTGCTGACCTCGTCGGTGCGTGCTTCGATGACCGCCACCATTTCGGGGGTCACGAGAGACTTCCCGGGCTGGAGCTTGTCGCGGTTGTCGGGCGAGGTCGCCAGCTCGGCCATGAGCACCCAGAGGTCACGCTCCACGGCGACTAGAAGCTCGTCGACTTCGGTCCCTCGGCCGACCTCAGCGCGAGCCAGACCGAGCATCGCCTGGGCTTCGTCGACGGTGCCGTAGGCCTCCGGCGCGGCGTCATCCTTCCGAACGCGACCGCCACCGAAGAGGGCCGTCGTGCCATCGTCGCCCTTCGTCGTGTAGAAGCGCTCTCGGGGCACCGCCGCACCCTACGCGAGAACTCCGCCCGCAGATCACTCCAGAGCTGGGCCGATAGCCTTGCGTGGATGGCCGGATTCCTGGACGCGGTGCGAGAACGGGTTGTCATCTATGACGGTGCCGGCGGCACCAACCTGCAGCTCCGCGACCTGAGCGCGGACGACTTCGGCGGAGCTGCCTTCGAAGGGTGCAACGAGCTCCTCTGTGTGACCCGGCCTGATGTCGTCGCTGACCTCCATTCATCTTTCTTCGAGGTGGGAGCCGATGTCGTCGAGACCAACAGCTTTGGCGCCTTCGCCATCCCTCTCGCTGAGTACGGGATCGCGGACCGTGCCTACGAGCTGGCCCACGCGTCGGCCGAGATCGGGCGCCAAGTCGCCTCCGACTACACAACGCCCGACCGGCCCAGATGGGTCGCGGGCTCGATCGGGCCCGGCACGAAGATGCCGACGCTTGGTCACATCCGGTTCGCGGAGCTGCGGGATGCCTACGAAGTAGCGGCACGCGGCCTAATCGACGGCGGCGTCGACCTGTTCCTCATCGAGACGCAGTTCGACGTGCTCGGTGCCAAGGCGGCGATCGTCGCGTGCCGGCGCGCCATGGCGGCGGCCGGACGCGAAGTCCCCCTCCAGGTGCAGGTGACGGTAGAGCTCACCGGCCGGATGTTGCCGGGCACCGAGATCGGTGCCGCCCTGACCACGCTCGAGGCAATGCGACCAGACATCATCGGCCTCAACTGCGCCACCGGGCCGCAGGAGATGACCGAGCACCTCCGGCACCTCGCGCAACACTCCCGGCTCGCGGTGTCGTGTCTCCCGAACGCCGGACTGCCCTCCGTCGTCGAAGGACGGATGCACTACGACCTCACTGCCGATCAGCTCGCCGAGCACCACGAGCGGTTCGTGACGGAGCTCGGCGTTTCGGTGATCGGTGGCTGCTGCGGCACTACGCCCGACCACATCCGCGCCGTCGTCGAGCGGTGCGCCGAGCTCAGCCCCGCCGCCCGACACGTCGACCATGAGCCGGGGTTGGCGTCCCTCTACAGCCACGTCCCCTACGACCAGACGCCATCGTTCCTCGTCGTCGGTGAACGCACGAACGCGAACGGCTCTAAGAAGTTCCGGGAGGCGATGCTCGCCGACGACTGGGACACCTGCGTCCGGATGGGCCAGGACCAGGTAAAGGATGGTGCCCACGTCATCGATGTCTGCGTCGACTACGTGGGCGAGGACGGGGTGTCCGACATCGACGAGATCACTCGACGCTTCGTCGGTCAGGTGACGATCCCGCTGATGCTCGACTCGACCGAGCCCGACGTGATCGAGGCCGGCCTCCAGTGGGTCGGCGGCAAGCCGGTGCTCAACTCGGTCAATCTCGAAGACGGCGACGCCCCGGGCACGCGCCTCGATCGGTTCTTGTCGCTCGCGCGTGACTACGGCGCCGCGGTCGTCTGCACGTGCATCGACGAGGAAGGGCAGGCGCGCAGCGCGGAATGGAAGCTGAGAGCCGCCCGGTCCATCCACGACATCGCCGTAGAACGGTACGGCCTGCCCGCCGAGGATCTGCTCATCGATCCTCTCGCGCTCACTCTCGCTACCGGCATCGAAGAGAGCCGGCGCGACGGCATCGAGACCCTCGAGGGCATCCGGCGTATCAAGGCCGAGCTCCCAGGCGTGCACACGATCCTTGGGCTGTCCAACATCAGCTTCGGCCTCAAGGCGGCCGCCCGGCACGCGCTCAACTCGGTGTTCCTCCACGAGTGCCAGGACGCCGGCCTCGACGCGGCCATTGTGCACGCCGGGCGGATCATGCCGCTAAACCGAATCGACCCGAAGGCGGTCGAGGTCTGTCTCGATCTGATCTACGACCGTCGCCGGCCGGGCTATGACCCCTTGCAGGAACTGATCGGACTTTTTGCAGACGTGTCGGCCACGACGGACCGGCGCGACGACCGTGCCGGCATGGGGGTCGAGGAGCGCCTGCAGCACCGCATCATCGACGGAGACCGCGACGGCATCGAAGACGATCTCGACGAAGCCATGGCGATGAAGCCACCGCTCGAGATCGTCAACGACGACCTGCTCGCAGGAATGAAGGTCGTAGGCGAACTCTTCGGCTCGGGACAGATGCAGCTGCCGTTCGTGCTGCAGTCGGCCGAGACCATGAAGGCAGCCGTGCGCCACCTCGAACCCCACATGGAGAAGACG
>CAZWDB010000053.1:0-31275 GCA_964632885.1 uncultured Acidimicrobiales bacterium | reverse complement strand
GGCCGACGGTGCCGCTGAGCCCGAGTGTTGGGGCCAGGGAGCCGACCCAGCGGCCGGCGGCCTCGCCCCGGCCGGTGTAGTACTCCTCGGCCGAGGTGGCCACCTCGCCGCAGTAGTAGTCGGCCGCGCCCGGTGCCAGCCGGCCGATGTTCAGCATGTGTGGCTGCCGATGCACGATTCCACACCGCAGATACGTGCATCGGAGGGGGGCGATCGCGACACCGCGAAACCCCGTCGCTGTTCTCGCATTGCGAGAACGGCAAGTCTGTGCAAGTCGTTGGGTTCGATGTTGACGACCGGTGGGAGGGCACGCGAGCGGGGGCGACGGAGGGGGCGAGCGCGCGCAGCTGGGCGAGTTCGGGGAGACGGCGGTAGCGGTCGGGGAGGAGGCCGGCGTCGACGGTGCGGGCGACGCGCGGTGTGGCGGCGACAGCGGCGACCACCGGCAACCCGAGGACGTCGGTGACGTCACCGGCGCCGAGGCTGCGGCCGTCCTCGACGACGAGGATCACACCGTCGGGCGACGGTCCTCGTGCTCGCAGGAGCGTGCTGAGGGCGAGGTAGCACGGTCCCCGGACGACTACGTAGTGGCGAGCATCAGCGGCGGCGAGAGCGACCTGTGGGGCAGCGTCGGCGGCGTGCCGGATCGTCCCCGCGTCCACCACCACGACGCCGTCGCCGGACGGGGCGTGGTCCCGGTGAGCGAGGACCGCCAGGGGCGTGATCGCAGTCGGCCGGGCAGGATCCGAGGGCGGGCTGATGCCGAGTGCGGCGGCGGCATCGCTGGTGTCGGAGGCGACGAGCGTGGCGGGCTGTTCCTGGCTGGCGAGCAGGGTCAGGGCGGCGGCGGTGACGGTGGTGCCCTGCCCGCCCTTGGCCCCCGTCAACACGATGGTGGCGGTCAACGTCGGATCCCTTCCGGTCAACGCCGGCTGGCGTGCTGGTCGTGGGTGTGCGGGACCGGAGCGGGCGGAGCGGCGACTTCCCCGAACGCCGTCCCCGCCCGCTCGGTTTCAGCGGTCAACGCCGGTGGGGGCGGAGCGTTGACCGCAGGTCGTTGACCGTCCCGGCACCGGTCAACGCCGGTTGCGCTGACCTCCCGGGCGTGCAGCTCGGCGAGTCGTGGTGGCAGCCGGAGTGCGTGGCGGCGGGGGAGAGGCGGGACGATGCGCCGCACGGCGAGGGCCTCGCCGCGGCGCTCGGCCATGCCGAAGACAGTCAGGCGGGCGAGCATGTGGACGACCGCCGAGTTGCGGCCGACACGTCCGCCCAGCCCGAGGTCCCGAGCGAGGTCGGCGAGCTCGAGCTCGAGCCCGTCGCGCTCGGCGTCGAGCCATCCGCTGATCCGGCGGAGCGCCCACAGAGCCGACGGGCCGAGCAGCGGAAGCCAGTAGGTCTCGGCGTAGGTGCTGCGAGCGGGGTAGCCGAGGCTGTCGACGATCGAGTCGTTGAGGCGGACGATGCGAAGCGGGTCGTGCTCGACGATCCAGCTCTGAAGTGCGGTGGTCGAACCGGGCATTGGTTCCTCCTTGGGGGAGTACGGAAGTACCTGACACCGAACCGTTGTGCGATGTCAAGCACTTTCTGACATGTGGGGACAGAAGTATTGACACGTACGTGTCAATCAGGCGGGAGACGGCGCCGATCGAGCCCTACGGGCAAGTCTGTGCCGGTTGTCAGTCCGACGCCTTACCGTGCGGACCGCGCGAACGAGTCAACGGCGCGGCCCGACACCGAGCGTCGACGATCTGACTCGTCTTCGCGACACTCTTTCGAACCCCGAGCTGTGCGGCCGCTACGTCGCTGCACGCCCGGTGTCGGTCGGTGACGTCAAGCCGAGCTATTCCCGGGCAGACCTGGCCCAGGTTCGGATAGCGTCGGGTTCGTCCCGCTGCGACTGGCGCTGAGGTGGAGGAACCACCGGGGAGCAGAGGGGGTTTGTCTGCCGTAGCGCCTGGGCACCGCTCACGAACGGAGGTGCTCATGGCAGCGACGGCAACCGCGGTCGAGATCGCTGATCTGGTCCAGACCGAGATCGTCACAGCCGAGGACGTCATTGGGGGCTGTCTCGCACGGATCGAGGTGTCGGACAGTCGAGTGCGAGCGTTCGCACACGTCGAGGCAGAGGGCGCGCTTGCTGCCGCTCGGCAGGTCGATACCCGCGTTCGGGCGGGAGAGGTAATGGCCTTGGCCGGCGTTCCACTTGCGCTCAAAGGATCGCAGTCGTTCAGGAGCTCTGGAGGCGGGGCCGCAACTTCGACTGCACTGCCCACACAGCGACGGCGACTGGGCGGCGCCTCAACGTCTCCACACCCAATCACCGCTTCGATGACCTCGACCTCTCGCTCCACGGCGCCCACCAAGCCGACAACGCGGCCTGCGCCGTGGCCGCGCTCGACGCCTACCTGGGCTCGTCCCTCGAGCCGAGACGCCTGCGCGCCGGGCTCGCCGCCGTTCGCCACCCAGGCCGCTTCGAAGTCCTCGCCGGTCAACCGACTGTCGTGCTCGACGGCGCGCACAACGCCGACGGCGCCCGAGCCGCGACCAGCACCCGACACGAGTTCCACCCCGGCCCGTTCACCCTCGTCGTCGGCATGAACCGCGGCCGAGACCTTCGAGAGATGTTCCAAGCCCTGGAAGCCGCCAAGGCAACACGAGTCATCACGTGCGCCGCGGACTGGCCAAAGTCGATCCCCGCTCATGCGCTCGCAGCAGCCGCCGCTGAAGCCGGCGCCAAAGCCGAGGCCGCCGCCTCGGTCGCGACCGCAGTCGACCGCGCTGGCGACGCCGCTCGCCCGGACGAACTAGTCCTCGTCGTCGGATCCCTCTATGTCATAGGCGAGGCGCGCACCGCACTCGGACTCCACCCATGACACCAGACAGCGGCACGACCAGCTCCAGACCGGTCCGGGCAGTGGTCTTCGACCTCTTCGAAACCCTCATCACCGAGATCCGGCAACCAGATGCACCAACCCCGCGGTGGGGGATGCTCACCCGCGAACTCGGCCTCGACCGCGATGCCTTTCAGGAGGCGTGGCGGGCCCTCCAGCACAGGCGGATGACGTCGCCCGTGACGTACCGCGACGGACTCGCGCAGCTCTGCCGCGACCTCGGCACCGATCCCCCCGCCAACCTGATCCAAGAACTCGACCAGCTCCGCGCCGCCGACAAGAGACGATGCTTCGCCGAACTCGACCCGGACGTCCTCGCCATGCTGTCCGCCGTCAAGGGCAGCGGCGTTCCCATCGCCATCCTGTCCAACTGCTGCGTCGACGAACTCGACGGCTACAGCGACTCGGGGCTAGCGGAACTCGTCGACCTCGCGATCTGGTCCTTCGAAATCGGCGTCGCCAAACCCGACCGCGCAGTCTACGAAGGCGCTTGCAGGAAACTCGGCGTCAAACCGTCCGACTCGCTCTTCGTCGGAGACGGCTCCTTCGGCGAACTCGACGGTGCCGCCCGCGCCGGCCTCCGTCCTCTCTGGGCGACCTGGTTCGTCGAGCGGTGGCCGGCCCACCTCGCCGAGCCACGTATCGCCACACTGCAACACCAACAGCACACTCGGCTGCGGCACCCGGGAGAACTCCTCCACGTCCTCGACCACGCCTGAATCCCGCCTCAAGGGCGACGGAGGAATCCAACCCGACCGACCGCGAGGACCAGCCAGCCGGCCATCCGCGTTTGGTGTCACTGTCGAGGCGTACCTTGGTGCTGCCTCGCACGTCCTCCGAATGCGCGACCGCCATGCTGGCGGGCTCTTGGGCAGCAGCGGCGACCAGCGCCCCACGATACCCAGCGGCCCCGTCGGGGCTGAGGAATGTGGGAGGGCGGCCGTGCGCGCAGCCTCCGCGGTGACACCCATGCTGTTCGACCCGAGAGCACCGGACCGAGAAGCACTCGATCGAGAGTTTCATCGATGTAGTTTAGAGCCCGTGGGTGCCTCGGGATTCAGTGTCGTCGGTCTCTTTGCCGGAATCGGTGGGATCGAGCGCGGCCTGGCCAACGCTGGAGGACATCCGCAGCTGCTATGTGAGAACTGGTCTCCAGCCGAGGCAGTACTCGCTGAACGCTTCCCGGACGTGCCTCTCGTCGGCGACGTCCGAGACCTCAGGTCCCTCCCGAAGGTTGACGTCGTCGCAGCGGGCTTCCCGTGCACGGATCTCTCGCAGGCAGGCAGGACCGAGGGCATCGGAGGTGAGGCGTCCGGTCTCGTCGGCGAGGTCTTCCGACTGCTCAAGAGGCGGAGGGCGCCCCTTCTCCTTCTCGAGAACGTCCGCAACATGCTGGTCCTTGACGGCGGAAAGGCGATGCGGTACCTCGTGACCGAGCTGGAGGAGCTGGGCTACCGCTGGGCGTATCGGCTCGTCGACTCTCGCTTCACCGGTGTGCCACAGCGTCGGCAACGCGTGATCTTCGTGGCCGCCCGAGATATCGACCCCCGGACCATTCTCTTCGCGGACGATGCGGGCGAACCCCCCGACGACCACTACGCCACCGACACATACGGCTTTTACTGGACCGAAGGCCTCCGTGGCCTCGGCTGGGCGCAGGACGCGGTGCCGACACTCAAAGGAGGCTCCACCGTCGGCATCCCCTCACCGCCTGCGATCTGGAATCCTGACGCCGAGCTCGGCATGCGGGTGGTGATGCCCAGCGTGGAAGACGCCGAGAGGCTCCAAGGCTTTCCTGCGGGCTGGACTTCCCGGCCTGGTCAACTGTCAGGCCGAAACGGGCCGCGTTGGAAGCTCATCGGCAACGCGGTCACGGTCGGCGTCTCGGAGTGGGTCGGTCGGAGGATCGTGAGCCCTGGAGAACCGATCCTCGATGGTGCTGCGATGCGCGACAGGAACCGTTGGCCGACGGCGGCCTTCGGCGCTCGCGGCAAGGTGTGCGCGGTGGACATCTCGTTGTGGCCGATCCGCGCCCCATATGCGCACCTCAGGGAGGTCGTCGACCTCGCCACCGCGACGCCGCTGTCGGCTCGAGGGACCGCCGGCTTCCTCTCACGAGCAAGGCGTGGAAATCTGAGGTTCGCCGATGGCTTCCTCGACGACATCGCAGAACACGCCGCACACATGGAAGGTGATCTCGTCGCCTGACGATGGCCGCGCCCGACGCCCTCCGGCTTCCTCACCGGAGATCCGGCGGAGAATGCAGCGCCAGGCCCAGCGCGATACCGGACCCGAGCTCGCGCTGCGACGCGCGGCCTGGCGTCTGGGACTCCGGTACCGGGTGGACGTCGCTCCCGTTAAGGGACTTCGCCGCCGAGCAGACCTCGTCTTCACCAAACCACGGGTCGCTGTATACGTGGACGGCTGCTTCTGGCACTCATGCCCGGACCACGGCACGGTCCCGAAGTCCAACCGTGCCTGGTGGGTCACCAAGCTGGAGGCGAACGCACGCCGGGACCGTGATACCGACGTGCGACTCGCGGAGGCAGCCTGGGGTGTGGTCCGCGTGTGGGAACACGACAACGTCGACACCGCCGCCCAGCGAGTCCTGGCTGCGGTGCGCGCCCGCAGCTGACAGCCACGACATCCCCGAACGCGGTATGCGGTCGCCCTACGCTCGATCACAATGCACGGCCCGAGCATCCTCATCGAGGCCCTTCGCCACCGCAAGGTCAACGACAAGTACGGCAACCGGTGGCAATATCACTCCCGCAGTGACCGGCACTCCAAGGTTGCCTGCTGGGGCATCGCGCTGGACCTGATCACTTCCTCTAGCTTGCTGCGTCAGCACGTGGAACAGGGCAAGGTGATCCTCGGCGTCAACCACAGCATGAGGGACTACGCCACCGGTCGAAGGAAGGACCTCGACCTGGTGATCGCCCGCCCTGAGGGGCAGCCGGTCTCAGGCAGAACGTTCGCCGAGCTCGCCGACCGGTACGACATCGAACTGAGCGCGGAGCAATCAGCAGCGCTAGGGGGGCTTCCGGAGTGGCCAATCGCGCCCGTCGGTGCCGTACTTGTCGCGCTGGAGGCGAAGGCAACAATGACCGCGCACATCCGGGCACTGCCACGCCTGTATGACGAGCTGAACTCTTCGCATCTGTGTGTCCATGGCGCCAGCCGCCAAGCCCTCGCGATCGGCTTCGCGATCGTCAACGCTTCCTCCCGCTTCATGTCGTCGGACATGAACAAGGTCGACCTCTCCAACGTCGACGGGGTCATCAGGAGCGAGCCGCAACCACGCTCTCTCATCCGCACCCTCGAGAAGATCGCAGAGATTCCGAGACGATCCAACGTGCGAGAGACCGGCTTCGACGGCATCGGCGTAGTTGTCGTCGACGGCGTCAACGACGGCTCACCCTTCCACCTCGTGACCGACCCACCGGCCCCGCAACCTGGGCAGCCGTTCCACTACGACGGCATGATCGCCCGCATGGCCAACGAATACGACACGTCGTTCGCTGCCGTCTAAGCCGGGTTGACCACGAGCCGCCCATTAATCGCGGCGACCTCACTGAACGTGGTCCTGCCGTTGCGACTGACCGGTCGACGAGGCGAGGTCACAGATATTCCACATGGGGTGGTCGCCAGCGCTGGTCCTGCCCAAGAGCGCAGGGCTGTCCAGTGGGGCTGACTCCGGCAGGAACCGGTGCGCAGGATGCAGGACCCGTGACGCGACGGAGGAGTTGGAGTCTGATCCTCACGTGGTCACCGCGCTCGACCAGGCAGATGGGGAGCGAGGTCGCAGGAGGGATTTGATTCGCAAGTTGGAGCGCTAGCGGCAACAACTGGTCGAACAAGTTTGCGGACATGTGCTCATGTGCTCGCCGAGGCGCTATGCGACAATCGCTCTCGCATGCGACTGACCGTGCTCCCCTTCCCGGACGAAACCGCTGTGACCCCGACATCACGTATTGCGATCACGGCGATGAGAAGAAGTCGCAGAAGATCGCAAGGCTCGTCGGCGACCTCATCACCGGCCTCCAAGTTCCGTTTCGTTGAAATCGGTCGGCTTTCGCGACGAGCGGTTGCGTGGGTTCGGCAAGAAGATCCCCGGTCGCCTGTACGAGCTTGACTAAAACGCCCGCCGGTGGCGCCTCAAGGGTCGACTCGGCCCCGGCTCGATCTCGTGGAGATGCCGGAATCTCTTGTGGTCGTGCTCGTTACCTCGTCAACGACTAGATCGCTCGCTCTGGCGGGCTGGAGCCCATCTTAAGCCGTCGATGGGTCGTGGTCCGCCGGGTCCTCGTCGGCCGGCGCTGGCGGGGCCGATGCGAGCTATCTATCGGGACCCGCATCGGCGTTTCCGTCTGGTTCACGCTCGATCGGCCGCACCCACCGACCACCCCCGCCACTGACGGATCCGTCCAAGTTGAGGGAACGCCTCAGGGGTCACGCCGGCTCTACCCTTGCGGTGTGCCGGCCGTCGACATTCCATCGCAGCGAGACATCACTGCACTCGGTCCATACGACGCATATGTCGACGAGGTCGAAGAGGTCGCTCGGGCGCTCCTTGCCCGGGGACGGCCTACCGACAAGGCGGTTGCAGCGCTGGACGGCGCGCCGTCGGCTGCTCTTTCCGCGCTAGTTCCGCTTGCTACACGCCGAGCACTTGGGGCGTTCTTCACCTCCGGCGACGTCCGGGACGTCTCATTTCGCAGTCTTCTACCGACCACGCGACGGGACCGGCGGGCCCTTGATCCGGCGTGTGGCGCCGGAGACCTTCTCCTCTCTTGGACCGACACCCTCCCGGCAGGGACTGATCTGGAGTCAACACTCCGCCGTTGGGGACCGCTGATCAGCGGCGGCGATATCGCACCTTCTTTCGTGCGATTGACCCGTGCACGACTCGTTCTGGCCGCAGCTAAGCGGGTCCCGAGACTCGCTCCAACGACAATCGCGTTGGAAGATGCGTTTCCGGGCGTCCGGGTTTCCAACGCTTATGAACGGCTCTCGAGGGAACTCCCGCGCTGGACGCTCATGAACCCACCATTCGGGCGGGTCGCGATTTCGACGTCTACTACGTGGACCTCCGGCAGCGTGTCAGAGGCGGCGATTCTCGTGGAGCGGTTTCTGCATGGCGCCGCTCCAGGCCAGTCTCTGGTTGCGGTGCTACCGGACGTTCTGCGAACGGGCTCAACGCTAGGTCGATGGAGGGCGCTTGTTGAGTCGATGGCAACGGTCTCGGCCATTCGGCCGATCGGGCAGTTCAACCGGCACGCTGACATAGATGTATTCGTAGCTCGATTTCGCCGGGCGAACGCAACCAAAGTCGCGGAGTGGTGGCCCACGCCTAAGCTTGAGGGACGGCCACTCTCGGAGGTTGCTTCAATCCGGGTCGGCCCACTCGTGCCTTTCCGCCATGAGGAGCAGGGCGCTGCAGTGCCGTATGTTCATCCACAGAATCTCCCGCTCTACGGAACTGCGAAGGTACCCTCCGAGCTGAGGAGATTCGCCGGCCCACTCGTCGATCCGCCGTTCATCGCTGTACGGAGGACGTCTCGACCAGGCGATCGGCCCCGGGCGAAGGCAGTTGTGATCGACGGTCAAGAGCCAGTTGCCGTTGAGAACCACTTGCTCGTCATAACGCCGGTGAGTGGGACCCTGCAGGCCTGCAAGCGGTTGGCGGCATCGCTCGTCGCGGAGGAAGCTTCACGATGGCTTGACGCGCGATTGCGAGGCCGTCACCTCACAGTGACTGCGATGGGCGAGCTTCCTGTGAGAGCTACATGAGCGACCACTTGGCGTTCGCGCCGGAGATCCTCCGACGCCTCGGTGAGGAGCTGGTCCCCCACCCCGATCAGGGGATAGTCGAACTGGCGCGAAACTCCTACGACGCCGACGCGACCGAGTGCACGGTGTCGCTCATCGATGTCGAGTCTCCGGGCGGAACAGTTGTCGTGTCCGACAACGGCGATGGAATGGGTCGAAAAGCAATTTCCGACGGTTGGCTAGTTCTCGGCCGCTCCTCGAAGAGGCGAGAGAAGCCGACCCGCCTCAATCGCGTGCCTGCCGGCGACAAAGGACTGGGTCGACTCGCGGCACTTCGCCTTGGCAGGGTGGCTACTCTGACGACTCGACCGCGGGAGGAGCCGGGCGTCGAGTACTTGCTTGATATCGACTGGACCGACTTCGATGATGCGAACTTGGTCGAGGACGTAGCTCTCAGGATCGAACAGCGCACCACCAGCGAACCACCCGGCACAACGATCGAACTTCGTGAGCTGCGAGTGCGGCTACGGAACAGCGACATCCAGAGGCTTACTCGGGCGCTCGTCCTGTTGTCGGATCCCTTCGCTTCGTCTGGTGGGTTCAGGCCGAGGTTGAATGCTCCCGAGTTCGCAGAGATGGAGCAGCGAGTCGCTGGCGCGTACTTCGATCAGGTTGAGTATCGGATCCGTGCGTCTGTTGACGAGCGAGGCGTGGCACGCGCGGAACTTCTCGACTGGCGAGGAAGCACCATTCACGCAGCTGATCACGCTGATATTGCCTCACGCTCGAAGCGCACCGGACCGTATGACACTCCCGCCGCAGAGTTCGATCTCTGGGCGTTTTCACTCTCCGCCGAGGCCTTCTCAAATCGCTCAGTGGGTGTAACCGAAGTCCGAGAGTGGCTGCGTGTTGTTGGGGGCGTGCACATCTATCAGAACGAGCTACGTGTACCGCCCTACGGAGACTCGGGTGCTGACTGGCTGGAGATGAATCTTCGTCGGGTGCGCAGCCCTGAAGTTAGACCTTCAACCAATAACTCACTGGGGAAGGTTACGGTTCACGACCCTGGGGAACGTCTGATCCAGAAGACCGATCGTTCGGGCTTTGTCGAGAACGAGGCATTCGCTGAACTGCGCCTGTTCGCCATGGATGTACTCGACTGGAGCGCATCCGAACGGTTGAAACAGGCGGAGAAGCGGAGGAGTGCGCAGCGACGCGCTGCCAAGAAGGCAAGACAGAGCACCGAAGCGGACGAGGCCACGATCTCGGAGACCCTCGCGTCTTCGGACTCACCCGCTGCTTCTGCCGCCTTCGACCGGTACCGCAAAGCCATCGACCGTCAGATGTCGGCGCTGCGCGAGGATCTGCTCCTCTACCGGACGTTGGGCACGGTGGGTACGACCACATCGGCATTTGCGCATGAGTCGATCAAGCCCGCTGGACGGATCGAGCAAGCTGCCAAGCTCGTCCGCACGCGAGGAAGAAGGGCGTTTGGGGACGCCTTCGACGACGCCGTCGGCAAGCAGCTGGAGTCGCTCATGCGATCGGCGCGTTCGCTGTCTCAGTGGGCGCGAATGCCGCTGCACCTGCTCAAACGCGACAGCCGTAGACCGCGGCGCTTCGACCTTGCCGGCGTGATGGCAGATGTCTCGGATGTCCTGCTGCCGTTCCTTGAGGAAGCAGGTATCAAGTTCGAGTTCGATCGACCGAGCGAAGAGATTCCGATCTACGGTCCGCCTGCCGCGGCCGAAGCCATTCTCATGAATCTGATCATCAACTCAATTAATGCGATGCTTGACGGTGGCTATGAGGGAAGCCAGCGGGTCATCACTGCTGAGTTCATCCTTATGGGCGATGGCTTCGTGTCTCTGACCGTTGCTGACTCTGGACCTGGGATCGTTGACATTGATCTGGACGAGATCTGGCTTCCAGGCCGCACCACTAGAGAAGGCGGGACCGGATTGGGGCTCACGATCGTCCGAGACTCCGTTTCGGACCTCGGCGGTGAAGTCACAGCTGTCCCTAGTGGGCCGCTAGGTGGCGCCGAGTTCATGGTTCGCATTCCAGTGCTTGGCGGCGAGGCATGACTCCCATGCCTGGCCCTCGACGGGTTGCAGTCGTCGACGATAATGAAGAAGACCGCCAACTCTTGATGTGGGCCCTTGAGTCGGTCGACCTAGTGCCAGTCGAGATTGATGAATTGACCACCGTCGACGCCGCGGTTCAGGCGGTCCGCGCTTCAGCGGATGCGCTCGTAAGCGACCACCAACTGCGGTGGGGACAGGCCGCCAACTTTGACGGCGCCGAATTGGTCGCCCGATGCTTTGAGGCTGGTATTCCATCTGTTCTCGTCACGGCCTACGTCATGGACTCTGACTCGGTGATCCGCATGCACCGCCGGAGGATTTCCGGGTTGATCCCGCGAGACGAAGTGGACGGTGAGCGGCTGCGGACCGCGTTGGATCTGTCGGCAGCAGAACTCAGCGACCGCCCGCCGCCAGAGCGAGTGCCTCGTCACACATTGGTGAGGGTTCTGCGAGTGCGAGTAGGAGCTCCGGAACCGATGGTCGACGCGGTAGTGCCTCAGTGGAACCCGCATCGGAACGTGAGCTTCCCAGCGCGGATGCTGGGCGTCGCTGAAGCCCATCCGTCCCTAGAGGGTCGCAGATACTTCGCGATGGTCAACGTGGGGGCGGAGGACGAGAGGGATCTGTTCTTTACCGACTTCAAGGATGCGGGCGATGTTCCTGATGAAGACGAGCTGACATGACCGAGGTTATCGTGCTCGACGTTGGACACGGGAATGGCGCTCTGGTGAAAAGCACTGATGCGGCTGCTGTGATCGACGCACCGCTCGGGTCGGTGATGCTTGAGGCGCTAGAAATGGAGAACGTTCGTGACGTGGTATGCGCCATTGCATCGCACTCAGATGCGGACCATCTCGGCGGGTTGATCACCATGTTGCTCTCGCCTGACGTCCACGTGCGCGAGGTGAGATGCAATCCCGACGCGATTCGCAGGTCCGTGTTCTGGGACGACTTCAAGATCGCCTGCAAGATGGCCCGCCGGCTTCACGGCACTCGTCTAAGAACCGAACTGACGACGGAGTCGACTCCCGATCTGGACTTTGGCGACTTTCGGTTGGAGGTCGTATTTCCCGTACCCGAGCTCGCCGTCGGTGGAGTCGGTAGCAACGACGAGGAGGGGCGAGAGGTCACGACGAACGCGATGAGTGCTGTGGTTCGAGTCACCTGCGGCGAAAGCCCGGTCGCGCTCTTCACGGGAGACCTCGATCTCGTCGGGCTCAACACGATCGAGGACGAAGGAACCGACATTCGCGCTGAGGCTTTGGTGTTCCCGCACCATGGGGGCTTGCCCGGCCGCGGGGTAACGGAGGATCGCCTCCGAGAGTTCGCAGCACGGCTGGTAAGGCTCGTCGATCCAGCCACGGTCGTGTTTTCACTCAGCCGCGTACGGTTCACCAACCCGCAGCCCGCGGTCGTCGAAGGCGTTAGACAAGGCGCACCGCACGCGTCTATCGCGTGTACGCAATTGTCTCGTAGATGCTCGGACGAATCGTTGCCATCTGATGTGCACCTCTCTACACGGTTTGCTCATGGACGAAGGAGAGGCCACTGCTGCGCAGGGACTCTGGTCTTCACTGGCGGTGGGCGGGTGTCCCCGACAGAAGACGACCACCAGGTGGCGATCGTGCACTTACAACACCGACTCTGCGGTTGACGGACGCTTGCGCGGCGCGCAGCCGGATCGTGTAATGAGCCGTTCAACGCCGAGCCGTTGGCCGTGACCGGTCACCGCAACGGGTCGATAAGGGGTCAGTGTTACCCCCTCGCTGACAGATCGGATAAGTCCTGGTCGCAGACCTGCGTCGCCTGCTGCCGGGGCAGCGGGAGCATCGCCCATCCGGTGCGGCCGGCGCGAGACATCGGTTCGCTATCTGAGGCGAGTGAGCGAGGGTATGAGCGAGAGCAACTGGTCAGGAGCCTCGCGGTGCTTGCGCCAGGAGCAATGCCTGAGCCACGAGACGACGATAGATCTCATCGAGGACCTCCAGGAGGTCGAGGGGCGCCTTGACGCGGCAAAGGCAACTCTCAGACGAATCGCTCACGAGTAGCTGACCGTCGGCGGAGGTCGACACCGGTCGCCAATGTCAGTCGTACGATCACCTCAATGTAGCGATCAGGGGGTAGATGGATGGCAGCCGATCCTGTTCTCGTCGCGGCGATTTCCGGCGTCGCGGGCACCGCGGTGGGAGCATCCGCAACCATCTTGTCCGGCTGGATTTCCAGTCGATCCGCAGCACGACTAGCGAACTCTCAGAGAAACCAGTCGGCACGCGAACTTGCAGCAAAGGCCTTTGCCGCGGCTCGAAGCGCCGTTGCCTCGCTTCACCCCAGTCTCGTGCAGAACCTTGACGCCCTCCCCTTGTCGGATGCAACGAGTAAGCGCTATGCCGTCCGGTCGCGGCAGCTCGAGGAGGCACTCGCGTCTCTCGACCAAGTAGCGGCGTTGCTTGCGGCACGGCCGACCGGCCGCACCGCGGCTGCCGTCGCCCGTGAACTCGTCGTATTCGATGACGCCTGGCGGAACGCGATCAGTCATGGCTCCCTGCTGCACGCATCGATTCCTCCGAAGGAGTACGACCTTCACACGCAGGAGTGGTCGAGTGCCGCGCAGCAGCTTCGATCGTCGAGGGAGACACTGCTTGGCTATGCCGCCCTGACATATAGCGAGGAGGCCGGTACAGAATTGGCCGGTCTACTTGGCCAGCTTGCGGAGTCGGTGGGGTCGGAGCACTGACTTGGCGCAACGGCGCGAGCCCGCTGGCAGAACAGGCCACCTCAAGCACAGCCGGCTTCGGGAACTGTGCGGTACCGATCTCGGCACAGAGCAGCATGTGTGTCCTGGGCTTGCCGGCGAGCGTCGGCGAAACAGTAGACGGTCTACGAGACGGTGGGTCGCAGCGGATTGGGCGGACCCCTGGGTGGACAAACGACCGACGGAGTGGGCGCCCAAGGCTCGCCCCCATCCGCGGCCGACCGGACGGTGACGGTCGTTTACGCGACCCTTGCCCGGCCGGTGGTCCCGCGCGGCCCGTCGCGGAACGGAGACACCGGTATGTTCACGCGTCCGGCTGCCCTGACCAGGATCCCGTGCGAATGCGACGGAGATCGTGCCCATGTGAGGCCTCTCCCTACGCCGCGTGGGTCGCGCACATCAGCGAAATGACTACCGCGAACCGCCGAGTGGGAGCTGTCTGGTCGTGCATCGATGCTGCCGTCCGCGGTTCTCCGCGGTTCCGCGGGATGGATGGCGTCCGACGCCGTGGACGAGGTGGACGTAGACTCGCTGGTCGAGCGTGCACGAGGTCACCAAGTGGACGCCAAGGACGCCCTTCGCTTGACTGGGGGTCAAGAGGTCGGGAGTTCAAATCTCCCCAGCCCGACTCAAAAGCCCAGCTCAGAAGGGGTGCGCCGTCGCCCGAAGGTGCCGGAGTACCCCCTCTACAGTTCTCCCGCGGTTCTACTCAGACAGACGGAGGGGACTCCCTTAGCGCTCACGTGGTCCCCGATCTCAGGAGAGGCGGGGCGCGGCGGCGATGACCGCGCCGCGTAGGAGCCGTTCGATGGCGTCCTCGACCGTGGTCGAGACGTGCGGGGCAGCGGAAGCGATCTGGCCGAGGAGGTCGGCTACCTGCTTGATCGCCCGGGTGAGGTCCCCCGGTGGTGTGCCTCCGGCGGCGGAGGCGGTGCCGAGATCGTCGCCTTGCATCCACTGGCGGATGGCACGGGCCCACGTCGCCGTCGGCGGCGCCGGAGTCGCCAACCCGATGGCCGCCTGCTCGCGATCGAGGCCGGCCGCGAGCTTCATGATGTGGTCCCAGCGCTCGGCGAGTTTCCGCGTCGGCATCGTCCCAACTGCGAGGTCGGCGGCGCGGCGCTCGTCCAGGAAGACGGAGCCGAGCGTGGCGACTTCGGTGGCATCGAGGTCGTCGAGCAGCCCTTGGGTCAGGCACTCGGCGACGAGCAGGCCCCGGACGTGGAACAGGCGGCGCAGGGTTCGGCCTGAGGCCGTGAGTTGTGCCTCCTCGACGTGGCCGCGCGTCCGGAGCAGAGCGACGACGGCATCGAACTCCTCGTCGATGCCGTGTTCGAGCTCGTACAACCGTGCCCGGTCGCGGGCCTGCTCGCGTTCGAGCGGAGTCCGCCGTGGCCTCACGGTCCTTATCGGGGCGGGCGGACGAGGGGCTGATGGCATGACGACCTCGAGCCCGGCAACCGACTCCGCCACCCGGCGAGCATGGCCCCGTCCGGACGGGATCCCAGCGAGGTCGAGGTGCGCGACCACCACTGGGTCGGAGCGGAAGTCGTGGCGGCGAACCACCATCCGGCGGGCGTCGGTTCGCACTACGTGGAGGGCGCGGCCGCCACCTCGGGCCCGGCCGAGCTCGACGACAGCGGCAGGGCCATGTTTCGGATTGGCAGGATCAACGATCACGTCGCCCACGCGGAGGTCGTCGATGGGGTGATGCCTGTCGGGCTCGTCAGTGGGCCGGGCGTCGGTCGCGGGCTCATCGGCATCGGGCGGAAGCGCCGCCAGCTTCGCTTCGCGGTCACGCAGCTCGCGCCGGAGGATCGCGGCCTCGGCGCGCCGCAGATGCTGGGCCAGCGACGCGCCGTACTGGGTACGCGCGCCATCCGAACCATGGCGGTGCAGCAGATTGGCGGCCAGAGCCGGACTGATCCGGTAGTGAGAGTTGAGCTCAGGGACACGGCCACCGGCGAGCGCGGCTACCTGATGAAAGCCGACGTCCGGTTGCCACGGGACGATCACGTGCCCCACCGAGTCGATCCCGCGGCGCCCCGCCCTGCCGGCCAGCTGGGCGAACTCCGCCGACGAGATCGTCGCCGCGCCGTGGCCATCCGGCCGGGTAACTCGATCCACGATGACGGTGCGGGCCGGCAGGTTGACGCCGAGCGCCAGTGTCTCGGTGGCGAACGCGACCTTGACGAGACCGGATGCGTAGGCGACCTCGACGAGCTCGCGTTGAAGCGGAGTGAGACCACCGTGATGGGTGGCGATGCCGGACTCGAAGCCGGTGATCCAGGTTGTCCAGCCGAGGGCACGGCGTTCGGCCGCGGTCAGGCACGTTGCTGCTTCCTCTGCCAGGGAACGCAGCGTGCGGGCGTCGTCCGAGCTGGTCAACCGAAGACCGGCCTCCACGCAGGCCTCGAGCGCGCGGTCGCAGCGCGCCCGGCTGAGCACGAACCAGATGCAGGGGAGTAGTCCGCCAGCAGCGACCGCCGACAGGAGCTCATCGCGGGTCGGCGTCACCGGCCGATCGCGGTCGCGCACTCGAACCCCTTCGCCCCGCGTGTCGCGGCGCGCCCCGTCGCGCAGCTCGGCGACCGGGTTGAGACGGCCCTCGACGAACATCGGGAGCAACAGGGGAGGGGCGTGGTGGAGATTGCCGATGGCATAGACGTGGTCGAGGGCGACCGGGCGTTCCTCCTCCACGACTATCTCGGTGGGACCATGCGCGGCCCGTAGCCAGTCCCCGAGCACGTCCACCTCCGCCACCGTGGCCGAGAGACACACCAGCGGCACATCGGGAGGTGCCTCGATTACCACCTCTTCCCACACCGGCCCCCGGTCGGGGTCCTGGAGGTAGTGGAACTCGTCCAGGATGATCGCGTCGAGGTCGGCAACCAGGTCAGCTCGGTCATAAAGCAGGGCACGCAGCACCTCCGTCGTCATCACGACGACGGGCGCACCCGGGTTCACCGAGCGGTCTCCCGTGAGGAGCCCCACAAGGTCACTGCCGAAGCGGGCCGATAGGTCACGGTGCTTCTGGTTCGATAGCGCCTTGAGGGGCGCGGTGTAGATGGCGCGGCGTCCACGCGCCAGAGCGCGATGGACGGCGTAGTCGGCCACCAGTGTCTTGCCCGCGCCGGTCGGGGCGGCGACGATGACCGACTGGCGCGAGTCGATTGCGGCCATAGCGCGGTGTTGGTACGGGTCGGGGCGAACCCCGACCGCGTAGAGAAACTCCTGCACTCATACCTCCGAAGGCCGGCACCCCCAAAGGAACACGCCGTGACCGCGGGCTCGGTGCTCCGTCTTTAGGACGCGTGAGCGTTGCCAGACGATGCTCACGCCTCGCAAAAACTCGGAGGGTACGGCCTACCGGAGGCTGGGAGCCTCAGACGACGCGCTGTGGAGGTGCGACGGATAAGGGTGGGGCTTCATCTGTCGTTCACCTCCTTGGCGTCGTGGGCTGCTCCGCTCCACGGTAGTGCAGATCCGGCAATCCGACGGATGTTTGCGCTACCAACAGATGAGGTCGACTGACCTGACGCGGCGTGCTCAGCCGTTTCGCCATACGCGGCTGTCTTGATAAGACTCGGTCATGGCTGTGAAGACGGCGGGAACCCACGATTCGCTCGCGTTGCACCTCGTGCACGGCAACGAACAGGTGGGCAAAAACGGCGGCTACGAGCACTTCGGCATCACGGTCCTAGACCGAGAAGCCCTCGACGCTGCGATAGCCACGATTGGAGCTGCCGGTGGAACCCTCGTGGAGAAGGGCGAGCACGCGCCCGGTGTGAACTACGCGTACGTTCGGGACCCCGACGGTTACGTCATCGAGATCTGATCCTGCCCAACAGGCGCCTGCGAGTTGGCTCCGGGCGCGAACACTTCTTGCGTCACCTGCAGCGCCCAGCGCTGCAGGTGACACGGAAACGACTTGCTAGAGGAGGCGGCGGGCCCCTTCGTCGAGCCTCGCAGCCCATGCGGTCGCGTCGGGCGAGCCCGGCTCGAAGTTGGAGAGGGCGAGGATTCCCTGCGTCAGGGCGTAGGGGAGAGCCTGTTGGAGTTCCGCTTCGGCAGCTCCGTAGGCGTCGAGGGCAGCGTCCCACTGCGTCGGTTCTACCGAGGAGACCAGCAGCCAAGTCAGATCGATGGAGCCACTCGCGAGTCTCACGTCCTCCCAGTCGACCATCGCGACCTCGCCGGCCGGCGACGTTCGGGCGTTACGGGCGGACGCGTCGCCGTGGACCATTGTGAGACGTCCGAACGTCGCCTCGTCGCGTTCGAGCCTCTCGACCTCACCTACGTAGCGCCCGCCTACGTCGGAGAGGGCAGCGGTTGTCTCCGGCCGTTCGCGAACCGTGGCCCAGGTGTCGTCGTAGAGACGCCCGATCTCGCGGGCGGCGGCTGTTGGCCTCTCCAACCACGGCCATCGCCGTTGGGCCTCACCTTCCCACCGGCGATGAAGCTCGGCGAGCAGCGAAACCAGCTCGAAAGGGTCGGCTCCGTCGTCCCACGAGGAGAGGTCTTCGAGTACCAGGCGATAGCCGTCCTCAGTCTCCTCGGCCTGATAGCAGGCGGGAACACGGACACCGACGTCGGGAGCTATCTCGCGGTAGAAGCGCAACTCGCGTTCGAACATGCCTAACAGGGCGGGGATGGAGTCCGGCCGGGGCTTGAGACGCTCCTTCGTGAAGGTCCGCACCATCTCACGGTACGCCGGCGACGACGGGACGGGAACGGTCGACGCGGCGGTCAGCGACCTATCGATGTAGGTTGCGGTGATGGTTCGGGGGGAGCCTGAGGCCGCCGCCGTCGCGCTCCTGAGGCGCCGCAGCAGGCTGCGGCGGCGGAGCGGGCGGCCCTGGTTTGACCGGCTGCTCGACTTCTATGTAGCAGCCGTCGCTGTCGTGGTCGTGTTGTCGGCGGCCGCGTCGGTGGTCGGCGGCGATCCGAGCGCGGCAGTGGCCGAGTTCGCCGCGACGCGGGGTGCGGCCGCTGTCGGGGTAATTGCGGGCGTGGCGGTGGCTGCTGGGCTACGCAGCGGCGCCTTCGGCGGACCGCTGCACATCCAGCGACCTGATGTGTTGTTGGTGTTGATGTCTCCTGCGCCACAGGAGGTGTTCTTGCGACCGCGCGTCCGGCGCGCCGCCATTACCGTCGTGGCCATGAGCGCCGGTATCGGTGGCCTCGCGTTGGCGACCGCGGCGACGAGGCTCGGTGTTGAGCCGGTTTGGTTCCTGGCGAGCGGCGCGGCGGCCGGCGCGGCGATCGGGGCTATTCACTTCGGTGCCGCGCTCATCGCCAACGCGGCTGAGTTGGACCCACCCGTTGCCACTGCTTTGGCGGTGGCCGTGGTGGGCTTGGCGACCGCCAACTTCGCATTCGCCTCGATGTGGAACCCGTTCGCTTCGATCGGCGCGGTGGCGTTGTGGCCGCTGCAGGAAGCAGCAGCAGTGCCCGCGCTGTTAGCAGTGGTCGTCCCAGTGGGCGTCCTCGTCACAGGGATGAAGGCCCTCAAGAGGGTGAACGTCGAAGCGGCTCTTGCGCGGTCATCGGCAGCCGCAACCGTGCTGGCAGGTGTCGGCCTGCATGACCTGCGCGCACTGATGGTGGCCGCGCACTCGCGACCGGACGAACAGTTTCGTGCCAACCCGTGGACGGCCGCGCCTCCGCCCTCGACGTGGGCGGCCTGGCGGCGCAGCTGGCGTGGGTTGTTGCGCATGCCGACCACGCGCCTGGTCAGAGTCGCGGGTTGCGGAGCGATTATGGGCTTGTCGGCGGCTGCGTCATGGACAGTTCCGCCTGCTGCGGTCTTCGGGGTCGCGGCCGCATACCTGGCCGGGCTGGAGATGGTCGAGCCGATTGCCCAGATGATCGATCGACCCACCGCGCGTACGGGCTATCCACGCGCGCCGGCTTCCATATACCGAGCGATGCTGCCGGCCTCGACAGCGGCCATGGCAGCTGTCTTCGCCCTTGCGGCGCTGACGGCATTCGTAGCCGGGGCTGCCGAGCCCGCCCTTCTACTGCTCGCCGCGGCAGTCCCGGGAGGCTTCGCAGCGACGTCCTCGGCCGTCTACGTTCTCGCCCGTGGCCGACCCGACGAGCGGGTCTTCGCGCGTTTCGTGACCGATACGACCGGGGCCGCGCTCTACCTGTACCACCTCGGCCCCGCGGTCGCGGCCGGGTCCGCAGTCGTCGCGATCGCACTGGTCGCTCGCGGCGCCAGCATCGGGGCAGCGGGACTGACGCCAGTCATGGTGGGTATGGCAATGCTGGTCGGGACGTCGTGGGTGACCAGGAGTCAACGCTGATGCCCGCCGCCATAGAGACGGCAGGGCTCACAAGGCGCTTCGGGCCGCGCACCGCGCTCGACGAGATGACCACGACGGTCCACCGCGGCGAACTCTGTGCACTCGTGGGCCACAACGGCTCCGGCAAGTCCACCGCGCTGCGCCTCGCCGCCGGACTGCTCACGCCCTCCTCCGGCACGATCACCGTCTCTGGCGCACGACCCGGCTCACGGCCGGCCCGCGAGGTCGTGTCATACGTTGGCGACACCCCGGTGCTGTACGACGACCTCAGCATCCTCGAACACCTCGAACTGATCGCCGGCCTGTGCCGCCTCCGACCATGGCGGCCGCGGGCACACGAACTGGCCGCTGCGCTCGCAATCGACGACCACCTCGACCAGCTCCCCGCCGCGCTCAGCCGAGGCCTCCGCCAACGCGCTGCGCTCGCTCTGGGACTCCTCCGCCCTCATGATGTCTTGCTCATCGATGAGCCACTCGCTGGCCTCGACGTAGACGGCCAAGCCGTCATCACCCACTACCTGCAGACAGCGGCCGCCGACGGGGTCGCGGTTTTCGTCGCGACCCACCACGAGGCGGTCACGAACATTTCCGATCGCGTAATCGCCCTTGACGATGGCCACGTTGTGTTCGATGGGCCGGCAGCGACTTGGTCACACGACACCTGACGAACGAACCCGACAGCTCGCAGCCGGCCGGGCTCAGCGATGCTGCAAGAGTGCGAGGGTGCCGGGCGCGCTTGACCGGCTTCCGAGCATGGTGAACGCGACGATGCGACTGACCTCAAAGGAGAGGGGAGCAAACAGCGACCTGATCGACGCCTCGGTCACCGCGCTCTTGTGGCGCTCGGGCGCGGCCATACCGCGGATGAGCGCGACGGCGCCCGGTCGCAGCGCTCGTTCCAACTCGCGGCCGTAACGCATCTGTTCGTCGGCGTCCAGGTAGTGCAGACAGCCCCTGTCGGTCGCCAGGTCGAGGCTCCCGTCCTCCACCGGTAGGCGCATGACGTCGGCGACGGCAAAGTCGATGGAGACGGCCGCTTCGTCAGCCTTGGTAGAAGCGAGGGAAATCGCTGTCGGACTCACGTCGACGCCGAAGACGTGTGTCACGTGTTGGGCCAGCAGGACGGCATCGGAACCGGTTCCGCACCCAAGGTCGACGGCACGCGCCCGATGGCCAAGAGCCGCCAGCGCACCAGCCAGCTCAGGCGACGGCCAGGGCGTGTCCCATAGCTCTCTGTGTCGTCCGTCGCGGTAGGTACGCTCCCAGTCGGCAGGCGTCGGCACCTCGACAGATTCGCATGGGGTGCGTCAGGTTCGTCGGAGGGTCCAGATGCGGGGATGGTGGCCACGGAAGGCAAGGGTGCGCTCCTCCTCGACGATCCAGGCCCTGTGTTCGTGGAGGAGCCGTCGAGTGAGGCGCACCTGGTGGCTGAGGAGCACGAAAAGACCGCCCGGTATCGTGATCCGGGCTGCTTCTCTGAGGATGCCGGGATAGAGCCGCTCGTTGTCGTGGTGGGTGCCCATCTGGTGACCCCAAGGAGGGTTAGAACACACCGCGCTGGCTGCGGCTGAGCGGATCGGTAGGTCGGCGGCGTCGGCGTGGATCAGGGCGGTACGATCCACCACGCCCGCGGCGCTCAGATTGAGGTGCGCTCGTGCGAGAGCGCGGCCGTCGATGTCGACCGCGACTGTCGTGGCGGTTCGGCCTGCATGGAGCCTCTCGACTGCGATCGTGCCGGAGCCGCAGCAGAGGTCGACAAAGCGGTCCGACGGTGACGGCCCGGTCAGCTGCACCATCGCCGCCGCCACAGTTGCATCAAGGGCGCCCGGGAAGCGGGCCAAACGCCATGGGCGGGCGGACAGCGGGCGAGGTGTAAGGCGCACCCCAACTGTCCACCCAGATGTCGACGCCGCCCGGTACACCCGAACGACGAGGTCGCCACCAACCGCGTCGACCGGCAGCCCCACCGCGTCCGCGAGCTCCGCGGCGAGGCGTCCCATCACGGGCGACGCCGAGCCCGCGGCGCTTAGCCGCAAGCCCTCGAAGCCACGCGGGTTGACCTCGACCACTCGGAGAACGAGGCGGAGTGCATGTTGGAGTTGTTGGGAACCGAGCAAGGCGCGCGGTCTGGGTACGTCAAAGGTTCGGGTCAGGTAGGCGACTCCGGCGGTCCGGAGCGACATGACCGCGGCGAGCCCCACCTCGGGGATAACGAGCGTCCCAGGTCTGAGACGCGCGATGGGTACCTTCAAGCGGCTGCGGATTTCGGCTGCACCGATGTCTTCGATACCTGGGATGACGGCGATCTCCACGGTGACAGGACTCGCGGCGTGGGCCGGCACATGAGCTCCTCGAGGCTTGGTGCCGCGGCAGGCGCAGGCACAGCGATGCCCGGGGAGATGGCGACGCCGGAGACGCGCAACAGGGAACAGCGAGAGGATCGAGTCGTCTGGACGCCGACCGATCTACCCGAGCGCGGCAGCGGCGGACCCGCTGAGCGGGTCGGCGCCGATCAGGCGAGGTAGGTCGGTCAGCGAGTCGCCGGAGTCATGTGAGCGCTGACGCTAACCCGCCACGACGCCACAGCAGCCTGGATTTCTCTCCGCTTTCCCGAGGCATACGAGCCCCCAGCACGACTGACGGGCCCGGCTTGAAGCCCAAGACCTGGCCGTCCATCAAGCAGCACATGCCCCGGTTGCGGCCGAGCATGTTCATCGCCATGTCGACGCGCACAACGCACGCGCCGAGCGCGTCGGCCCGGTCGGCGACGGCGCCGCGGCCCACACCGAGATCCGCCACCAGATCGCCCCGGTGGATCCCAACCCACGGGACCATCAGGTCGGCGAACGCGGAGAAGAAGGGCACATGCTGGTCGTAGTCAGCGGCCACCTGATCGAAGAGGGCGGCGACCTGCCGCTGATGAGAGGACACCGCCTGACATCGTCGCGGAGGGACCTCTGCAGGGGAAGTGAGATCTTTGCCTACCTGCACCCGCCAGATGCCGCACTTCAACCGACTTGACTGGCGGCGCTCCTCCTCGTCGAGTCGGCGATCTGGCTGACCAGGGCCTCGGCGTCTTCGTTGGCCGTCTTGAGCTCCCAGATGTATGCGACGCCGTCCCGAAGCTCCCGAAGTTGAGCGCCCTCGTTGGTCTTGATCAGTGGCTGTTCGCCGAGCGCCGTCTTGGCGAACGCCTCCGGCGTGAAGTCGCGCATGCCGATGTTGAGCCATACCTCGAAGCTGGGGGTGCGCGCCCAGGCCCGCTGGATTCCCATTCGTCCGTAGCGGTTGGTGCCCGCATACTCGGGCCCGAACTGCGCTTGCTCGCCGAGGAGTGTGTCGAGAGGAGCGGCTGCGAGGACTTCGGCCGGATCGACGTTGCTCCAGGCGCCCTTCTCTGGCGCCTGCAGGTCGACTCCTTGCTGGCTGAGGAACATGTTGAACTGCGCCACGTGCTCGGTGACGTGGGACAGGTTGCCGAGCAGCAGGTCGCCCCGCGGCATGCCGGCGTGGTTCGAGTCCGCGGGTAGCGGTTTGGCCGCTTCTTCGTCGGTCAGTTCACCGAAGATGGTGTGCGCCTTCTGCCGGCAGTGGCTCAGGTACCCGAGTATTTCTTGGCGCGTATAGACCCGATAGGTCGCGCCGTCCGGCCGCCACGACGGAGGAAACTCGTCGGATTCGTCGAACGGCTCGGGCAGTTCGATCGGAACAGCGCCCGACAGGTAGAAGTCGAGATGAAATGCGGCGTGGTAGGCCATGGAGGACACCCTCGAGGCCCGCTGTATCGACCGCTCGGCGGCCTCGAGGTCGTCATGCCAGCTCCCATCGATTGGCCCGGGCGGCCATGCCCATGGCTCGTCCTTGCGGACCGGCCACATGCTCGTCTCCCACAGCTCGTCTGGACAGCGCCTCACCGCTTGCTCGAAGGCGGTGATCGCCTGCTGATACCGATTGGCGAGGAGCTCAATCCAGACGGTGGCACGCTCATTCCCCATTCCGTCAACCTAGCGATCCGATGGCTGACAAGCACGGGCTTCGACAACTTCGGGCGGGCCGTCTCCGCCAATAATGCACGGGCTCAGTCGGCTGGCGATACCTACGCTGGCGGTGGTGGCAGTGATCGGGCTATTTCCCAAGGATCGCGGCGTCGATCGAGTGGCCACGTTTTCGTGGCCCGACGGGACGGCCGCGACCACACCGATTTGGGGGAGGCCCGACCGGCTGCCGCATGACCTCGATCACTACATCGTCGAAGCGGTCTTCCGCCCGCCCTACGGGTTCTGGGGCCTGGTCGAGCGGCAAGCACCGTTCTCATCATTGACCCTGGTCAAGGGGCGATGGCCAAAGGGCCAGGCGAAGTGGTTTGAGCGAGTAGTCCGCAAGCACGGCGCCGAGATGCTGAAGGCGGAGGCGGCAGGTCTGGGTCTGTTGTTCAAGGCACGGAACGACGAAGAGGTCGACAGAGTGATACCCGAAGTTCGCCGGCGACTGCGCCGGTCCTATGCACTCTCGCCCGAGAACGCGTTCGAGAACGCGAGGCGGGAGCAGTTCTATGAGGCACGGGAGCTCCACGCCACGCTCCACCGGGCCTGGCGCGGTGTCCCCATGGGCGGAGCGCTTGAGGTCACCTACCCGCGGCGCGGGAAACCCAAGATTCACCAACGCCTCGAGGCCATCGACGCGCTGCGGGTGGAAGTGAACTACTGAGGCACGGCGACGCGAGGGGCGCCCGGCGCGGCGTAGGGTCAGGCTCATGATCCCCACCCGGGAATTCGGTCGCACCGGCCACTCGAGCACTCGTGTGATCTTCGGCGCCGCTGCCCTGAGCCGGATGCGCCAGGAGCGGGCCGACGAGCTGCTCGCGACCTTGGACGCCTTCGGGGTCAACCACATCGACGTGGCCGCAAGCTACGGCGATGCCGAGCTCCGGCTCGCACCGTGGTTGGCAACACGACGGGCCGACTTCTTCGTGGCAACGAAGACGGGGGAACGAGACGGACGCGGGGCGCGGGAATCCCTGGAACGCTCCCTCGACCGGCTCGGCGTCGACTCGGTCGACCTCATCCAACTGCACAACCTCGTCGAGGAGGACGACTGGACCGAGGCGCATGCGCCGGGCGGGGCCGTCGAGGCGCTGGCCACGGCACGGGACGAGGGCCTCACCCGCTTTATCGGCGTGACCGGCCACGGGCTTCGCATCGCCTCGATGCACGTGCGGAGTCTGGAGCGCTTCGACTTCGACTCTGTCCTCTTCCCGTACAACTTCGCCCTCTTGCAGGACGACAGTTACCGCCGCGACGTCGACGCCTTGCTGGAGGTCTGCGCCCACCGGACTGTCGCAGTGCAGACGATCAAGTCGATCGCCCGTCGCCGGTGGGAGGATGACGACGGCCCCCGATACAGCTGGTACGAGCCGATTCGAGACGACGCTGCGCTGCAACGCGCCGTCGGCTTCGTGCTCGCCAACGACCAGTTGTTTCTCAACTCGTCGAGCGACGCCACGACACTGCGACCCATCCTTGAGGCCGCGTCGACCACAGGCGAGAGGGCAACACCCACCGCCGATGAGCTCGAGGCTGACATCGCCGCCCTCTCGATCAGACCGTTGTTCGACGGGTCGGCACTCGAGCGAATCTGAACACCATCACGTCGATAGACCCCGCCCAAGACCTACCCCAGGAATCAGTCACTCCACGTGGGGAGGCGGGCCTGCGCGCCACGCGCGGTGAGGGTTGGCGACGAGCCCATAGAGCAAACAACTCATTTACGTCAGTCACGTCTCAGGCACCCGCGATCGCCGACGAACAGGGCGCATGCTCCACAGGCCCAGTCGGATCATTCGCGCAGACAATCCCGCCGCGGGCTTCACGGTCCTCGACCTGATGGTCGCCGGCGCGGTGTTCGCGATCGTGCTCGCGATCGCGATCCCGACCGTTGTGATGCCGCGGCTTCGAGCCAACGACACGACGGCCCAGATCCAAGCGCGCCGCGCCCTGACAGCCCAACGAACGGTGCTGTCCGACGGCAACGGCTATGGCACCGCGGCCGAACTCGAGCAAGCCGAACCCACCCTCGACTACACGGAGGACGCGGTGGTGGCGGGCAAGGTCTTCGTACGGGTCGAGGGCGACACCGTGACCCTCGCGAGCCGCACGGCAAGCGGCACGTGTTACTGGATCAGGGACAGCAACGGCGTCGACTCATACGCGGCGGGATCGTGCGACGTCCCGGTCGAGGCTCTGGACTTCGCAGCCAACCGGGACGAGTAGCGGAGGGCTGCTGCCCGGCTCACTCCATGAGCGTCGCGGCCACGGTCGCGCCAAGTTCCCGGCACGCGTCGAGGTCGACGGCGCTCGGCTCGCCGATCGCGCTTACGTCCGCCGCGACCCGTCGCCACTGCAAACCGGTCGTGATCGTCTCGACGGCGCGCGCCGCGCCCGTGGTGTCGCTGTTGCCATGGAGATAGCAGCCGAATGGCCGACCTCGTGTCTCGTCGAGACAGGGGTAGTAGATCTGGTCGAAGAAGTGCTTGACCGCGCCCGACAGGTAGCCCAGGTTCGCAGGGCTACCGACGACGAACCCGTCTGCCTCGAGGGCTTCTGTGGCGCTGCATACCAGCGCGGGCCGGGCGACGACCTCGACGCCCTCGATGTCAGGGTGGCGCGCGCCGTCGACCACCGCGTTGAACATGGCGTCGAGCGACGGTGAGGGCGTGTGGTGGACGATGAGGAGACGGCTCAACCCGAGCGACTGTACCGCCGGGCCACCATCGGGACGAGTGACCGCGCGCCTTGCAGTTGCTCAGACCGGAAGGTCTACGGCCGAGCTCGCCGACGCTTCGGCGGCAGACGACGGAGAGGTCGCGGAGGGCGCCGCTGGCGTGGCAGCGGGCACTGGGATCCGGCCCCGCACCTCGGTGCCTGTGCCCAGCGACGATCGGATCTCGAAGGTGCCGTCGAGGGCTTCGATTCTGTCGGCCATGTTCGTGAGCCCGGCACCTGGCGTCACGGCGGCTTCGTCATAGCCAGAACCGTGGTCTCGCACTACGAACTCGAGCGCTCCGTCCGCATCGTGTAGCTCGATGTCGACGTGGCAGTCACCGGCGTACTTGGCGGCGTTCTGAAGCGCCTCCAGCGCGCAGAAGTACACCGCGGCCTCAATGTCCTGCGGATAGCGCGCCACATCGCGGGCGTGGATCTCCACCGAGAGGCTGCTCTTCCGTGCCTGCGACGTCAGCGCCGATGGCAATCCTTCCGCCGCTAGAAGCGGTGGATAGATCCCCCGAGCAAGATCCCTGAGCTCCTCGAGGGCTTCGCCCGCCTGGCCCTTCACTTCGCCGAGCAGCTCCACCAGCGGCTTCCCCTCGTCACCAAGACGGTTGGCGATGCCCTCGGCGAGGCTCAGGTGCACTTTGAGCGCAACCAACTGCTGCTGGGCCCCGTCGTGCAGATTCCGCTCCAGCCGCCTGCGTTCCTCGTCTTGGGCCGAGACGAGCCGTTGCCTCGAGTTCTTCAACTCTTCGAGGCGCTGCAGGAGCTCATTGGTGAGCTGCAGGTTCCGCAACACGAGGCCCGCCTGGCCGGCGAGGTCGCGCAGGAGCTTCTCTTCCGTGAGCGACAGTCCCTCCCCAGGGGCGAGGATCACAGAAAGCGCTCCGTACAGCTCTCCGCGGTGAAGGACAGGCATCACCTGGCTCACCTCCGGAATCTCGGGGAGATCGTCACCAGTCGTAGGGTGCGGAGGGGGCGCGGGCACGTCGGCGATTGCCCACGCCGCCGCCGGCCGGAGCTCTCGTCCCACCCTCAGCCACACGTCGGCCCGCAGCGCGCCAGTGCCCTCGCCGAGAACCCGCGCCATCCGCGCCAGCAGCTCGTCGGTAGGCACGCTCTCGCCCATACGTTCCGCGAATGACGACAGCACCTCATACGGCGTGGCCCGTGCACCGAGAACCAACCGGTTGACGAGACGCTGCACACGGGTCTTCACCGGATCGAACGCGACCGCGACGAGGAATGTCGCCGCGATGGCGAGCGGGACGTTGCCGGCGTCGGCGCTCGCTCCGCCGAGAAGGGTTCCCAGCCCGACGACCACGCCGACGTAGACAGCCGAGACAAAACCGGCGAGCACTGTGTAGACAAGTGCGCGGCTGATCAACTTGTCGACGTCCCACAAGCGGAAGCGGAAGATCCCGACTAGCAGCGCTGCGGGGATCAACAGGAACACCGGCTGGAAGACACGGAACAAGGTGACCGGCAAGTCGAGCAACTCGCGGCCTTCCAAGACGGGACCGCCCGACGAGCGCAGCCCGGTGGCCAGCGCGAAGACGCTTACGGCCAGCGCAGGTGTGAGCGCCCAGAACAGCAGCCGAGACTGCTGGCGCTCGATCGCATGCAATGGGCGCTGGTGCCGGTATCCCTGAGAGGCCACACCGGCGAGCGGCGCGACGACACCGAACACGGTGACGATGGACGCAGTCCGGGAGTCGGGACTGCGAAGCGCGATCGTCGCGATCACCGCAGCGAGGCTGGCGTATGCCAACGCGAGCACGGGAGCTGGCCAGCGGGGGACTGGCCGTCCGTCGGGGAAGAGGATCAGCGCGAACACATACGCGAGCGCGGTGACAACGGTGAAGCCGTCGTGGGTAAGGGCTTCGATGAAGTTGGCGTCCACGGTCTCGTACACGAGGTGGGCCTGCAGGTTGAAGACCGCCGCGGTGCCGACCAGCCCGAAGGCGAGCAGCGGCGCGGCTCGGTCCTTGGGACGCAGCCAGAGGAGGAACCCCGCAAGGCCGAGGTTGAGCGCGCTGAAGCCGAAGTCGAGCACGAGCTGCCAGCCCGACTCGGTGTCGTGGGATGCGTTGGCCATGCGCAACGCGGCCCGCCCCCACAGCGACTCCGAGACCGACCAGTCGTGCAAGGCGTCGTGCAAGCTGCCGTTGACCGAAGCGACGGCGGCCAGCGCCGCCATGGCCAGCACGACGAGCGCGAAGGAGAAGGCCGCGACAAGCAGCCCAGCGAGCGCGACGTGAAGCCGCGCCCGCTGTGCCGACCGGGCAGCCCGCCCCTCCGACGTACTCATGACCTGACGGCGACCTTTCCAATCATCTCGGGGTGGATGAGGCAGGCGTAGGTGTAGGTGCCCGGCTTGGTGAAGGCGACCGTGAATGTGTCGCCTTCGCGATAGGACAGTCCGGTTGACTTGAAGCCTTCGCCGTCCCATTTGCCGACGTCGACATTGACCGGTTCCTCTTCCGGCCCGCCGCCTTCGTCGCCGCCACCTTCGTCACCTTCACCCTCAGGTCCGCCTCCTTCGGGCTCAGGTCGATCGGGCCAGCCGCCGACCGCGGGCTCCGCCTGCGGATTGAGCGCCGTCTTGCCGTCGTCGTCGACTGTGAAGATCGGGAAGTACTTGGGCACGTTGAAGCTGATCGTGTGATGCCCCATGAACGTCCAGGTGACCTTCTCGCCGACCTCGGCTTCGAGCTCGCGAGGCACGAACTCGTTCACGATGCCGTGGAGGAACTGTCCGTCGGTAAAGAAGGGCGTCGGTACGCCCACCAGGTTCTTGCCGGCCACGTCGACCTCGACCTCACCGGTTTCACCAGCTGCCAAGGTCCCGCCACGCAGTGCCTCGCGGAACGCCTGGCCCATCGGATCGATAGTGCGTTCCGCCTCGCGGCGGGCCTGCTTGGCGACCTCGCCCGCGGACGGGATGTCACTTCCGGGAGGGACGACTTCAAGCTGGCCGTACTGCAGCGCGCCGTGAACGTTGCAGTAGAAGGTGTAGGTGCCAGGGTCGAGGTCGTCCGCGAGCTCAACCTTGAAGCTGTTGCCCTTGACGCCTTCGAACGGGATGAGCCCACTGTTGTAGATCGCGTAGTCGTCACTGAAGGCGGGTTGGGTCCGGTTGTCACAGGGAGTTTCCTCGTCTCCCGGATACTCGCCGTCGAAGTCCGACTCGGTGACGTAGCAGGGCTGGGCGGCGTTCTGCGCCATCGCACCCTGCTCACCGAAGGCATAGGGCAACGCGGCATCGAACGCGACGAACTCCTCAGGTTCGCCCTCGGGAAACTCGTCGGGGTCTTCGAGAACCCGGTTGAACAGGTCGATGAGCGGCTCCATGTGCTTGTCGACCAAGCGGCCCATGGTCACGCTGTGGGGCTCGCCCGTCCACTTCTGCTCGAACTCGACGGTGTCACCCGGCCGGATCGTCAGCTTCTTCGGGTAGTAGTCGAAGACGGAGACCGCGAACTCGTCGTTGTTGTAGTCGACGAGGACCGTCCGCGTCTGGGCCCCTTCAGAGGAGCCGTCGTCGCCGCACGCCGCCAGTCCTCCTGCGGCCACAACCATCACGAGCAGGGCCGCGGCCCGCCGAAGTATGCCTGTTCCCACCGATGTCTCCCTTTTCATATCGAGGGTGACGGTGAGCCGACGGCACCGTCCAGCACGCCGCCCACCCCCCCGCCCCGCCAGTATCGGGCGAGCCCGCCCGTCCCACTTACCAGAACGATACGAGGCCAGAACCTCCTCGCGTTGTCGCTTAAGCCTGTTTTCCGCCCCCTTAGATGCGGAATTGTCACTGAATGACCAGTTCTCCGCGCATGCCCGGCCCGTCGTGTCCCGGGATCGTGCAGACGAAGTCGTACTCGCCCGGAATCACGTCGACGGTGAGGGACCGAACCTCACCCCCGCCGACAACGAGGTCGATGTCGAGTGCCGCGACCGTGAATGTGTGCGGCACGGCGTCGAGGTTCGCGAGTGTGAGCTCGAGCCGACCGGCTGGTGCGGAGACGCTGCGCTCAGAGAACGTGAAGTCCTCGGTCGCGAGGAGGATCTGCTGGGTGGCGGCCGGGGGCGCGGCATCGGCACACCTCGTGAAGGCGAGTCCGACCATCGCGCTCACGCCAACCACAACCGATGCGACGAGCGCAGCGCGGGTGCTCGGGAGCCGTAGCCGCGTCGACGCGGGGGTCACGTACATGGGATCTCGGCTCTGATGGTGCCCGACGGCGGGTAACCGGCCAAGGGCGCGAGCTTGCCTGTCTGGGGTGTGGCTACCACGACCACGGGGGCGGACCCGCGCGGCGATGGTTCAGACGGCGATCGCCGCTCGACTCTCGGTGAGGTCGATGGTGCGGGACGGCACGAGGGTGACCCGGTAGGGCGCTAAACAGTGTCGCAGCCCGCGCCGGTCGGGGCCGGAGGCGTCGACCAGCGTGAGTGCCACGGGCGGGACGGCATGCCAGCGGAGGCCGGAAGTTCGGGTTCGGTGGGGGAGTGCGGTCACCCGGTAAGGAGCGAACCGTCGCGTACTGAGCATTGGAAACAGTGTTCCACCCGCCGTCGATCCAGTGGTGGATCTCCCCGCCGCCCTAACTTGAGGCAATAACGATCGGAATTCGATCGGAATTGCCTCAAGTTCGGGGGAAGGGATGGCCGAGGGCGAAGCGAGGATCGCGACGG
>CAZWDB010000052.1:12314-31489 GCA_964632885.1 uncultured Acidimicrobiales bacterium | reverse complement strand
GGCCTGGCCCGCACCGAGGTCGGTGCTGGCCAGGCCGAGGGTCGCCGCCGATCCCGCCACCGTGAGGAGGATGATTGCGACAGAGATGATGCTCAGTGCGATGCGGCGCATGGTCCGGGGATCAGCGGATCACCGGGCGGGCGAGGCCCACCCGGTGAAGAGCCCACTAGCTGCTGACCGCGATGTCGACGGGCCCGACGAAGAGCTCGGCCGACTGGTCGGCGATGTCGAACGTCATGCTCGTGCCGGTGATCGTCAGGTTGTCGAAGGCGTCGGCACCGACGCGAACCGAGATGGTGTCGCAGTTTGTGCTGTCGATGTCGCTGACCGACAGTTCGGTGATCTGATACTCGGCGGAGAGAAAGGCCGTCGTGTATTCGAGGTCGACACCGTCGGCGTCGCAGCTTCCGACGGCCACAGAGTTGGCACCGAGGCCGCCGCTGTCGACGGTCAGGCTGGCGGCGAAGGCGGCGACGAGGCCGAAGACGATGACGCCGGCGAAGATGGAGGTGAGTAGGCGCTTCACAGGTTCTCCTTGCGGTGGGTTGGACCGGGGGCGCCGGTTTCGCCACTAGCTCCCCCCGGACAAGGCGACCAACTTCAGTCCGGGGCTCATCGCTTCGCCCGTATTTCTGAGATCGGATGACCTCGCACAGAAGTAATCGGACCACAGAGGGCGGTCGTTGATAGGCCGCACGGATCATTGTGCGAAGCGGTCTGACCTGCAGAAACGCAGGAATGGCGCCTTTGTCCGCCGCGGGCTATTGACACAATGACTAGCCCGAACCAGGCGCGTATTCGTTAGCTATCCCGCATCACCATCACGGGGCAATGAGCGTGATGGAGCACATGGTGGCTCACCGAGCCCATCATCACGCGGTGGAGGAGACCCCAGCCATGGGAGCCCAACACGACGAGGTCGAATCCGTCGTCTTCGGCGATGCGGCAGATCTCGACGCGGGCGTCGCCCCGCTCGACCCTCGTCTTGGCCTTGATGCCCAACGCGTCGAGGGTGCGCTCGGCGGCGTCCTTCGCCTCGCGGTCTACCTGGTCCTGAAGCTCCTCCGCGGTGGTCATGTCGGGGACGACACTGATCCCTTCGGGATCGGCGAGGCCGCTAACCGGTACTCCGCTGGCGCCCACAGTGAGGATCGTGAAGGCATGGTCGGTCGAGAGCAGCCCGAGCGCCCGGCGGGCGGCGCGGATCGCGAAGTCGGACCCGTCGGTGGCGATCAGTATTTTGGCCATTGCACCCATTTTTAACGCGGCGCGGTGCCGGATGAGGCTCGCGGCCTACCCTGTTGCATGCCCGACGGGGCGCTGCCGCCGTTTCTGCATCCTTTCGCTCGCCCCGCCGCGCCCGCGAGCGGCTTTCTCACTATCAGCGGTGGACAAGGTGCGTGCGTGTTCGACCACGCTGGCCGGTCCTACATCGACGCGCTCGCGAGCTTGTGGTACTGCCAGGTGGGCCACGGCGAGCAGAGGATCGTCGACGCGGTCACCACCCAGCTCGGGAAGCTGGCGGCGTACCACACCTTCGACCGCTTCACGAACGCCCCGGCCGACGAGCTGGCCAGCCGGCTGGCCGACCTTGCACCGATGGCGGATGCCCGCGTCTTCCTCACCGACAGCGGCTCCGAGGCAGTCGAGACCGCGGTGAAGCTCGCCCGGCTCGCGCATCACCAGTCGGGTCACCCGGAGCGCACCGTGGTGGTTGGCAGGCGTTCGGGTTACCACGGGATGAGCTACGGAGCGTTGTCGACCAGCGGGATCGCGCCCAACGAGGTGGGGTTTGGGCCCCTCGTCGGCGATGTCGTACATGTCGCCCACGACAGCCTCGAAGAGCTCGAGGACTTCCTGATCCACCGCGGTGACCAGCTGGCCGCGATCATCGCCGAGCCCGTCATGGGCGCGGGCGGCGTGATCCCCCCGCCGCCCGGCTACCTCGCGGCGCTCCGCGAATGCTGCGACGCCTATGGCGCCTACCTGATCTTCGACGAGGTGATCTGCGGGTTCGGTCGCCTGGGCAGCTGGTGGGCGGCCGAGCGCTACGGCGTGCGCCCCGACCTGGTCGCCTTCGCCAAAGGGGTCACGTCGGGTTACGCGCCGCTGGGAGGCGTGCTGGTCGGGCCGGCGGTGCGCGGTCCCCTCGAGGCCGACGACGACTTTTTCCTCCGGCACGGCCACACCTACTCGGGCCACCCGACCGCGTGCGCGGCGGCGCTTGCCAACCTCGACGTCATCGAGGCGGACGATCTCGCGGCGCGCGCGCCCGCGATAGGCGCCCGCCTGTCAGCCGGCCTCAGAAGCTTGGTCGACGGCGAGCGGGTGCGGCTGATCCGCGGTGAAGGCGCGGTATGGGCCGCGGTCCTCACCGACGGAGTCGTGGCGTCCGACGTTCGTGACGCGATGCTCGATGGCGGTGTTATCACCCGATCGCTCGGCGACGACGTGGTCGCCTTCTGCCCTCCGCTGGTGATCAGCGACGAGGAGATCGACCGCTGTGTCGAGGCCTTCGGGGCCGCGCTGGCAACCGCGGCGCGATAGGCACGCCGACCATCACGCCGCCGAGCAGAGCGGCCGCGACGATGGCGAGCGCGTCCACCTCGGCATCGTCCCCGTCCCCCTCCTCCGTCTCGGGTAGTTCGACGGCCACGAGAGCAGGCAGCGCGCCCGACGGGTCGGAGCCGGGGTCGCCGTCAGGGGAGGGCAGGGCCAGTTCGGTCGTGCCGTTGCCGAGCGGCGCGGCGCTCGGCAGCGCGGCGCCGGGTCCGAACGGCTCGACCGCCACCTTGCTCTCGGCCGACAGCGGCACGACAGCGAGCGCGACCGAGACCGGACGCTCGACCCAGCCGACCACCCGCTCGCTCTCGCCGCTCACGGACGCGATGCGGGAGGACTGGCCTCGCCTCACCAGCCGGTCGCTGGGACGGTTCACGACGTCGCCGCCGACCACGAACGTCGACGACCCGCCGCCATCGAGGTTGATCGCCTCGACCGCGCCGAGCTGGATCATCAGATCGGCCGCGTCAGGCAAGCTCATGCCGACGCTCGCACCGGCCTGGCGTCCGTCGACCGTGACCATCAGCACGTCGCCCGCGGCAGTCCAGCCCACGATCGTGCGGGGATGTCGGCCCGCGACGAACGACGACCCGTCGTTGCCGACGAAGCGCTTTCCGTCCCGCACGAGCACCGGGCTGCCGCCGATGCTGTCCACCACGCCGGTAGGCGCTTCGAACCGCAGGAGGGCGCGGCGTCCTGCGGAGCCGTCCTCGATCCGCGCCCACAGGTCGGCGAGCACGGCATCACCGGTGCCGTGACCTGACAGCACGGCACCACCTGCGGGGATCGGCGTCGACCCGCTCCCGTGGTGGAAGTCGACCACCTCGATTAGCGACGTCTGGCCCATCCGGATCGGTCCCTCGGGCTCGACGACCTTGACAACCATCTCGGCGCCGTGAGGGTTCGTGCCGGTCGTCCCCCCGAAGGGCGGCGTGTACAGCACGACCGAGTCCGCGGGGCGCGGCACGTTGACCGCGTCGACCTGGAGGTCGCGCAGGTCGGTCGGCATCAGCCGGGCTGACCAGTCGAACGTGCCGGCCGACATGGTGTCGTCCTCGGAGAACGAAAGCTGGTGGTGCGTACCGACCGGCGAGCGCACCATCACGCCGTCCGACACGAGTCCGCCGACGGGCTGACGGGTGTCGAGGTGATGGAAGTCGCCGTTGACCGCGGCCAGACAACCGACGCGTGCACACATCTGGCTGGTTCGCTCCAGGTGACCGTCGACGCGGTTGCCCGACAGCACCGGCCGGATCGCGACGGCGGCGTTCGGATGGATCCGGGCCACGTGCACCGCAAGCGGCGCGCGGCCGTTCCGCTTCAGCTCGGCGTACTCGACGCCGGCGCTGAGGGACCGGGCCTTCGTCACGGTGAAACCTTCGGGCACGGGCACCTGGGCCTGGGCACCAGCGGCCGACGCGATGGCCATGATCAGGGCCAGCGCGAGGGCGGTCGCGGTGCGACCGACCATTCCGGGGTGCCCCAGTCGCGCGTGCATGTCATGGCAAGTATCGGGGACTGAACGCTTGAAGTTGATGGTTCGCGCGAAAGGCGTAGCGTGACTGTCATGTTCGTGCAGGTAATCGAAAGCCCCGTCAGCGACCGAACTCTTCTGCGACGCCAGTTGGATGAGTGGAACACGAACGTGCGTCCCGGTGCGCAGGGATTTCTTGGAAGCACGGCCGGTGTCACCGTCGACGGCACCGGGATCCTCATTGCCCGTTTCGCGTCGGCGGGGGATGCCCAGACGAACAGCGACCGGGCGGAGCAGGGCGCCTGGTGGGCGGCGACCAGCGCGGCGTTCGCGGGGAAGGTGTCGTTCCGCAATTCCGACGACGTGGAAACGATGTTCGACTACGGGGAGGCGTGCGAGACGGCCGGCTTCGTGCAGGTGATGGACGCGACCGTCTCTGACCGGGCGCGTCTCGCCGCGCTCGAGGACGCATCGCTCGACGCGCTCAAGGCGACTCGCCCTTCACTGGTCGGGGCGCTCCGTGCCTGGGACGGCGACCACTTCACCCAAGCGGTGTACTTCACCAACGAGGCCGACGCCCGGCAGGAAGAGACCGCCGGCGTTCCCGAGGCGGTCGCGGGCGCGTTCGCCGAGTGGCAAGCCCTCTGCCGCGACATGCGGTTCCTCGACCTCTCCGACCCCTGGCTCTTCTGAACCGCCGAACTTGAGGCAATAACGATCGGAATCCGATCGTTATTGCCTCAAGTTCGGATGTCAGGTGGCGGGGCGGGGTCGGGTCAGGTGGCGGGGTGGAGGCGGATCCGGAAGGCGGCGCCGCCGTCGGGGCCCTCGTCGACGGTCACGGCGCCCCCGAGGCGGGCGGCCAGGCCGCGCACGATCGACAGGCCGAGCCCCATGCCAGTGCGGTGGCCCCGGTTGGAGCTGAGCCGGAAGAAGCGGTCGAAGACGCGCTCCCGTTCCTCCTCGGGGATTCCGGCCCCCGAGTCGACGACGGACAGCACAACCCAGCCGTCTTCGGTCGTAGCCGAGACGCGCACGGGTGGCACCCCGTACTTGAAGGCGTTCTCGAGCAGGTTGGCGGTGATGCGTCGAAGAGATTCCGGGTCAGCGAGCACGTGGATGGAGGGCGGCACGTCGACGGTCACGTCGGTGCCCGCGGCCCGGTAGGCACCGATCACGTCGTCGACGGTGTTCGCCAGCACGACCGGCACGAGATCGAGCGGCGCCGCCATCTCGAGGCGCGCGGTGGTGAGCAGTTCGTCGATCATCTCGTCGAGTCGCAACGCTTGGCGTCGAACCATGCTGGAGAGCTCGTCGCGCATCTCGGGCGCGAGGTCGGGTCGAGCGAGCGTGCCCGCTGAGCCGACGATCGCGGTGATCGGGCCGCGCAGGTCGTGGCTCACGCCGGCGAGGAACTCGGTCTTCTGCATCTCCATCTCGACCAGCTCAGCCACGTGGTCGCGCTCGGCTTCGTACAGACGGGCGTTGGCGATGGACGCGGCGGCCTGTTCCGCGAACAGGCTGAGGGCGCGCAGGTCGTACTCGGTGTAGGGCTCGGTGTCACCGCAGTTGATGTTGAGGACGCCGAGGAGGTCGTCGCGGTGCACCAGCGGCACACTCATCGCGGACGAGACCGGTTGCACCCGGCTCGTGAGCTTCCCCGTCAGCAACAGGGGTTCCCGCGTGGCGGCCACGCGCCCGGCGATGCCTTCCTCCAGGTTGACGTGAGCGTCGGTGGCGTAGTCGTTTCCTTCCACCGATGCGGCCGTCAACCGGCCGGTGTCGTAGGCGAGCATGATCGAGCCGCCCACTCCCTCGAGCAGTTGGAGGGCGCTGCGCAGGATGATCCCGAGGACGGCGTCGAGCTCTAGCACCGAGTTCATCGCCTTGCCCGCGTCGAGCAGAGCCGACACTTCGCGCAGACGGTTCGAGAGGGCGGTGCTCAGCAGACGTTCGTTCATCAGCAGCCGAGTCAGGCGGCGCAGATGGAGTTCCTTCTCGACTGTGTAGAAGGAGAAGCCGAGCGTGAGCCCGAGCACCCCGAGGCGCATCGTGTTCGGCCTGATGTCTGTACCGAGGCGGGTCTGGACCTCGTCCATAGATAGGAGCGCCATGAACGCGCTCACGCCGAGGAGCAGCACGATCGTCACCAGCCACAGCTGGGCGCGGCGCCGTTCGACCGCCTCGAGGGTGGGAGTGCTGAAGCTGCGAAGGCCTACGACCTTCGCTTCGCGGCGAAGGCGCTCCTCCACCTCATGGGCACCGGCGACCTCGTCGGCCCTGGTGGCGGCAATAGTGGTCTCCACCGTTGGTGTGTCGTCGCGGGCGCGGCCTCGGTTGAGCCAAATGACCCGCTTGGACTAGTTAGTCAAGTCAGGTGGGGAACTTGTAGTCGGCGAAGGAGTCGCGGAGCGTCTTCTTGGAGAACTTGCCGACCGACGTCTTGGGCACCTCGTCGATGAAGGCGATGTCGTCGGGCAGCCACCACTTGGCGACCTTGCCCTCGAGGTGGGCGAGGATCTCCTCCTTGGTGACCTCCGCTCCTTCGTCTAGGACGACGCAGGCAAGGGGACGCTCCTGCCACTTGTCGTGGTGGATGCCGATCACGGCGGCTTCCTTGACCTTGGGGTGGCTCATGATCTCGTTCTCGAGCTCGACCGAGCTGATCCACTCGCCGCCCGACTTGATCATGTCTTTGGTGCGGTCGACGAGGCGGATGTAGCCCTCCGGTGAGATGGCGGCCACGTCGCCCGTCTTGAGCCACCCGTCCTCGGTGAAGGAGTCGCCCGACCGGGGGTCGTGGTAGTAGTCCTTGGCGATCCACGGGCCGCGCACCTGAAGCTCACCGGTCGCGGTGTCGTCCCACGGCAGTTCGTTGATCGTCCCCTGCTCGACGATGCGCGCGTCGACCAGCGGCGCCGGTATGCCCTGGGTGGCGCGCACGTCGGCCAGATCGTCTTCGGACTTGCCCTCGGCCACGGTGGTCTTCATGAAGCCGGTCGACGCGATGGGGCTCGTCTCCGTCATCCCCCACGCCTGGAGGATCGGCATGCCGGTCTTGGCCCGGAAGCCCTCCGACAGCGCCTTCGGCACCGCGGACCCGCCGCACGGGATGGCGCGGAGGCTGGAGACGTCGCGTCCGTCGAGGAGCGGGAGCACTCCCATCCAGATGGTGGGGACGCCGGCGGCGACCGTGACCTTCTCGGTCTCGATGAGGTCGATGATGTTGCCGGGCGTGAGGTCGGCGCCGGGCATCACGAGCTTGGAGCCCGCGAAGACGGCGGCGTGGGCGAGGCCCCACGCGTTGGCGTGGAACATCGGCACGACCGGGAGGATCACGTCGCTCTCACGCACGCCGAGCACGTCGACGGCCATGGCGCCCATGGTGTGGAGAACGGTGGACCGGTGCGAGTAGACGACGCCCTTGGGGTTGCCGGTCGTGCCCGAGGTGTAGGCCATCGCCGCGGCCCGGTTCTCGTCCTTCGGCGGGGCGAACTCCACCGCCTTGGCCTCGGCGAGGAGGTCTTCGTAGAGGAGGATGCGGTCGTCGTCGGGTATGTCGCCCTTGCCGTCGTCCATGACGACGAAGTGCCAGACATCCTTCATGTCGTCGACGTGGGGCCACAGCAGCGCGAGCAGCGACCGGTCGACGAAGATCGCCTCGTCCTTGGCGTGGTTGACGATGTACTTGAGCTGGTCGGAGAACAGCCGGATGTTGAGGGTGTGCAGCACTCGGCCCGAACACGGGATCGCGAAGTAGAGCTCGAGATGGCGGGCGCTGTTCCAGCCGAAGGTGGCGACTCGTCCGTCGGGCGAGATGCCGAGATTGTCGAGCACGCCGCCGAGCTTGCGGGTGCGGTCGGCCCACTCGCCGTAGGTGACCCGCTCTCTGCCTCCCGGCACGGAGGTGACGACCTCTTTTCTAGGGAACAACCGCTCGCAGCGATCGAAGATCGTGTTGATCGTGAGCGGGTGATCCTGCATTAGTCCGTGCATGCCGCGAGCATATGGGTCTGTGCGACGCGTTGCCCGGTGGCTCACGATGGCGGTTCTACTCACGGTGCTCGCCGCCGCGTGCGCCCCGGACTCCTCCGACGGGGGCGCGGCTGCGACCACCACAACGACGGAGCGTGCCACCTCGACGACTGTCGCCGCCGATGGCGCTGAGGGCGAAGAACGCGGCGCCGGCACCACGACGGTGGCGGGGCCGGAGGGCACGGTCGCCCCTGCGCCGCCGCAGGAGGCGACCCCTTCGTGTCCGACGGTGCCTGCCCGAGCCGAACCGCGTGCCGACCGGTCGGTGTACCGGCTCGACCTCGATGTGCGTCCCGATGAGAACGCCGTGTACGGCACCCAGTCGGTGCGCTTCACCCCCGACCTCGACACCGACGTGCTGGTGTTCCGGCTGTGGGCGAACGGTCCCCGGCCCGCATCGGCCGGTGCGCGCATCGACGTCGAGCTGGCCGATTCCGACCAGCCCGACCCGACGACGCTGATCACGGCACGCGATCTGAAGGCGGGCCAGACCACGGAGGTGAGCCTGACGTGGAAGCTCACCCTCCCCGGTCCGGTGAACGACCGCATGTCGCGCACCGGCGACGCCATCCGGCTCGGTTCGTTCTTCCCGATCCTGGCATGGGAGCCGGGGGTGGGGTGGGCCCGGCAGCCGCCGACGAGCGGCTTCGCCGAGGCCTCGGTCGCGCCCATCGCCGACTTCTCGGTGGGAGTGACCGTGCCGGACGACCTCGACGTGCTCGCCACCGGCGTGCGCGGCCCCGACGGTCGGTGGGAGGCCACAGCGGTGGGCGACTTCGCCCTTTCGATCGGACGGTTCACCACTGCCCGCCGGGAGGTCGACGGCATCGAGGTGGTCGTCGGCGTACACGCCGGGATCGAGGAGTCGCCCGAGCCCTACGCCGACAAGGTCGCCCGGGTGCTCGCCGACTTCGCCGCCCGGTACGGCCCCTACCCGTGGCCGTCTTACACGTTGGCGGTTACGCCTCACTTGAGTGGCGGCATCGAGTACCCGATGCACGTGCTGCAGGGTCCCGGCAACATCGGCCGCACCACGTCGCACGAGGTTGCCCACATGTGGTTCTACGGCCTCGTCGTCAACGATCAGGGGCGCGATCCGTGGATCGACGAGGGCATTGCGACTTGGGCGGAGGGCCGCTTCGAAGGCACGACCGCCTCGCTGATGGCCACCACCATTCCGTCGGGGGGACGGAACCGGGTGGGCCAACCGATGAGCTACTGGGAGACCCGCCAGTCGATCTACTACCGCAGCGTCTACGTCCAGGGGGCACAGGCGATCGGCGCGCTCGGCGAGCCAGATCGGGTCGACTGCGCTCTGCGCCACCTCGTCGCGCGCCATGCCTACGACGTGGCCGGCTCGGGGGATCTGATCGACGCCCTCACGGTGGTGTTCCCCGACGCCGAATCCGTTCTCGCCCGCTACGGCATCCACCGACCCAGCTGAACTTGAGGCAATAACGATCGGATTCCGATCGTTATTGCCTCAAGTTCTGCTGCGGAGGGGTGCGGGATGGCCCAGCAGGTAGCCCTGGACGCTGGCGAAGCCGAGCTCCCGAAGGATGTCGAGCTCGGCATTGGTCTCGACGCCTTCTCCGATCATGTGCGCGTGGATGTCGCCCGCGAACGACACCAGGCCGCGCGCGAGCGCAAGCTGGGCGAGATCGACGTCGATGTGGTGGGTGATGCTGTTGTCGAGCTTGATGAAGTCGGGTTGGATCCGGAGGATGTGCCGCAGGCTGGCGAATCCCGCTCCGGTGTCGTCGACCGACATCCGCGTACCGGCGGCGCGGAGCGGCGCCATGGCGCGCGCGAGCCGGTCGTAGTCCTCTACGGCGGCGTGCTCGGTCATCTCGACCACGACCCGCGTGCTGTCGACCGCCTCGACCACCGCAGCCAACCCTCCGGTGACGAGCAGCTCAGGCGAGACGTTCACCGCGAGGTACGCCGGCGGCTCGATGGCGCCGAGGTGCGAGAGGGCGACGCGCACCGCCAGACGCTCGAGCTCGCCGCCGAGGCCGACCTGCCAGGCTTCCGCGAACCAGTGGTTGGGCGGACGGATCGGTTCGAGGCTGAAACGAGCCAGCGCTTCGTAACCTTCGACGGCCCCGGTATTGACCGAGACGATGGGTTGGAAGACCACCTCGAGCAGTTCCTCGTCGAGGACCCTACGCACTCGCGCGAGCCGCGCCCGCTCCTCGTCGAGGACCTGCTCTTGAGCGCTGAGGTGGTCAACGAGCTCCGCGGTTACCGCGTGGGCCGCGGCGGGGGAGACCGTGGCGCGCCCATCGGCGGCGTTGGCGATGGCTGCCACGATCTCCTCCGCCGCGGACTCCCTGGTCAAATACCCGATCGCGCCGGCCCGTAACATCGCCACCACGTCGCGTCGGTCGGCGGAGGCACCCGAGGCGACGACAGCCGTCTGCCCGTTTCGAGATGAGGTGCGCCGCAGGGCGCGGATGAGCTGCTCGCCGCCACCGTTGGCCCCGATGTCGAGGGGGGTGTCGGGATCGGAGCCGGGGTCGGTGTCGATGTCGACCAGTGCCACGTCGACCGCGAGGCGTTCGGTGAAGCCGAGTGCCTCATCCGCCGTGCTGGCCGTCCCGGCAAGCGCCAGGGCGGGCGTGCGCGCGATGAGATCGGTGAGGGCGATGCGCCGGTCGGGATCGCGTACTGCGATGAGGACGCGGATCGAACGGGGGCTCACGCCGAGGGATACGAGCGACGACGCTAATTGGGGCGCCCCATTCCGCCCGTCGGCTCGTATATGACGGTGAATCCAGCGAAAAGGGGTCTCACCATGTTCGCCAAGCGACTAGTAGCCCGCACCCTCCTCGTTGCCGGCCTCGCCGTCGTCGCCCTCGGCCTCAGCGCCAACCCGGCGAGCGCCGAGGAAGCCTGCACAACGGTGTGGCACGACTGGGTCGGCAGTTACACAGTTTGCTATCCGCTGCCCTAGCTCTTCGGGAGTGCGTCGATCGCGGTGCACGCAAGTGCACCGACTGTTGAGCCAGTGCACGGGATGCTCTGATCGACGCCTCCCCCAGGGTCGCCAACGGGGAGCCGCTGTCGGAGTTCGGCTCCGATCTTGCGGCGGTCGCCGTCCTTCTCCACGCCCGCCTGGGCTTCCACGCCTACGGGTCCGGGGGCGGTGCCGATCGACTTGCCCCAGCTCGTCGTCGGTCCGTCCCCGTCATCTTCGGCTGTTCCCGCCGCGGCCGGAGCGGCTGGCGCCGCCGGCGCTCCTTCGGGGGCGCCGGCCGGTGCCGCCGTCGCGGGCCGCCCCCCGCTGGTGTGCACCTCGTCGCCGCGGACGTCCCCCATCCCGATGCCGCTTGCCGCGCTCACCGCGAGGGCTACCGACACGAACCCGGCCGGGAGCGCGACCTCGATCCCGCCTCCGACGAACCGGACGGCGAGGCGCTGGGCCCGCACGGCCTCGAAGCGGGCCCGCGTGAGGGCCGCGCCGAGCAATCCCAGCAGCCCGCGTTGCGCCGCGAGGGCCATGTAGTGACGGCGGAAGCTCTTGCGGCCGCGTTTGAGCGCCGCTCGAGCGGCGGTGACCGACATGCCCTCGGCCTCGGCGACCGCACCGGGACTCAATCCTTCGACCGCGTGGAGCACCAGCATGCGCCGCTGCCGGGGGTGCACCCGCCCAAGCGCGTCCTTGATCCCGGCTCGCTGCTGGGCGCTCAGGTACGCCTCGGCGCTCGGATCGGCGTCGCTGGGGCAGTGGGCGTCCCGGGTGTCGTCAGCTACAGGGGTCTCGGAGACAACGCCGGAGCGCCGCACGATGTCGGTGCAGATGTGGTCGGCGATCGTGCGCAGCCACGGCCAGGCGGGGCGCTGAGGATCGAGCCGGTCGAGGGCGCGGTAGGCGCGTAGGAAAGTCTCTTGCACCACGTCGTCGGCCTGGCCCGAGTCCCGGAGTCGGTGGTAGGCGAGCGCCCGCACCCGCGGAGCGTGCATCCGGTAGAGCGCGTCGAAGTCGGCGTCCGTCGGGGAGGCGCGCGCCACGGAGGCCATCGTCGGGTGGTTCGCCACGCACCCAGCCTTCCCCTTCTGGCGCGCTAAAGCCAGGACGATGAAGCCACGACCACGAAAGGTGGTGGATTGCCTCAGGTTGGCACGGCGCGGTCCGACCTATTCGGTAGTGGTCGAGACTGACCGAGAGCGGTGGGAGCAGTTCGGAAGGTGGCTCACACGCCGCCGGATCGAGGTAGGTCTCACCAAGGCCGCCCTGGCACGGGCGGCCGGCGTCTCGCTCTCGACGGTCCGAACTCTGGAGTTCGGCGGGGTCGTGCGCGGAACCGAGTGGACTCCGCCCGCTCCCAAAGTCCGCACCCTCGCCCGGCTCGCGGCTGCTCTCAACGTCGGCGCCGACGACCTCTTTGCGCGGGCGGGCCGCAGTCAGCCGCCGGCCGACCTCGACGACGTCCTCGACATCCGCGAGAAGATCGACCTGCTCAGCGCGGAGGAGCGCGGCGCGGTGGAGGCGATCATCAACCACCTGCTTTCCGAACGCTCCTGACGCCCCGTTAGCGGGGTCCCGCGGTCCCGATCAGCAACCTTGAACCCGAAACCACGTCTGAGGTGGCTGGGCGTTCAAAGTTCGTGATCCGGGAGCCGGCGGATCCGGGAGCCGGCGGCTATTCGGGTTCTTGGTCGCGTAGGTAGCGTTCGATTTCGGCCGCGATCGCGTCGGCGTGGGGGATCTCGAGGTCGGCGAGCCCGTCGCTGTCTTCGTCCTCGCTGGCGGCTTCGAGGCGGCGTACGTAGTCGGCCACCTCCTCCTCCGACTCGACCATCTCGTTCACCTGGTGCTCGTAGGTCGACGACGCCACCTGGAGCTCGGTGGTGTCGATGCCGACTCCGAGGAGACTCACCGCCCGTTCGACGAGCGCGAGGGTTGCCTTCGGCGACGGCGTGCGGGGCAGGTAGTAGGGCGCGCTCGCCCACAGCGAGGCCGACTTGATGCCGGACGCGTGGAGGGCGTGGAGCACGACCGCGGATATGCCGGTCGGGCCCTCATAGCGCGATCGGCGGAGTCCCAGGTCGACGGCAACGCCGGGATCGGGTGTCGCGCCGAGCACGCGTACCGGCCGGGTGTGGGGGACGTCGGCGAGGAGCGCGCCGAGCGAGATGGCGAACTCGACGCCCACGCTCCGTACGACCTCGACGACAGCGTTCGTGTAGGTGCGCCACTTCAATTGGGGCTCGACGCCGTGGAAGAACACGACGTCACGGTCGTGGCCGGGGATCGTCGCCCACTCGAAGGTGTTGCTGGGAAAGTCGATGTGGCGGTTCATGTCCTCGTCGAGGCGGACATGAGGACGCGTCACTGTGAAGTCGTAGAAGTCCTCGCTGTCGAGGGATGCGAACTGCTGGGCGCCCCACTCTGCCGCGAGGAACTTGCCAGCCGTAGAGGCCGCCTCGGCGGCGTCGCCCCATCCCTCGAACGCGGCGATCAACACGGGGCGGCGAAGGGTGGGACGACTTTCCCACGCGAGGGGCGGCATCGCCTCCACGTTAGGGGGTCAGCCCGCGATCGCGTGCGCCGCGCTGCGTGGCAACGTGACGGTGAAGGTGCTCCCCGACCCCAGCGTGGAGCGCACGTCGATGTGGCCTCCGTGGGCGTCGACGAAGTGCTTCACGAGCGACAGTCCAAGCCCGAATCCGCCGACCGTGCGGGTGGCGCCCCCGTCGACCTGGAAGAACCGGTCGAAGATGTGGGGAAGCTGGTCGTCGGAGATGCCGACTCCCTTGTCGGTCACCTCCAGAGTCACGGTGTCGTCGCCGGCGGAGAGGGCGACGACGATCGGTGAGCCCGCTACGGAGAACTTGGCGGCGTTGGTCAAGAGGTTGGTCACCACGCGCTCGAGTTTGGCGCGGTCGCCGATCGAGTGGACCGGCATCGCAGGCAGGTGGAGGGTGACGGGCCGCCCCGTCTGCATCTGGACCACTTCAGCCCATCGGGTGATCGTGTCGCGCCACTCGATCGTCTCGACGGTCAGCCGCGTAGCGCCGGTTCCGGCTTCGGCCTCGTCGAGGAGGTTGTCGATGAGGTTGCAGAGGTGCCCTGCCCGGCGCTCCACCGTCTGGTGCATCTCCGCTACCTGGTCCTCGCCCAGCTGACCGCGCTTCGACGTGAGCGTGAGGGCCACCATCTTGATGACGGCGGCCGGCGTGCGGAGCTCATGGGACACGTTGGCGAGGAAGTCGTCCTTGCGCTGGTTCAGCTCGCGCAACTGTTCCGTGACCTGCGTCTCCTGCCGGTATGCCCGCGCGTTGCCCAGGGCGAGGCCGAGCTGCTCGGTGACCCGACCGATCCGGTCGCGTTCCCGGTCATCGAGACTCCGCGTTTGCCGGTGACCGACTACCAGCACGCCGATCGGCTCACCGTGGTAGGAGATCGGGGCAGCCGCCATCGACGCGATGCCCTCGCGTGTCAGCACGTGGTTGGGACCGAAGGTCTCACTCACGTCGGCGACGTGGTCGATCTGACCGCCGCGGGCCACCGCCGGTGCGAGGGTGTCGCTGTCAAGGCGGATCGGGTCGGCCTCGTAGTTGGCGAGCACATCGGGCGACACCCCGCGCACCGCGGTGAGCTGCATGGTGTCGTCCTCGATGAGCAGCACGCCCCCGGCGTCCCACTCGACGACCGACAGCGCGGCGTCGAGGCCGATTCGGGACAGATCCGCCGAGAGGGGGTCGCCGCTGGCGGCCTCGAGCACCTCGTGCATCGCCTGATTGACCCGCAGAACCTCGCGCAACATGTCGGACACCTCGGCCGCGAACGTGCTTACGAGGCAGAGGATCGCGAGGCGGATCACCGAGGAGCTGAGGGAGATGTTGCCCGCGGTGGGCGCGAGCACAGCCAGTTCGATGGCGGTGGCCGCGAACGGCATCGAGTAGCGGATGCGCCCGGAGAAGAACACCGCGGTGAAGGTCACGGGCAGCACGTCGAAGAGCCGGAAGGGCGACTGGTCGGAGCCGTCGATCGCGGCGGTGACCCCGATGAGCACGCAGTACATCAACAAGACACCGAGCACCGCGCCGTGGGGCAGGCGGTCGACGAGGTTCCTGAAGCGGAGGGCGCCTGCTGTCAGGAGGGCGACTGCGGCCACCGCGAGCAGGAGCACCTGGCGGTCGGGCTCGCTGGTTGCGACCGGAGCGAGGATGGCGACGACAGTGCCCCCCAGGCGCGCGTAGCGCGGGATCGTCCGCCGCATCCGCGCGTCTGTAAAGCGGTCCTCGAAGAGGGCCGCACCGATGTTCACATATCTATTGTCGGCAGCGCGGGCGGCGGTCGTAGGGTGAGTCGGTGGGTTCGCTCGAAGGTTTCTCCCAAGCCACCCAGGCATGGTTCGAACGGACGTTCCCGGCGCCGACGCCGGCGCAGGCCTGGGGCTGGGAGGCGATCCGGCGCGGCGATCACACGCTGATCCACGCACCGACTGGCTCGGGTAAGACCCTTGCCGCCTTTCTGTGGGCCCTCGACGACCTGCTCACGAGCCCCCCGCCGAGCGATCCGCGCCGCCGCTGCCGGGTTCTCTACGTGTCGCCGCTGAAGGCGCTCACCTACGACGTGGAGCGGAACCTCCAGGTGCCGCTCGAGGGGATCGCGGGCGCGGCCGGCGACGACGACGGCATCACCGTCGGTACCCGAACCGGGGACACGCCCGCGGCCGCCCGGCGCACCCTCGCCCGCAAGCCGCCCGACATCCTCGCCACCACGCCGGAGTCGCTCTACCTCATGCTCACCTCGGCGGCGCGGGAGTCTCTCGCCGGGGTCACCTCGGTCATCATCGACGAGATCCACGCCGTGGCGGGCACCAAGCGGGGCGCCCACCTCGCCCTGTCCCTCGAACGCCTCGACCGCCTCGTGAGGGCGAGCGGGTGCCGGTCGCCTCAGCGCATCGGGTTGTCGGCGACCCAGCGGCCCCTCGACGCCATCGGGCGCTTCTTGGCCGGCGCCGACCGGCCGGTCACCATCGTCGACGCCGCCCGGCCGCCCGCGCTCGACCTGAAGATCACCGCGCCCGTCGCCGACCTCGGCGCGCCGGGCGACGTGTGGCCCTCGATCGACTCGATGCTCGTGTCGCTTATACGCGAGCACCGGTCGACGCTGGTGTTCGTGAACTCGAGAGCCGTCGCCGAACGCCTCGCGCACCGCCTCAACGAGGAGGCCGGCGAGCAGCTGGTGCGCGCCCACCACGGTTCGATCGCGCATGCCCAGCGGGTCGAGATCGAGGAGGCGCTCAAGGACGGCAAAGTGCCCGGCCTGGTGGCGACCAGCTCGCTCGAGCTCGGCATCGACATGGGCGCGATCGACCTCGTCGTCCAGGTGCAGGCCCCCGCATCGGTCGCGAGCGGTCTTCAGCGCATCGGTCGCGCCGGCCATGCGGTGGGCGAGCCGTCGAAGGGCCGCATCTGCCCCCGCTTCCGCGGCGACCTGATCGTGGCCGCGGTGATCGCCCAGCGGATGAGTGCCGGGGAGATCGAAGCCACCGACATTCCCCGAAACCCCCTCGACGTGCTCGCCCAGCAGATCGTGGCGATGGTGGCGATCGAGGAAGGGGTCACCGTCGACGACGTGTATGCCACCGTGACCGGCGCGGGTCCCTTCGCGGAGCTCACGCGGGAGTCGTTCGACGGCGTCCTCGACATGCTGGCCGGCCGCTATCCGTCGACCGAGTTCGGCGAGCTGCGCCCTCGGATCCTCTGGGACCGCCCCACCGGTGAGCTCCACCCGAGGCCCGGGGCCCGGATGCTGGCCGTCACCAGCGGGGGAACCATTCCCGACCGCGGCCTCTACTCCGTCTACACCCACGACGGGCTCCGCCTCGGTGAGCTCGACGAGGAGATGGTGCACGAGGCCCGGCCGGGCCAGGTCGTCGTACTGGGCGCGAGCAGCTGGCGGGTCGACGAGATCGACCGCAACCGCGTGATCGTCTCGCCCGCTCCCGGCGAGCCCGGAATGCTGCCCTTCTGGCGCGGCGATGTGGTGGGGCGTCCCTACGAGCTCGGCAGTGCGATCGGCGCGTTCCTGCGCGAGGTCGACGGCTGGACCGACGACGACCTGCGGGACCGTTGCGGCATGGACGCGACCGCGACCGCGAATCTGCGGGCGTATCTCGCCCAGGAGCGGGAGGCCACCGGTGGCCACCTGCCCACCGACCGTACGATTGTCGTCGAGCGTTTCCAGGACGAGCTCGGCGACTGGCGCCTCTGCGTGCTCAGCCCGTTCGGCGCGGCGATCCACGCTCCCTGGGCGCTCGCGGTCGAGGAGGTCCTGCGGCGCCGGCACGGTCTTGAGGTCCAGGCGCTGTGGAGTGACGACGGCATCGTGTTCCGTCTGCCCGAGGTCGACGATCCCCCCGGACCCGACGTCGTCGTGCTCGACCCCGCGGAGGTGTCCGAGCTGGTAGTGGAGTCGCTGTCGACGTCGACGTTGTTCTCGAGCCGCTTCCGTGAGAACGCCGCCCGTGCTCTTCTGCTGCCGCGCCGCCGGCCGGGCCAGCGCACCCCCATGTGGCTCCAGCACCAGCGGGCCGCCGACCTCCAGCTCGTCGCGAGCCGCTACGGCGAGTTCCCGATCCTTCTTGAGACGTATCGCGAATGCCTGCAGGACGACTTCGACCTGCCAGGGTTGCAGTCGGTGCTCGCCGCTATCGCCACCGGTGAGATCGAGGTGGCCGCCGTCGACGCCCCGGCGCCATCGCCCTTCGCCGGGGCACTGGTGTGGTCATACGTGCATCACTTCGTTTTCGGCACCGACACACCGGTGGCGGAGAGGCGGGCCCAGGCGCTCACTCTCGACCGTCGCATGCTCGCCGAGCTTCTCGGCACCGACGAGCTGCGTGACCTCCTCGAGCCCAACGTGATGGCCCAGGTCGAGGCGGAGCTACAGGGTCTCGACGACCGCCGCCGCGCCCGCACGCCCGAGGCGGCCCACGACCTGCTGCGGCGGGTCGGCGACCTCACCGACGAGGAGCTCGCGGCGCGGAGCGACGTCGACGCGGCCGAGGCAGTACGCGTCGATATCGCGGGCGAAACGCGGCTGATCGCACCCGAGGACGCCGGCCGCTACCGCGACGCCCTCGGCGTGCAGCTGCCACCGGGGCTCCCGAATGCTTTCACCGATCCGGTGCCGGACGCCCTCGAACAGCTCGTCGCGCGCTACGCCCGTACTCATGGGCCGTTCCTCGCGGTCGAAGTGGCCGACCGCTTCGACATCGCGGACGCGGCGATCGTCGAGGTGCTCACGTCGATGGCTGCGGCGGGCCGCGTCGTGCGGGGCGGCTTCCGGCCGGACGGTACCGAACAGGAGTGGTGTGAGTCCGGCGTGCTGCGGATGCTCCGGCAGCGCTCCCTCGCCGCCTATCGAAAAGAGGTCGAGCCGGTCGAGCCCGAGGCGCTGGCCCGGTTCCTTCCGCGCTGGCACGGCATCGGCGCGGGTCCGTTCGCGGCGGCCGGAATCGACCGGCTCAGGGACGTAGTCGCCCAACTCGAAGGAGCCGCCGTTCCGGCGAGCGCACTCGAGCGCGACGTCTTGCCCGCACGCGTGGCGGACTACTCGCCCCGGATGCTCGACGAACTCGGCGCCGCCGGTGAGATCGTCTGGGTCGGCGCCGGCGCGGTTGGGCGGGCCGACGGCCGGATCGCCCTGTTCCGGCGGGGATCACCGCTGCTGGAAGTGCTCGGGAGAGGCAGGCTCGTCGCCAGTAAGGCCGGCGACGATGGCCGTCCGGACGGCGAGGAGCACGAGCGGATCCGCGGGATCCTGGCCGAGCGGGGCGCGGCGTTCTTCCCCGATCTACGGGGTGAAGACGATCGGGCGACCCTCGACGCCCTGTGGGATCTGGTGTGGGCAGGGGAGGTCACCAACGACTCCTTCGCGGCGTTGCGCGCCCTCGCGTCGGTTCCGAAGCGGCGCGCGCCCACGGCCTCCCGCGGTCGCGCCCGCCTGGGCACCCTCACCGCCGCCGGCCCACCCGCGGCCCAGGGCCGGTGGAGCCTGACTCTGGAGTGGGGGGGGGCCCGCCCCCCGGGGGCCCCCACACCACCAGCCAGGCCCCGACCCCCGCCCCAGGCGGGGGGGGGG
>CAZWDB010000052.1:0-12304 GCA_964632885.1 uncultured Acidimicrobiales bacterium | reverse complement strand
CCCCCCCCCCCGCCGCCGCCCCCCCGGGGCCCCGGGGCGGGGGCCGCCGCCTGGGGGTGGGGTTCCCCCCGGCCCGGGGGGCAACAACCACTCCAGAGTCGAGGACTCACGCCGCGACCATGCTGGCGGGTGTGCTCCTCGAACGCCACGGCGTGTTGACGCGGGAGGCCGTGCGGGCCGAGGGCGTTCCGGGCGGTTTCGCGGCGGTCTATCCGGTATTGCGTGCCATGGAGGAGTCGGGGCGGGCCCGGCGGGGTTATTTCGTCGCCGGCCTCGGCGGGGCCCAGTTCGCCGTGCCCGGCGCAGTCGACCGCCTCCGGCAGTCGCCCGAATCGGGCGCCACCGTGCTGGCGGCCACCGATCCCGCCAATCCCTACGGCGCGGCGCTGCCGTGGCCGGCAGCAGCAGGTGGGCGGGCCCAGCGGGTGGCTGGTGCCCATGTCGTGCTGGTCGACGGCGAGGTGAGCCTCTACGTGGAGCGGGGCGGGCGCGGCCTAATCCGTCTCCGTCCCGCCGACGGCACCTGGGAGGCCGGTGCCATCGCCGCGCTCGATGACCTGCTCGGTCCCGGCCGGCTCAGCCGGCTTGTTGTCGCCCGGGCTGATGCTGCCCTCGAACCCCACCTCGAAGCGGCCGGCTACGTCCCCACCCCAAAGGGCTGGACCCTCTACCCCCGCCCACCCTCGGCCAACTTGAGGCAATAACGAACGGAATCCGTTCGTTATTGCCTCAAGTTCGTGCCAGTTTGGCCCCTTCCCTCAAGAAACGGGCGTGCCTGAACGATCAATAGTCATGGCCGAGCGCGAGGACGCCCCCACGATCGAACGGGTTCGTCCGCCGCGCTTCGGCCGAGGTGTAGATCGGCCTCGGTGCGACCACGCGCGTGAGGCGGCCGATCGGGCGGACGCGTTGATGGCCGACATCGACGACGTGCTGATGCCGGGCATATCGGACCAGTAGCCACACGCGCTATGCGCGCTGACCCAAACGAGCCATTTCAGTGAATGGCCCTCTAATCAGGCCCTGAATGGGGCGACGATAGGAGGGTGACCTCAAGCGCGCGCGCCCGGCCGGCTCGTCGGGAGATCGCGGGTCCCATCACCGCCGCGCTCGTCCGCCACGTGAGGAACGTCGCCGGTGACGACGCCGTGGATCGGGTGGTCGCGGCCGCCGGGTGGGACGCCGCCGAGGCCGAGTCGATGGACAACTGGTGTTCCGGTGGCGACGCCCACCGTCTGTTCGCCGCCGCTAGCCGCCTTTGTGGTGACCTCGACATAGGTGAGCGGGTCGGCGAGGAGATGATCGCCCACATGGTTGACCGCGGCGCCCGTGCCTTGTACCGGTCGGTGGCGTCACCGGCCGATGTGCTCCGCAACGTGACGACTTCGGGCGGCAAGCTCGCCACCACGACGACGACGGAAGCGGTGGAGATCCACGACGACTACGCGGTGATTCGCGCCCACGACCGTGTGCACGCCGATCGGGCGCCGTGGAGTTGCGGGATATCGAAGGGTCTGCTCAGGAGCGTGCCGCTCCTGCTCGGGCTCGAGCCGGCAACCCTCACCGAGTCGGAGTGCCAGGCCCGGGGCGGAACCCAATGCCTTTACACGCTGCGCTGGAGTGCCGTTGACGGCGGCGGGAGCAGTGGCAGCAGCGGGCACGCCGGTACTACCGGTACCGCCGTGCACAACGGGAACGGGAACGGGGACGTAGCCGGGCCGAGGCCCGAACTGGATGCGATCACGAAGCGGCTCGAGGCGCTCCAGGCGACGGCAGCCGAATTCACAGGCGCCCAGGACGTCGACCGGGTGCTCGCCCTCATCACCGAGCGCGCCGGAGTGGCGGTGCGCGCGCCGCAGTTCGTGCTGGCGGTCCGAACCGCCGACGACGGAGAACCGCGCATCCATCACCTCGGTTGCGCCGACGACGAGGCCGGCCAGCACGCGCGTGCCCTTCTCGATGGCGGGCTCGGCGAGGCCGGCGGAGCGCGGCTGATCGTCGACATCGCTTCGGCCCGGCGCCACTACGGACGGTTGGCAGCGATCTTCCCGACCGGGCGATCCTTCTACTCCCACGAACGCCGCCTGCTCACCGCCTACGCCGGCCACGCTGCCGCCGCGCTCGACGCGGCCACCGCGCTCGACGACGCCCGCAGGGACCGCGACACGGCGCGAGCTCTGTTCGACTTCGCCTGCGCTCTTGCCCGCGTAGGTACCCGCACCGAGGTGGCCGAGCGGCTCGCGGCCGCAGTGCCTGCCGCGACGCACTGTGACCAGGCCAACGTGTGGTTCTGGGATGCCGCGAGGCGCAGTCTGCGGCTCTCGGCCCGGTCACGAGGTCGGGCCCGCTCAGAGCCGCATCCCATGGAGCTGCACGAGGACGACGTGCCGAACATCGGCGCACTCGTGGCCGATCCCCGACCCCTGGTCGTGTCGGCCGCCTCCACCAGCGAACCCATCCGCGTGATCATGGAGGCCTCCGGCATCGCCGCGTCCGCGCTGGTGCCGATCCTGGCCCAAGGACAGTTTCTGGGCATCGTCGCCGCCGGGTTCGTCGACGCCGACGCCGTCGACGGGGTTCCTGACCTCTTCGACCGGCTGGCGGGACTGGCAGGGCACGCCGCGATCGCCATCAACAACGCTGACCTCGTCGACCGCATCCGTCACCAGGCCATGCACGACGAGCTCACCGACCTACCCAACCGTCCACTGCTCGAGGACCGACTTGGGCTCGCGCTGCGGCAGGCTCGCCGCCACAGCGGCCGGGTGTCGCTGCTCTTCATCGACCTCGACCGGTTCAAGAACGTCAACGACACCCTCGGCCATGCCTCGGGTGACGAGCTCATCCGCCACGTAGGAAGGCGGCTCGCGAGCGAGGTTCGGGAGGGCGACACCCTAGCCCGTCTCGGCGGGGACGAGTTCGTGATCCTTCTCGGAGGCGACGGTGAAGCCGCCGCGGCGGAAACAGTGGCCGACAAGATGCTCGCGGTGATGCGCCAGCCGTTCTTTGTCGCCGAGCACGAGCTGTACATCAGCTGCAGTATCGGGATCGTCCATGCGCCCGACCACGGCACTGACTGCGGCACGCTGCTGGCGAACGCCGACGCCGCCATGTATTCGGCGAAGGCGCTGGGTCGCAACGCCCGCGAGGTCTACCGGCCCTCGGGCGGCGACGTTCGCCTCGAGGAGCTGAAGCTCGAGAGCCACCTCCACAATGCGATCGCGCGCGGTGAGCTGAAGGTGCTCTACCAGCCGCAGGTCGACCTCCGAACGATGAGGGTGACGGGCGTCGAAGCCCTCGTGCGGTGGGATCATCCCGACCTGGGGAGGATCGGGCCCGATCGCTTCATTCCGCTGGCGGAAGAGACGGGGATGATCGTCGACATCGACCGGTTCGTGCTCGACATCGCCTGCCGCCAGGCGCGCCAGTGGCTCGACGACGGCCTGCCCGCCCTGCGGATCGCCGTGAACCTGTCGACGCGGGACGTCCGCGATCCCGGGCTGAACGCGGTCGTGGCCACCGCGCTGCGCACCCACTCGCTGCCGGCCGAGCTCCTCGAGCTCGAGATCACCGACCGAGTGGTGCTCGAAGACGACGACGAGCTCGTCACCATCCTCAACGGACTCAAGACGCTCGGCGTGCGGCTGGCGATCGACGACTTCGGTACCGGCAGTTCGGTCCTGCGCCGCATCGAGCGCTGTCCCATCGACACCCTCAAGATAGACAAGGCCTTCGTACAGGAGATCACGTCGATGGCCTCCGACGCGCCCGTCGTGACCGCACTCATATCGATGGCCGAGCGGCTCGGCATGGAGATCGTCGTGGAAGGGGTGGAGACCGCGGTGCAGGGCGGCTTCCTCCGGCGGCGAGGCTGCCACCTCGCCCAGGGCTACTTCTTCGCCCATCCCCTCGCGCCGGCCGACGTCGAGCGCCTCGTGATGCTCACAACCAGACCGGCTGCGAACCTTCCTGCCTGACGTCGACGACGTCGAGGGTCTCGACCTCCTCGACGACGTCGACCTCCTCGATCGTCACCAAATCGGTCGCGCCGAGCAGATGGAAGAGGCGGCGTGTCCACGGTCTCGGGTTGCGCAGGATGACGTCGCCACCGGCCTTTCGCAGCCTCCGAGCCTCGGCCGCGATGGCACGGATGCCGGACGCGTCGACGAAGCGCAGTCCGCCCACATCGATCACGATGTGGCGTGCGCCTGCCTCGGTGATTCCGGACAGGCACGTCCGGAGCATCGGCGCGCTCGAGAGGTCAAGCTCGCCTTCGAGCCTGAGGCACGTGGCGTCGCCTGCCGTTTCCACGTCACAGGCGAATCGGGCAGTCACGTGAACCGCTCCCTTCCCCGCCGCAAGGCAGGGACCGCTACCGGTCGGCCCCTACCCCCTTGGCTGGGAGGCTACGCCTTCGACCGGATCGGGAGGTTACGGTTTGGCGACAATTCTGACCTCCTGGCTGACCGTCGCCACTGTCGCGCCCTCCCTCAGGTCGCTCACTAGAGTGGGCTAGTCGACGCGAGGGGGTCCCATGGCCGACGCTGCACCCGTCCGAGTACGCACCGTCGCTGACGTGATGAGCCAGCCGGTCATCACCGCGACGACCTCTGACACGGTTGCTGACGCGGCCGCTCGAATGCGCGACCACGCCGTCGGCTCCGTCGTGGTGGTCGACGGCGACCGTCCGACGGGGATCCTCACCGAACGCGATCTGATCCGTTTCGCGGCTTCCGGCGCCGACACATCGGGCACGAAGGTGTCGGAGTGGATGACGAGCGATCCCGACACGCTCGGCCCCGACGTCGAGGTGGCGGCGGCCTGGCGCAGCCTCGCCGAACACGACTACCGGCACATCCCGGTCGTCGATGGCGACGAACTCGTCGGCATCGTGTCGATGCGCGACCTCATGGGCATTGCCCAGATCCGCCCGGTCGAAGGATCCTTCACCGACGTGCCGCGGGGTCTAAAGGGCGTCATCGTCACCGAGACCGAGATCGGCGACGTCCGCGGCCTCGAAGGCTTCTACCACTACCGCCAGTACTCGGCCATCGACCTCTGCGAGCGGCGCTCGCTGGAGGACGTCTGGTTCCTTCTCTTCGAGGGTCACCTGCCGTCCCGCGCCGAGCACGACGCGTTCGTCGACGAGATACGCGACCTCCGAACCCTTCCCGAGACGATCGGCCGCCTCTTGCCGGCGATCACCGGCGCGACGACCAGCGATGTGTTCTCGCCCCTCGACGGGCTGCGCAGTGTGGTCTCGCTCGCAGCCGCGGGCCTCGGCTTCCGTGCGAGCCTTGACGCGAGCCCGGAGGAACTGCGGTCCAACGCCATGCGCCTCAGCGCGATGGTGCCCACCGCGATCACCGCTCTCTACCGCCTGCACTCCGGTCGCGAAGCGGTCGAGCCCCATCCCGACCTGGGGTATGCCGCGAACTATCTCTACATGCTCACCGGCGAGGTGCCCGCGCCGGAGCACGCCCGCGCCATCGAGAAGTACCTCATATCCACGATCGACCACGGCTTCAACGCATCGACCTTCACGGCGCGGGTGGTCGCGTCGACCGGGGCCGACCTCGGGGCGGCGGTGGTCGCCGCCATCGGGTCACTGTCGGGGCCGCTGCACGGTGGTGCCCCGAGCCGCGCCCTCGACACCCTCGATGCCATCGGCACACCCGACCGAGCCGAAGCATGGATCCGCGGCGCGGTCGAGCGGGGCGAGCGCATCATGGGCTTCGGACACCCCGTGTACAAGACCGACGACCCGCGCTCTCTCATGCTGCGGGGAGTCGCGGAAGAGCTCGGCGGCGACCTCGTCGAGTTCGCCAAGCAGGTGGAGCGCACGATCGTGGCGACGCTCGCCGAGCTCAAGCCGGGACGCCACCTCTACACGAACGTAGAGTTCTACGCCGGTGTGGTCATGGAGCTGTGCGGCCTGCCGCGGGAGATGTTCACGCCGACGTTCGCCTCAAGCCGCGTCATCGGCTGGTGTGCCAACATCCTCGAGCAGGCCCTCGACAACCGCATCATCCGGCCCGCGGCGCGGTATGTGGGTCCGCCTCCTCCCCAGCCGGTGCCCGACGCGTGAAGGTCGAGGTCCTCGACCGCGTCGACGACGAGGTGGTCGACGCGTTCGCCCGGCTCGTCCCGCAGCTGTCGTCGACTGCGCCTCCGCCCGGTCGGGCCGAGCTCGAGGCGGTGGCCGCACACGAGGCCATCACGGTCTTCCTCGCCCGCGACGACGCTGGCTCGATCGTCGGCACGATGACCCTGGTGCTGTTCCCGATACCCACCGGCGTGCGCGCCATCATCGAGGACGTCGTCGTCGACTCCTCGGCGCGGGGTAAGGGTGTGATCGAAGCGCTTAACGACTCCGCCCTGGAGCATGCCCGCACCCACGGCGCTCGCACCGTCGACCTCACGTCGCGGCCGTCACGCGGCGCCGCCAACCGCGTCTATGAACGTCTCGGATTCGCCGCGCGCGACACCAACGTGTGGCGCTACACCACCTGAACCTTCGAACTTGAGGCAATAACGAACGGAATCCGTTCGTTATTGCCTCAAGTTCGGCGGGTGGCGGGTGGGCGGCGGGGAGGTCACCACGCCGTTACCAGGCGTCGATCCAGGGGAGCTTCTTCTCGGTGCGCGGCGGGGTGGGAGGCAGGCTCTGCAGGCCGGCCATGATCCAACGGCGAGTGTCGGCGGGGTCGATCACGTCGTCGAGGGATGGTCCGGTCGCGCGTGACAGTGCCTTCCCGGCGGCGTACGCGCGGGCCACCATCTGATCGAAGCGCGCCTGGCGCTCGGCCGGGTCTTCGATGGCCGCGAGCTCGTTGCGGTATCCCAGCTTGACCGAGCCCTCGAGCCCCATGCCGCCGAACTCGCCCGTCGGCCACGACACGCAGAACATCGACGCCTGGTAGCTCCCGCCGGTCATGGCGATGGCGCCGAGGCCGTAGCTCTTGCGGAGGATCACCGAGAAGATCGGCACGGTGAGGTTGGCGCCGATCACGAACATCCGTGAGCAGTGGCGGATGAGGCCGCCCTTCTCCGCCTCGGGACCGACCATGTTGCCGGGCGTATCGGAGAGCGAGAGCAACGGCACGTCAAACGCTTCGCAGAGCTGCATGAAGCGGGCCGCCTTGTCGGACGCGTCGGCGTCGATCGCGCCGCCCAGGTGCTGAGGGTTGTTCGCGATCAGTCCGAGAGGCCGTCCCTCGACCCGGATGAAAGCGGTGATCATCGCCCGACCGAAGTGGGGGCGGAGCTCGAGCACGGACCCGCTGTCGGCGAGCAGGTCGATCACCCGGCGGACGTCGTAGGCGCGCACGCGGTTCTCGGGGATGACCTGCCGCAGCAACCGCTGGTCGTCACATGTCCAGTCGGTGACGGGGCCCTGGAAGTACGACAGGTACTGCTTCGCCACCGACACCGCTTCGGCTTCGTCGCGGACCAACACGTCGATCGTGCCGTTGGCGAGCATCACGTCGAGAGGGCCGATCTCCTCCGGCCGGAACACTCCCAGCCCGCCTCCTTCGACCATCGCCGGTCCGCCCATCCCCAGGGCGGAGTTCTCGGTCGCGATGATCACGTCGCAACACCCGAGGATCGCGGCGTTACCCGCGAAGCAGCGGCCCGACGTGACGCCGACCAGCGGCACGGCCCCGCTCAGCTTGCCCCAGTACTCGAAGCCCCGCGTGAAGCCGCCCCCGCCTTCGGTGTCGCCGGGACGGCCCCCGCCTCCCTCGGTGAAGAAGACGGTCGGCAGTCGCCATCGCAGTGCCAGCTCGGCCATCCGGTCGAGCTTGGAGTGGTTGCGGGCTCCCTGGGTGCCGGCCAGAACGGTGTAGTCGTACGACATGACCGCCGCCCGCGCCCGCTCGACCGGGAAGCGGTCGCCGTTGATCTGGCCGAAGCCCATCACCAGGCCGTCGGCCGGAGTCTGGGCGATGAGCTCCTCCAGGGTGTTGCGACCCCGCCGGCCCGCCAGGGTGAGGGGCCCGTACTCGGTGAAGGTGCCGGGGTCGCAGAGGCCGTCGATGTTCTCCCGTGCCGTCCGCTGTCCGAACTGGCGGCGGCGGGCCACCGCCTCCGGCCGGGCGGCGTCGAAGATGCGACGGTGGCGCTCGAGCACGTCGGCGAGATCGGCCCGGATGTGGTCGAGGTCGACGTCGTCCTCAGCGGCGCGCGCCGCCGCCCCGATGTCGGTTGGTTCGAGGAAGGCGACCGGGTGTCCCTCGGCGACGGTGTCGCCGGGCGCGACCGTGACGGCGCGCACGACACCGTCGATGCCCGCCGCGATCCCGTGCTCCATCTTCATCGCTTCGAGCACCATTAGTTCCTGCCCCGCCGCCACGGTGGCGCCCGGCTCCACCGCCACGCTGATGACCGTCCCCTGCATGGGAGCCCGCAGAGGCTCGGTGCCCGCCGGTCCCGAGTGGCCGTCGAGCTCGGTGTCGCGGCCCGTCGCGGCACCCGGTGTGCCGGTCTTGCCATGCACCAGCACCGCGAGCGGGTCGTTGCGGTCGACTTCCGCGCCGACGCGCGGTGCGGCGGGCTCGAAGTAGAGGCGTGGATGGTTGGTGGGGGTGACGAGGTCGGCGGCGTTGTCTTCGACGAAGCGGGTGTGCACGTCGCCGGAGCTGACGGCGCGATGGTTGAGCAGGTTCTGCAGGAAGTCGAGGTTGGTTGCGGCGCCCTCGATCCTGAACTCCGACAGCGTGCGGTAGCACTTCTGAACTGCCGCGGGCAGACCGGCCGCGGTGTGGACGATGACTTTGGCGAGCAGCGGATCGAAGCGGGCGGTGGTGCGGTATCCGGTGTAGCCAAGGGTGTCGACCCGCACTCCACGACCCGCCGGCGGTTCGAAGCCGGTGATCGTTCCGCTCGTTGGTCGGGGGGTGCCGTCCGAGCTCATCGTTTCGAGGTTGACCCGAGCCTGGACCGCCGCCCCTCGGGGTTGGGGTACATCGGACTGCGCGGGGAGGCCGACGCCGGCCAGCGATTGTCCCCCGGCGATGTCGAGCTGGAGGCCGACCAGGTCGAGACCGGTGACCTCCTCGGTGACGGTGTGTTCCACCTGGAGACGGGCGTTGGCTTCGATGAAGAAGAACCCGCCGTCGCCGACCAGGAACTCGATCGTGCAGAGGCTGCGGCACGCGCTCGCCCGGCCGAGCACGGCCGCCGCCCGGAACAGCTCGGCCCGGGTCGCATCCGGAAGCCAGGAGGCCGGGGCCACCTCGACGATCTTCTGGCGCTGCCGCTGCAGGCTGCACTCGCGGTCCCACAGGTGGACGACGCTGTCGCCGTCGCCGAGGATCTGTACCTCCACATGGCGGGCCCGCGGCAGGAACTGCTCGACGTAGAGGCCGCCGTCACCGAAGGCGGCGACCGCTTCGGACTCGCAGCGTTCGTAGGCCGGGCCGAGCTCGTCGACCGAGGTAACGGCGCGCATGCCGCGACCGCCGCCGCCGGCCACCGCCTTCACCATCACCGCCCCGTCGGGTCCGAGTGACCGCAAGAAGGCTTCGGCGTCGGCTCTAGCGGTGGGCCCTTCGGTCCCGGCGAGGACGGGGACGCCGTTGTCGCGGGCGAGAGTGCGGGCGCGGGCCTTGTTGCCGAACAGCTCGAGGGTGTCAGGCGCGGGACCGACGAACGTCACGCCCGCGGCCGCGCACTCCCGCGCGAAGCCAGGGTTCTCGCTCAGAAAGCCGTAGCCGGGATGGACAGCGTCGCAGCCCGTGCTGCGCGCCACCTCCAACAGGTCGCCGCCGTCGAGGTAGGCAGCCGGTCCCGATCCGGACAGGGCGCGGGTCTCGTCGGTCTTGCGGGTGTGCAGGGCGTCGGCGTCGTCGTCGGAGTAGACAGAAACCGTCACGATCCCCATGTCGGCGGCGGTGCGCGCGATCCGCACCGCGATCTCACCCCGGTTGGCGATGAGCACCTTCTGCAGCGTCACGCGTGCTCCCCCAGCACGAGCGCGGTGTGCTCGCCGAGCGTCGGCGCCGGACAGCGGGCGACCGGCCGCGCGCCGTCGAATCGGAACGGGGGCGCGCCGAGCGGGTGGTCGCCCACGTAGCGGCGGTGCATCGTCTCCCAGAAGCCGGTGGCCACGAGGTGGGGGTCGTCGCCGAGCGCGTGCGCCGGTTGCACCGGCGCCGCCGGGATCCCGCGGTCGCGCAGCTCGGCCGCCGCCAACTCTGGAGTGGTTAGCCCCCGGTTTCCGGGGGCTGACCACTCCAGAGTTGGATGGGCGACCGCGATCCAGTTGTCGGTTCCTGCGGAGGGGATGACGGCGCACAGGGCGAGACGGTTCCGTTCGCTGCCGGTGCGGGGAACGGGGGCGCCGCCGAGCTGCTCGGCGATGATCGCATCCGCGCCGACCTGGAAGAGGCACTCGACCTGGGAGAGGTCGACGGACGCGCCGCCCCAGGTGGCCCGGCCGGCCAAGGCGACCAGCACCGCGGTAGCCGCGAACACCCCGGCGACGGGATCGCCGAAGGCGACGTGCTGGAGGCAGGGCGCCCAGTCGTCGTGACCGTTCACGAACGGCAGTCCCGAGGCCTGCTCGACCGTCGATCCGTAGGCGCGGACCGGTGCGAGCGGACCGGTGCTGCCGAAGGCGGGCATAGACACGCTGATCACGTGGGGTTGGAGGCCGCGCTGCACGTCGTGGCTGAGCCCGAGCTTGTCGAGCACGCCTGCGGCGAAGTTGTCGATGACGACGTCGGCGCGGGCGATGAGCTCCTTGGCGATACGGAGATCGTCCGGCTCCGCCAGTTCCAACACCACGCCTCGCTTATTGCGGTTGAGGGTGTTGAAGTTGGACCGCACTTCGATCGGAGGCGGGTCGGCCTCGACTCGCGCTTCCCATCCCCGGTACCAGTCGGGATGATCGGTCGACTCGACCTTGACGACGTCGGCGCCCAGGTCGGCAAGGAATCGGGTGGCTTGCGGTCCTGACCACCCCATGCTGAAGTCGACGATGCCCACTCCGGAGAGCGGGCCCGGGGTCTCGCCCGGCTCCCAGCGCGGTGTGGGGTTGTCGGTGACCGCGGTCTGGAACGGCACCGTCGGCGCCTGAATGGTGCCTGACCGGTCGCGTGACCTGATCTCGTCGCGTGGATCGATCGAGTCGAGCGGAGCGAAGCTGCCGCGTGCCTTCCACTGCTCCTGGTGGGGCAACTCCGACGGTCGGGGCATCGGGGTGATCGGAATGCGACTGGTCGTGCCGACCTCGAGCCACTCCGCCGTAGACCGTTCTGCGAACGCCGGGGCGAGCACGTCGTCGACCTCGTCGGCGCGCATGAGACGGCGAAACGCGGTGGAGTACCGGTGCTCAGCCGCCAGCTCGGGCCGGCCGATCGCCTCACAGAGCGCGGTCCACTGGGCGGGCGTGAGGCAGGTCACCCCCGCCCAACCATCACTGGTCCGATAGCTCGTGCAGGGGTAGGTCGGCGAGAACCGGTTCACCCCGAGTCGCATCGAGCGGGCGCGGTCATCGGCGATCGCCGCCACGGTCGCCACCTCCGACAGGCACATCGTTGACTCGAACACGTTGACCTCGACCCGCTGTGGTCGGCGTGCCGGTACCTCGAGGAGCGCGGCGAGCGCCGCGTTGCATCCGGTGGCACCGGCCAGGATCTGGGGCGTGTGGCCCTGGGCGAGCACCGGCGGACCGTCCGCTTCACCGAAGCTGTAGGCCATACCCGCGAGCGCCATGATGGTCTCGTCGGTTGCGGGCCAGTCCGCGTACGGACCTTCCGAGCCGAACCAGCTGAGGTGCAGCTCGACCGCACCCCTCGCCGCCGGTGGCGGCTCATCGCCGTCCCAACAGATGACGAGGTCGAACCGGCCTTCGGGTTCCCCCGTGCGGACGAGCGTCTTCCCCGCGTCGAGCCACCTCCCGTAAGCCCGACCGGCCTCACCGCCGTAGCCGATTGCGGTGTCGTCCGGCGCGTCGCCGGCCTGCACGACTTCCGCGCCGAAGTGCGCGAACAGCCGCCCGCAGTAGCGCGTGGCGATGCTCCCCGGCAGCTCGAGTATCCGGAACTCCATCGGTCGCCGGACGTTAGCGCCCCCGCCCCCGCCCCGTCCCGCCCGTACTTGAGGTTCGGGCGGTTTAGAGGAGTTCGGCGACCGCGTGGATCGCGAGCCCGGCGAAACCGCCGATGACGGTGCCGTTGATGCGGATGAACTGGAGGTCGCGGCCGAGCAGCAGCTCGAGCTTGTCCGACGTCTCCTCCGGATCCCACCGGGCGATCGTGCCGCTCACCAGACCGGCGATCTCCTCACGGAAGTGCTC
>CAZWDB010000051.1:0-31739 GCA_964632885.1 uncultured Acidimicrobiales bacterium | reverse complement strand
GAGGCAATAACGATCGGAATCCGATCGTTATTGCCTCAAGTTCGGCGGCGGGGAGGGGCGGGTGGGCTCAAGTTCGGCGGCGGGCAGGGGCGGGTGGGAGCGGGTGGCGGTTACTTGTCGAAGGGGCCGGTGTCGGCGTCGTAGCGCTCGTCGCCCCAGAGCTCCCGAAGGCGGCGGGCGATGCCCTCCTCGGCGCCGTGGGACGACGGGTGGTAGTAGACGCGGCCCGCGACCTCCTCCGGCCGGTACTCCTGCGGAGCGAAGGCGCCGTCGTGGGTATGGACGTAGTCGTAGCCAGTACCGGTGCCGAGCTTGCGGCGCTCCCATGGGTGGGCCGACCGCAGGTGGTTGGGGACCGCGCCGGCGGGGCGCTCCTTGACGTCCTTGTTGGCGCGGATCAGGCCGATGGTCGAGCGGTTCGACTTGGGAGCTACGGCGAGGTAGACGACCGCGTGGGCGAGGTTGAGCCCCGCCTCCGGGAGCCCGACGAACTCAACGGCGCGGGCGGCGGCATCCGCTACGACGAGGCCCATCGGATCGGCCATCCCGACGTCCTCGCTCGCGAGAATCACGAGGCGGCGCGCGATGAACCTGGCGTCCTCGCCCGCTTCGAGCATCCGCGCCAGCCAGTAGAGCCCGGCGTCGGGATCCGAACCCCGCAGCGACTTGATGAACGCGCTGATGATGTCGTAGTGCTCGTCGACCCCGTACTGGATGGCCCGGCTCTGGCGGGCTTCCTCGACATCCGCGAGGGTGACATGGGGCGACGCCGCCTCTTGGTCGCGGGCCCGAGCCAGGGCGACGGCGATCTCGATCGAGTTGTGGGCGGCGCGTCCGTCGCCGTCGACCTCGTTGATGATGTGGTCGACCGCGTCGTCGTCCGCGGCAGCGCCCTCGGCGTCGAGCCCCCGCTGCAGGAGCTCGCGCATGTCGTCGTCGTCGAGGGGTTCGAGCCGGAAAAGGGTCGAGCGGCTCAGCAGGGGCGCATTCACCTCGAAGAACGGGTTCTCGGTGGTCGCGCCGATCAAGGTGAGCAGCCCGGACTCGACCGCGGGCAGCAACGCGTCCTGCTGGGCCTTGTTGAAGCGGTGCACCTCGTCGAGGAACAGGATCGTCGCCCGGTCGTGGTCGGCCAGCTCACGTTTGGCGGCCTCAACCGTCTCGCGCACGTCCTTCACTCCGGCGGTCACCGCCGAGAGTGAGACGAAGTGGCGATTGGTGGTATTGGCGATCACCTGGGCGAGGGTGGTCTTCCCCGTGCCCGGCGGTCCCCACAGGATGATCGAGCTCAGGCGGTCGGCCTCGATGAGGGCGCGCAATGCGGCGTCCGGCGCGAGCAGGTGGCGCTGGCCGATGACCTCTTCGAGCGTCTTGGGGCGCAGCCGGGCGGCAAGGGGTCCCCGCGCCGCGATGCGGTCCTCCAACGCCTTGGTGAAGAGGTCCCGGTCGCCGGGCGCGGACCGCTTGGCGGGCATGCCGGCCACGTTAGGCGCCGAGCTTGAGGCAATAACGATCGGATTCCGATCGTTATTGCCTCAACTTGGGCGGCGGGAAGGGGTGGGAGGGCTCAGGTTGGGCGGGAGGGGGGTGGGAGGAGGCGGAGGCCGAGTTCGGTCAGCAGCTCCGGGGCCACCGAGCTGGGCGCGCCGGTGAGAGGGTCGGCCCCCGACTGCGTCTTGGGGAAGGCGATGACCTCTCGGATGTTCTCCTCGCCCGCCAAGAGGGCGACGAGGCGGTCGATGCCGAAGGCAAAGCCGGCGTGGGGCGGCGCGCCGTAGCGGAACGCGTCGAGCAGGAACCCGAAACGCTGCTGCGACTCCTCGGCGTCGATACCCAGCCGCGCGAACACCTGCTGCTGCACGTCGCGCCGGTGAATACGGACGCTGCCCGAACCGAGCTCCCATCCGTTGAGCACCAGGTCATAGGCCTGGGACCTCACCGCCAGCGGATCGTCGTCGAGCTTCTCCATGTCGTCCGGATGCGGCATCGTGAACGGGTGATGGGCCGGGATCGGCCGTCCGTCGTCGTCGACTCCTTCGAACAGCGGGAACTCCAGGACCCAGAGGAACTGGAAGCCGCCCTCGTTCACCGGTGGTCGTCCGAGCTCCAGTCGCAGGAGGCCGAGGAGGTGGCGGACCTTCGACCGCTCGTCGGCCACGAAGAAGACGAGGTCGCCGGCCTCAGCGCCGGTCGCGTCGATCACCCGCTGGCGTTCGGCGTCGGAGAGCAGCTTCGACACGCCGCCTTCGAAGGCGCCTCCGTCGGCGACCTTCACCCATGCGAGCCCCTTGGCCCCCCAGCTCTTGGCCTTGTCGGTCAGGGCGTCGAGCTTGTTCCGGCCGTAGTCGGCCGCGCCGTCCGGGAGCCGGATCGCCTTCACGCACGCCGCCTTGAACACGTTGGCGTCGGTGCCGGCGAACGCCTCCGTGAGCTCGACCAACTCGAGCCCGAAGCGGATGTCGGGTTTGTCGGAGCCGAACCGTTCCATCGCCTCGTGCCACGTCATGGTCGGGATCTGACCCGGACGTTCGCCGGTCACCGCCTCGGTTGCGTCGAGCACTGCCTCGGAGATGAACGCGAGCACCTCGTCCTGGGTGACGAAACTCGCTTCCGCGTCGAGCTGGCAGAACTCGAACTGCCGGTCGGCGCGCAGATCCTCGTCTCGCACACACCGTGCGATCTGGTAGTAGCGATCGATCCCGCCGACCATGCACAGCTGCTTGAAGAGCTGCGGGCTCTGGGGCAGGGCGTAGAACGAGCCCGGCTTGAGCCGGCTGGGCACGAGGAAGTCGCGGGCGCCCTCGGGCGTCGAGGCGATCAGCATCGGCGTCTCGACCTCTACGAACCCCTGCCGCTCCATCGCCCGCCGGATGGTGCTGTTCACGACGGCACGGGTGCGCAGGTTGCGCTGCATGCGCTCGCGCCTGAGGTCGACGTACCGGTGCCGGAGCCGGACGTTCTCGTCGGCGTCGATGCGGTCGGTGACCTGGAACGGCGGCGGCTCGGAGGTGGCGAGCACCTCGACCTCGCAGTCGTGGATCTCGACCTCGCCCGTTGCCAGGTCAGGGTTGGTCGTGCCTTCGGGTCGCTGACTGACGGTCCCGGTGATTCGCACGACGTACTCCGACCGCAGGTCGTGGGCACCGTCGACGACACACTGCACGACGCCGGTGTGGTCACGGAGGTCGATGAACGCCAGGTGCTCGCCGTGCTCGCGGCGGCGGGCCACCCATCCGCACAACGCGACCTGCCGGCCGACGTCGGGCGGCCGCAGGGTGCCGCAGTGGTCGGTGCGCATCGCGGTCTCGCCCGTCACGACGCCCACCCCGCGCCCGTCACAACCCCCACCCCGCGTTCTGGCCGCGGAATCCCGCCGGATCCGGCGGGATTCCGCGGCCAGAACGGCTGAGGAAACGGCCGAGGACGATCACGGCGTCAACTGGTCCCGTAGGTGGGCGACGACCTTGGCTCGGTCGACGAGCTCCTGCTCGCCTTGGGCGAGGTCGCGCACGGTGACCTTGCCGGCCTCGAGCTCGTCCGGCCCAACGACGAGCGCGACGCGCGCGCCGGCGCGATCGGCCGCCTTGAACTGTGCCTTGGCAGACCGGCTGTCATAGGCGCGGTCGGCTCGGAACCCGACTTCCCGCAGCTCGTGGACGAGATCGCGCGCCGCTGCCCCGCCGGTGAAGTCCACGACGAACACGTCGATCTCCACCCCGCGTTCCGGTGCCGGGAAGATGCCTTCGAAGTCGCACGCGATCAGGATCCGCTCGATGCCGGAACCGAAGCCGATCCCCGGCGTGGGCGGACCGCCGAGCTCCTCGATCAGGCGGTCGTAGCGGCCACCGCCGCCGATGCCGTTCTGAGCGGAGGTGATGGCGTCGGCGGTGAACTCGAACGTCGTGCGCGTGTAGTAGTCGAGGCCGCGCACCAGCCGGTCGTCGACCTCATAGTCGAGGCCGAGGGCATCGAGCCCCTCCCGCACGCGGGCGAAGTGGGCGGTGCACTCGTCGCACAACCACTCGAGCATCTTGGGCGACTCCGCCGTCGCGGCGACGCACGCATCGCGCTTGCAGTCGAGCACGCGCAGCGGGTTGTCGTGAATGCGATCCCGGTGCTCGGCACAGAGCTGGTCGCGCCGCTCCTCCAGAAAGCCGATGAGGCGGTCGCGGTAGGCGGGACGGCATACCGCGTCGCCGAGAGAGGTGATCCGGAGCCGTACCTCTTTGAGCCCGAGCTCGCGGTAGAGCCCGTGGAGCAGGTCGATGACCTCGACGTCGACATCCGGGTCGTCAGTGCCGATCACCTCGGCGCCGACCTCGTGGTGCTGGCGGTAGCGGCCTGCCTGCGGTCGCTCGTAGCGGAACTTGGGCGTGGCGTACCACACCTTCCAGGGCGTGGGCGGGCGGTGCTCGATGTAGGCGCGGGCAACGGGCGCCGTGCCGTCGGGCTTCAGCGCCAGGTGCCGGCCGCCCTTGTCCTGGAAGTCGTACATCTCCTTGCGCACGACGTCGGTGGACGCGCCGATGCGCTGGAAGACGCCGAGGTCTTCGAACATCGGCCCGATGATCAGTCCGAACCCCGCGCGCGCCGCCCGCGTGGCGAACCGGCTGATCACCTCGGCATAGCGCGCCGCCTCCTGCGGCAACACGTCGAGGGTGCCCGAAGGGGCCTGGAACGTCGGCGGCATAGTCCCGCCACCCTACCGGCCCGAACTTGAGGCAATAACGCTCGAATTCCGTGCGTTATTGCCTCAAGTTGCGGCGGTTGCCCTGGCCGGGCAGAACTCGGTAGGCGTCGTAGACGGAGTCGATGCGCTTCAGCGACGCCACCACCGAGTCGAGGTGCGAGGGATCGGCCAGTTCGAAGTCGAACCGCATTCGGCTTACCCGGTCGGAGCCGGTGTGGGTCGAGCTCGTCAGGATGTTGAGGTGGTGCTCGGAGAGCACCCGGGAGACATCGAAGAGCAGCCGGGTGCGGTCGAGCGCCTTGACCTCGACCGACGCCACGAAGACGCCCGCGCTCTCCCGGTCCCACTCGACGTCGATCAGCCTGCCCTCCTGTCCGTCGACGAGCGCGGCCGCGTTCGTGCAGTCGGAGCGGTGCACCGACACGCCCCGACCGCGGGTGACAAACCCGATGATCTCATCCCCCGGCACCGGCGTGCAGCACTTCGCGAGCCGGATCATCATGTCGTCGAGGCCCTCGACGTAGACACCGACGGTCTGCCGCCCCTTCGTCCGGCGGGGCTGCTTCGCGGTCGCCGGCAGCTGTTCCTCGTGCTCGCCGCCCCGCAGCTCACGGGCGAGTCGCTGGGCGACCGACTTGGCCGACACGTGACCCTCGCCGATGGCGGCGTGCAGGGTGTCGAGGTCGGCGTAGTTGAGCGTCTCCGCCAGCGACACGAGCACCGGTGACGACGTCAGCTTCTGCACCGGTAGGCCCTCGCGGCGAATGGCCTTGCTCAACTCGTCCTGGCCCGACTCGATCGCGTCCTCGCGGCGCTCCCGGCTGAACCACTGGCGGATCTTGTTGCGGGCACGCGGCGTCACCACGATCTGGAGCCAGTCGCGCTTCGGACCGGCCGAGGCCGCCTTCGACGTCACGACCTCGACGGTGTCGCCCGAGCTCAACGCGCTGTCGAGCGGGGCGAGGCGACCGTTGATCCGCGCTCCGATGCAGCGGTGGCCGACCTCGGTGTGGATCGTGTAGGCGAAGTCCACCGGGGTGGCCCCGATCGGCAATGCCACGACGTCGCCCTGCGGCGTGAAGACGTAAACCTCGTCGGTCTCGAGGTCGAGCTTCAGGCTCTCGAGGAACTCGGCGGGATCGAGCGTCTCCGACTGCCAGTCGACGATCCGGCGGAGCCACATCGGGTCGGCCGCGGGAGTGACGTCCTCCTTGTAGCCCCAGTGGGCGGCGATGCCATACTCCGAGCGCTCGTGCATCTCCCGGGTGCGGATCTGCACTTCGATCGGCTTTCCCTGCGGACCGACCACCGTCGTGTGGAGCGACTGATAGAGGTTGAACTTGGGGGCGTTGATGTAGTCCTTGAACCGACCCTGCACCGGGCTCCAGATCGCGTGGATCAGCCCGAGCGCGGCCCAGCAGTCCTTTTCGGTGTCGACGATCACCCGCATGCCTACGAGGTCGTAGATCTCGTCGAACTCGCGCCCCTTGACGACCATCTTCTCGTAGATGGAGTAGAGGTGCTTCGGACGGCCGGTGATCTCTCCGTCGATCCGCAACTCCGAGAGCCGGCCCCTTACCGCCTCGACGACCTGGGCGAGATAGATGTCACGCTCGGGCGCCCGGGCCGCGACCATCTGCTCGATCTCGAAGTACCGCTTCGGGTGCATGGCAGCGAAGCAGAGGTCCTCGAGCTGCCACTTCAGCTCCTGGATCCCAAAGCGATGGGCGAGGGGAGCGTAGATCTCCAGGGTCTCCTGCGAGGTTCGCTTCTGCTTCCACTCCGGCATCGCCGCGATCGTTCGCATGTTGTGGAGCCGGTCGGCGAGCTTGATCAACAGCACGCGGGGGTCGCGTGCCATCGACACGAGCATCTTCCGCATCGTCGCGGCCTGCTGGGCCTCCCGCGAGTCGAAGCTGACGCGGTCGAGCTTGGTGACGCCGTCGACGATGGCCGTGACGACCGGTCCGAAATCGCGGTCGATGTCGTCGAGCGTCACGGCGGTGTCCTCGACCGCGTCATGCAACAGCGCCGCCGCAATCGTCACGTCATCGAGCCGGAGCTCGGCCACGATGCGCGCCACGGCGAGCGGATGGTGGATGTAGGCCTCGCCCGATTGACGCACCTGCGGGCGGTGCGCTTCCTCCGCAACCGTGTAGGCCTTGGTGATCACCGACACGTCGCCCCGCGGGTAGATGCGCCGGTAGGCGTTGATGACGGGCGCGAGGTCGACGCTGGGGGTGGGCGTCGCCTGCCTCCGCCACGGCAGCACCCGAACCTTGTCGACAGTGGCCATCGGACTACTCGTATCTGAGCAGCGACATCACGTCGTAGCCCTCGAGTTTGGACCGGCCGTCGAGGAACGCCAACTCGATCACGACACTGAGCCCGCCCACGACCGCACCAAGCTTCTCCGCCAGCCGCACCGTGGCGGCGGCGGTTCCTCCCGTGGCCATCACGTCGTCGACGATCAACACCCGCTCACCCGGCGCGACCGCATCCCTGTGGATCTCGAGGAGGTCAGTGCCGTACTCGAGCTCGTACTCCTCCTTCTCGATGTGCCACGGAAGCTTCCCGGCCTTGCGCACAGGCACGAAGCCTGCGCCGAATCGGTACGCCACGGGCGCCGCCATGATGAAGCCACGCGCCTCGATTCCCAGCACCTTGTCGACGTGGCTACCGCCGAAGTGCTCGCAGATGGCGTCGATCGTGAACCGGAACGCGTCGACGTTGGCGAGCAGCGGGGTGATGTCTTTGTAGCTCACGCCCTGCCGCGGGAAGTCGGGGATATCCCGGATGTGCTCCTTCAACCAGGCGGCGTCCCCGACCACTTTCCCAGCGTACAGCCGAGCCCCAGGACCTGCTTTGCGGCCTGAACCACGCATATGACGGGGTTCGGGCCGCGAAGCCGAGTGCGGGGAGGGTGGGGACGGTGGGGCGTAGTGGGGTGGCGGGGTAGCGGGACGGCGTCAGCGGCGACGGCGGGTCTTCTTGCGAGGCCGGGGCGGCGCGCTCCGCGGTGGCGGGGCCGGGCGGCCGGGCCGATCTGCGGTGGAGCCTCCTCCACTCGCGCCGCTGCTCCCACTCCCGCTCCCTCCGCTGCCGGCACTCGACCGGCCCGCCGCGGCGGCCGGAGTGATGACGGCGGTTCCGCCGCGAGCCTCGAGCCGCTCGCGGATCGAGGTGTAGCGCGGCTCGCGCTCCTTCAGAGCGGCCAGGATCGGGGAGGCGACGAAGAGCGACGAGTAGGTGCTGGCGGCCAGCCCGACGAGCAGGGCCAGCGCGAATTCGGACAAGGTGACCGCTCCGAGGAGCTGCGCTCCGATCACCAGAAGGGCCACATTCGGCAGCAGGGTTGTGACGGTCGTGTTGATCGACCGCATCAGCACCTCGTTGAGCGACACGTTGACCATGTCGCCGTAGGTCATGCGGCCCGAAGCCGCGAGGCCACGCGTGTTCTCGTTCACCTTGTCGAACACCACGATCGTGTCGTAGATCGAGTAACCGAGGATCGTGAGAATGGCGATGACGGTCGCCGGGGTCACCTCGAAACCGGTGATGGAATAGACACCCACGACGACTACGAGGTCGTGCACGACGGCAGCCAACGTGGCTGCAGCCATCTTCCACTCGAACCGGAGCGTGATGTAGAGCGCGATGGCGAGGAGGAAGAAAACGAGCGCGCGTTGCGCCTTGCTCGTGATCTCCTCGCCCCACGACGGCCCGACCGTGTCGACGCTGACCTCGTTGCGCTCTGCCCCCGCGAGGTCGGCGAGCACGTCGGTCGCTTCGTCGACGATGTCGGCGTCGCTTGTCTGGTGCTGCACCCGGATCGACGACGACCCCAGCTGCTGGATCCGCGCGTCTGCGAGTCCGAGAGGCCGGAGGACCTCGCGGGTGTCGGAGACCGAGACCCCGGGCGCATCGACCTCCCAGGCCGTCCCGCCTTCGAAGTCAATGCCGAGGCTGAGCCCTCGGAACCAGAGCGACAGCAACCCGACCACGATCACGACCGCCGAGAGCACCAGCCACCGGCGCCACCGGTGCACGAAGTCGAACGTGGTCTCGCCCTGGTACATGCGGGTGAGGATGTTGTGGCGGCGTTCCACCTCTCTGGTCTCCTGGGTCATCTGGTCTCCAGGGTCACGGGGCCCCACTTTGGGCCGATGCCAGCCCTCGTGCAACGCCGACCCAACGGGCGTCGGTGAAGAAGCGGTTTCGGGCGAGCAGACCGACGAGCGGCCGGGCGAAGAACCACGAGACAACGAGGTTGAGGACGGTCGCCAACCCGAGGAAGAAGGCGAAGCCGCGCACCGGTCCCACGGTGAGGAAGTAGAGCAGGCCCGCGCCGATGAGCGACGAGATGCCGCCCGCCATGATGGTGCGGTACGCGCTGGCAAAACCTCGCTCGACCGATGACCGCACGGTGCGGCCCGACCGGATCTCGTCCTTCAGGCGTTCGAAATAGACGATGTAGGAGTCGGTCGTGACACCGACCGACACCACCAGACCCACCGCGCCCGCGAGTGTGAGCGCCAAGTTGCCAGCCGCGCCGAGGAACGCCACGACCGTCCACATCAGGGAGCCCCAGACGAGGAGGCCGAGCACGACGACGAGCCCGAGCGCTCGGTAGTAAAGGGTGAGGTACAACAGGACGAGCCCCACACCCACGGCGCCCGCGATGATCCCCGCACGCAGCGAGTCGGTTCCGAGGGTGGCCGACACCTGGCGCACCTCCTGGGGCACCAGCTCGACCGGCAACGCGCCGAACCGGAGCACCAGCGCGAGGTCCTTGGCCTCTCGCTCGCTGAAGCGGCCGGTGATGCGAGCTGTGCCGCCGGTGATGGGCTCCTGGATGGTCGGCGCCGACTGCACGACCCCGTCGAGCACGATGGCGAGCTGGCGCTGCACGTACCGCCCAGTGAGCTCGGCCCACTGGTCGCCGCCCTCACCGGTGAAATCGACGATGACCTCCCAGTCGCCCGCCAAACCCTGTGGGGCCTGGGCGCGCGCCGTGTCGACGGCGCCGCCGGTGAGCTCGGCCGGACCGAGCCGGTAACGGGCCACGACCACGCCGTCCTCATCGATCTCCGGCAGAACGACCTCGGCGTCGGGATCGTCGGATTCCCGAGGCGTGGTTCCTTCCGGCACCTCGCTGGTCGTCGTCGTGGGGTCGTCGTCGGCTTGGCCCCGCGCCAGCTCAGCCGGTGCGCTCTGCTCCTCTCCCCCGTCGGCGGGTTCGCTGGCGGGCGGCGGCAGCGACGGCGTGGGAGGCGGAGCCTGGCCTTCGGGTGGGAGCACGTCCAGCACGGGGCGGAAACGGAGCTCGGCGGTCTGTCCGACCACGTCGAGGGCGCGCTCCTGGTCGGCTACACCCGGCAACTGCACGACGATCGCATCGCCCAACCGGCTGATGTCGGGCTCGGCGACGCCCAAGGAGTCGACCCGGCTGCGGATGATCGCGATCGACTGGTCCAACACGTCGTCTGGGACGCGCTCCTCAGGCCGCAGCACAACTAGCGCGCCGCCCTGAAGGTCGAGGCCGAGCTGGGGCTTGTTGCCCACGACCAGCGTTGCGGCCATTGAGCCCGCCGCGACGATGACGATGAAGCTCAGGGCAAGCAGATTGCCGCGCCGCATGCCCTAGGGCTCGTCCCTCTCCGTCCCGGTCGCGCCCGAGTCCTCTTCTTCAGCCTGCGGCACCCGGCCCGAGATAGCCGGGCGGACGACGCGCACGCGGGTGCCGTCGGCGACCTCGAGCTCGACGTTCAGGTCGTTGAGGCCGACGATCGTTCCGAGCAGGCCACCGATGGTGACGACCTCGTCGCCGACTTCGAGTGACTCAATGAGTTTTTTCTGGTTCTTCGCCCGTTGCTGCTGCGGTCGGAACAGCAGGAAGTACATCAGGGCGAAGATGGCGATCGGGAAGAGAAGTTCCATGTGCGGACACCCAGGTCTGGAAGGCACGAGCACCTTAGTCTGCATGTCCGATTTCCCCGGACCGCCCCCCGGCGTCCTAGTCGGGCGGCGACGACCAGACCGCTGCGACCTCGCGGCGCAGCGACGCGAGGGTTCCCGTCGCTATCGCGGCTCGGGCTCGGGCCATGAGGTCGAACGTGAAGGCAAGGTTGTGCCAGGTCAGCAGCCGGGCGGCTGCGGGCTCGCCCACCTGCAACAGATGGCGGAGGTAGGCCCGTGACCAACGACCGCACACCATGCACGCGCACGCAGTATCGAGGGGTTCCTCGGCGCGCGCGTGGACGGCGTTCTTGATGTTCAGCCTCCCCTCGGAGGTCAGGACACGCCCGTGGCGGGCGGATCGGGTCGGCAGGACGCAGTCGAACATGTCCACACCGAGAGCGACCGCCTCCACGAGACCGATCGGGTCACCGACACCCATCAGGTAACGAGGACGGTCGAGGGGAAGCTCGGGAACTACCGCGCCGAGAGCGTCGAGCATCTCCGACCTCGTCTCCCCCACCGACAGCCCGCCGATCCCGTAGCCGTCGAAGCCAAGTTCGACGGTCCGGCGGGCGCTCTCCCGCCGCAACGCCGGATCGACACCTCCTTGGACGATGCCGAACAGTTGCTGGTCGGCCCGTCGGTGAACCTTCCGGGCGCGCGCCGCCCACGCCGCGGTGCGCTCGACCGCGAGCCGGATCACCTCCGGTGCCGACGGCAGGGGCGGACACACGTCGAGCACCATCTGGATGTCGGCGCCTATCCGTTCCTGCACTGCGACGGCGTCTTCCGGCGTGAGCCGGTGGGTCGTCCCGTCGTAGGTCGACTGGAACGTCACGCCGTCGTCGTCGACCTTGGGGTCGAGCGAGAACACCTGGAAGCCGCCCGAGTCGGTCAGGAGGTGGCGGTCCCAACCGGCGAACCGGTGGACGCCGCCCAGTTCCTCCACCACGTCGGCACCGGGTCGCAGCATGAGGTGGTAGGTGTTGGCGAGCACGACCTCGGCCCCGAGCGCTTCCAGGTCGGGCGCCGCCATCGTCCGCACCGTCCCCCGGGTACCGACAGGCATGAAACAGGGCGTGCTGAACACTCCTCGCGCCGTCCGCACACGCCCGGCGCGCCCGTCCCCGTCGGTGGCTTCGATCGAAAGAATCCCGCCAACATACGAACTTGAGGCAACAACGACGCGAATCCGTGCGTTATTGCCTCAAGTTCGGCCGGAGACGAGCATGGCGTCGCCGAAGGAGAGGAAGCGGTAGCCGTCGTCCAGGGCGATGCGGTAGAGGCGGCGCCAGTCGTCGCCCAGAAAGGCGGCGAGGAGCACGAGCAGCGACGACCGCGGCATGTGGAAGTTGGTCAGGAGGACGTCGACCACCTCGAACTCCGACCCCGGTCGGAGGAAGAGCGAGGTGCGACCGACCGGTTCGCCTCGGGCGGCCGACTCCAGGGCTCTAACCGTGGTCGTCCCCACCGCGACGACCCGCTCGGCCCGGTCGCACGCCGCCATGGTCTCGGCGGGGACCGAATAGGCCTCGGAGTGCATCACATGGTCCTCGATGCTCCGCACCGTGATGGGCCGGAAGGTGTCGAGGCCCACCGTCAGGTCGACGGTGACGACCGGGATCCCGCGAGCGCGGATCTCAGCGAGGACGTCGGGAGTGAGGTGCAGGCCGGCGGTGGGGGCCGCCACCGACCCCGGGTTGGTCGCGTAGACGGTCTGATAGCGCTCCGGGTCGGGTAGCCCGCGGTGGACATACGGCGGCAGCGCCAAGGTCCCGTGGCGCGAGAGCACCTCCTCGGCTGCGGCCAGCAAGGTCACCTCGCGGCGCCCGTCCTCGAGCCGCGGCCCGACCTCCACGACCGCCTCGCCACCCCCGCCCCCGTTCGCGTAAAGCACGGTGCCGGGCGGTACCCGCCTCCCCGGCTTGACGAGGGCCTCCCATTTTTCCGCGCTGAGGCGCTCGAGCAGCAGGACCTCGACGGCGCCACCGGTCGACTTGGCCAGTCGCACGCGGGCTGGGATCACTCGCGTGTCGTTGACGACGACCACATCGCCCGGCATCAACAGGTCGGGAAGGTCGGCAACCGTCCGGTGCTCGACTGCGGCGGGGCCGGTGGACACCAGCAGCCGCGCCGCTGACCGCGGCTCGACCGGCTCCTGGGCGATCGCCGCTTCCGGCAAGTCGTAGTCGTAGGCCGAGGTCGAGGCGATACCAGTGAGACTCGCGCGGTTCTCCGGTCGCCTTCGAGCCGGTCCGACCAGCGAGCTAGAGGAGCGTCTGTGGTTCAATGCCGACGTGGTCGAAGGCCATCGGCGTGGCCACCCGGCCCCGAGGCGTGCGCATCAGGAGACCGAGCTGAAGGAGGAACGGCTCATAGACGTCCTCGACGGTCTCGGTCTCCTCGCCCACGGCAACCGCGAGAGTCGACAACCCAACCGGTCCACCTCCGAAGCGGCGGCACACGGCATCGAGGATCGCCCGGTCGACCTTGTCGAGCCCGAGCTCGTCGACGCCGAACAGCTCGAGGCCGGCGGCGGCTACCTCATGGGTGACGTTTCCGTCGCCCCGCACCTCGGCGTAGTCACGCACCCTCTTCAGAAGCCGGTTGGCGATCCGTGGTGTGCCCCGGGCTCGTCCCGCGATCTCGCGCGCGCCGTCGGGATGGAGGCGGACGCCGAGGATCGCCGCGCTGCGTCCGATGATCGTCTCCAGGTCGTCGGCGTCGTAGTAGTCGAGGCGGGCGACGAAGCCGAACCGGTCGCGAAGCGGTCCGGTGATCATGCCGGTACGCGTGGTGGCGCCCACGAGGGTGAAGCGGGCGAGCGGCAACCGCACCGAGCGGGCTGCCGGGCCCTTGCCGATGACGATGTCGAGCTGGAAGTCCTCCATCGCCGGATAGAGGATCTCCTCCACCGCCCGCCCGAGCCGGTGGATCTCGTCGATGAAGAGGACGTCGCCGTCCTGGAGGTCGGTGAGGATGGCGGCCAGATCGCCGGCGCGGACGAGAGCCGGACCCGACGTCACCCGCAGGCCCACTCCCATCTCTGCCGCGACGATGCCGGACAGGGTGGTCTTCCCCAGGCCGGGCGCGCCCGCGAACAGCAGGTGGTCACAGGCTTGATCACGCCGGCGGGCCGCCTCGAGGACGATGCCGAGGTGTTCCTTGAGCTGGGACTGACCGACGAATTCGTCCAACCGCCGGGGGCGCAAGCTCGACTCCTCGGCCACTTCGAGCGGGTCGGACCGCGGTGACAGCAGTTCTTCGCGCGGGCTCATCGCTACGTCACCTGACCGATGCGAGGTGCTTGAGGGCGTGCCGGAGCAGGTCGCCGACCGGTCCTTCTTCGGGGAGATCGCGGACCGCGTCGCGCACTTCATCGGGGCCGTAGCCGAGACCGGCGAGGGCAGCCCGGACCTCGCCGCGGGGGCTCCCGTTGGCACCCGCGGTCCCGACGTCGCCACCGTCGAGGTCGAGGTCGTCGACGTCGAGCTTCGCCTTCAGCTCGAGCAGCAGCCGCGCCGCCGTCTTCTTCCCGATCCCGGGTACGAGAGTGAGCGACTCGGCGTCGCCGCTGCCGACGATGCGTTGCAGCGCGCTCGGCGAGTGCACCGACAAGATGTTGAGAGCGACGGCGGGCCCGATCCCGTGGGTGGCGATGAGGGCCTCGAAGCACGCGCGTGTATCGCGGTCGGGGAAGCCGTAGAGGATGATGGCGTCGTCGCGCACGTGGGTGTGGACATGGAGGAAGAGCGGCGCTCCCAGCTCAGCGGGTAGGCCGGGGGCGCCGGGTGATACCTGAACGCGGTAGCCGACACCGCCTACCTCGACGAGCACCTCGCCCCGCGGGGAACGGTCGAGGAGGATGCCCCGCAACGAGCCGATCAACGCGCGCCTCCCGCTCTCGAGTCAGCTTGCTGCACGCGTGCGAGCACGTTGCCGACCGCGTGGTGGCACAGCGCGAGGGCGAGGGCGTCGGCCGCGTCGGCAGGGTGGGGCCGGTTGTCGAGACGGAGCAGGGCCTGCACCATGCGCTGGACCTGTTCCTTCGACGCGGCCCCGTATCCAGCGACGGACTGTTTGACCTCGTTGGCGGTGTACTGAACGACCTCCGCTCCCGCGTGGGCTGCTACCGCCAAGGCGAGGCCGCTCGCCTGGGCCACCGAGATAGCGGTGCGGGCGTTGGTTTGGAAGAACACCTTCTCCACCACGACGACGTCGGGCTCGAGCTCGGCGATGAGGTCGCGCAACTCGACCATCAAGGTGGCGAGGCGGTCAGGCAAATCCGCCTCCTTGGGCGTGGTCAGCACCCCGCAGGCAGCGGCGCGCAGGCCCGCCGGCTGGCGCAGCACCGCGCCGTAGCCGCAGCGCGAGAGCCCCGGATCGATGCCGAGCACGAACACTCGTTCGAGATTATCGCGCCCCACGCCCCGACTGGTGGACCCACGCCCCAACTTGAGGCAATAACGATCGGATTCCGATCGTTATTGCCTCAAGTTGGCGGGGGTGGTGGGGTGGGCGGGGTCGGAGGCGCCCGGGGCAGCGGGGATAGCGGGGATGGCGGCCAGGATCTCGTCGACCGGCCGGTACGTGAGGCCTGACATGGCGCGGTGGGCGTAGAGGACGATCCCGTCGGGGTCGACCACGAACACCGAGCGACGGTAGAAGCCCGCCGGGCCGATGATGTCGTAGGCCGCGCCGACATGGCGGTCGACGTCGGCAAGCAGCGGGAAGGCGAAGCCGCCTTGGCGGCACGAGAAGTCCTCGTGGCTCGCGACGTCCTGCGGGCTGATGGCAAGAACCTGGACGCCGAGCTCCTCGAACCGGCCCACATGGCCGGAGTAGTCGCGCAGCTGGGTCGTGCAGACCGGCGTGTTGTCACCCGGATAGAACACGACCGCGACATGGCGGCCGCGGTACTCCGACAGCGAAAAGGAGCCACCGCCAGTGCCCGGGAGAGTGAAGTCGGGGGCGGCATCACCGATGCTGGGGAACTTCGCCATCACGCCATCACCGCGTCGAGCACAAGGTCGGGGATGTCGAAGTTGGCATAGACGTTCTGCACGTCGTCGTGCTCCTCGATGGCGTCGAGAAGGCGCAACACCTTGCGAGCGTCCCCTTCGTTCTCGAGCGGCACCGACTGGGTGGGCAGCATGGTGAGTTCGGCCGAGTCGAAGTTGATACCGGCCTCCTCGAGCGCGGAGCGAAGCTCGGCGAGCTCGGTCGGCGGGCAGGTGAGCTGCCAGGTGTCGCCCTGGTCGACGAGGTCTTCCGCGCCCGCTTCGAGAGCCACCAGCATGAGATCGTCCTCGGTGACATCCTTCGGAAGCAGGACGACCCCCTTCCGCTCGAACTGCCACGCCACCGCACCCGGCTCCGCCATCGAGCCGCCGCTCTTGGTGAACAGACTGCGGACGTCGGCGCCCGTGCGGTTGCGGTTGTCGGTCAACACTTCGATGTACATGGCGACGCCGCACGGCGCGTAGCCCTCATAGGAGACCGCTTCGTACCGAACCCCTTCGAGCTCGCCCGTGCCCCGTTTGACGGCGCGCTCGATCGTGTCCATTGGCACCGACGCGTCGCGTGCCTTCTGGTACATGGTGCGCAACGTCGGGTTGGCGTCGAGGTCGCCGCCTCCCTCTCGCGCTGCCACCTCGACCTGACGGATCAACTTGGCGAAGAGTTTGCCGCGCGCTTTGTCGGCGGCGCCCTTCTTGTGCTTGATCGTGGCCCACTTGGAGTGACCTGACATCTAGAAGCCTCTCAGGAAGAGATCGTGAACGCGGAGGTCGTCGGAGAGCTCAGGGTGGAAGGCGGCCACCAACACTGCGTCCTGGCGGCAGAGGACGGTCCGGTCGTCGACCGCAGCGAGCACCTCGACGGCGTCGCCGGTGCGCTCCACGACCGGCGCGCGGATGAATACAGCATGAAAGCTGCCGTCGAGGCCCACCACATCGAGGTCGGTCTCGAAGGAGTCGACCTGCCGGCCGTAGCCGTTGCGGCGGACCGCGATGTCGATCCCTCCGAAGAACCGTTGGTCGGGACGACCATCGAGCACACCGGTCGCAAGCAAGATCATCCCCGCGCAGGTGCCGAAGGCGGGCATGCCGGCCCGCAGCCTCTCCTGCACGGGCTCGAACAGTCTGGCCGACTCCAGCAGCAGCGACATGGTCGTGGACTCGCCGCCGGGCAGGACGAGGGCGTCGACACCCGCGAGGTGCTCGGGCGCGCGCACCGCCACCGCGTCGGCGCCGAGCTCAGCGAGGGCGCGTGTGTGTTCTTGAACGTCGCCTTGGAGCGCGAGGACCCCGACCTTGCTCACCTGGCGGCCTCATGTCACCGCGGGGCTCACCAGCTCACCAGCCCCGGTCGGAAAGCTTGGTCTCGACCTGGTCGGATTCCTCGCCGCGCATGGCGTCACCGAGCCCGCGGCTGACCTTGCCAACGATCACCGCATCGCGGAAGTGGGTGGTCGCTTCGACGATCGCTCGCGCCCGCGGCGCGGGATCGGCACTCTTGAAGATTCCGGAGCCGACGAACACGGCCTCGGCGCCGAGCTGCATCACGAGTGAGGCGTCGGCCGGAGTGGCGATCCCACCAGCGCAGAACAGAGGCACCGGGAGGTGGCCGGACTCCGCGATCTCGCGCACCAGCTCCACCGGCGACTGAAGCCGCTTCGCCCAGCCGTAGACCTCGGCGCTGTCGGCCTGGGTGATCTTGCGGATGTCGCCGTTGATCGAGCGGAGGTGCCGGACGGCTTCCTTGATGTCGCCGGTGCCCGCCTCGCCCTTGGAACGGATCAGCGCGGCTCCCTCCGAGATCCGGCGGAGGGCCTCACCCAGGTTGGTGGCGCCGCACACGAACGGCGCCGTAAAGCCCCACTTGTCGATGTGGTGCTCCTCGTCGGCCGGCGTGAGCACCTCGCTCTCGTCGATGTAGTCGACACCGAGAGCTTCGAGTACCTGAGCTTCGGCGAAGTGGCCGATGCGGGCCTTGGCCATGACAGGGATCGTGACCGCAGACTTGATGCCCTCGATGAGGGCGGGGTCGCTCATGCGGGCCACCCCGCCGTCTCGACGGATGTCCGCCGGAACCCGCTCGAGCGCCATCACCGCGACCGCCCCGGCGTCCTCGGCGATCTTGGCGTGCTCGGCCGTGACGACATCCATGATCACGCCACCCCGCAGCATCTCGGCAAGACCGCGCTTCACGCGAGCGGTGCCGGTACTACGGGCGGCGGAAGAGGCTGTGTTCTGGGGGGGTTCGGCGTCGGCCACGAACGTCAGTCTAGTTGCCGTCCCCCGACTTCTCGCCCGACTTGGCGCCGCCGGAGGGGCCCGAAGGCGAGTCGGGCTCGTCGGCGGTGACGGTGACGTTCGAGCCCACCGCCGGGAGTGACACCCATGTCTTGCCGGGCGGAAGGGAGATCGGATTACCCGCGCTGTCGGTAAATGTCGTCATGTCGGACTCGGCCGGCTTCGACCACCGGCCCTTGGTGAGCTTGCCCTGCGAGAAGATCCACGCGTCCCCCTCGCCCACAACGATGGCCTTGTCGACCTGCGAGCCCGACCCGTCGCGCTCGCCGGTGAACTGGTACGGGACGAACTGCACGATCACGTTGGTCACCGCGAGGCGTTTGCCGCTCGCGACGTCGTGCTCGGCGCCATCTGAGGACCGGAGCCACCGCTTGGTGCGGGAGTTGTAGGAGAACTCGCCGGAGGTCCGCGATCCGAAGACGACGCGGACACCCTCGACCGCCTCCGCACTGGCCGGGGCGAAGGGTTCGCCTTCGGGGAGGAAGGTGGTGAACGCGCCTGGAGCGGTGGCGCCGTCGAGCGCGTAGGTGCGCAGCTTGGAGGTGTCGGAGTAGGTCTTGAGCGGGCGCCGGCGGTCGTTGCGGTAGTGGAACGCGGCGGCGTGGTTGGACTCGGTAACCGTCGCGAGCGGCAGGGCTTTGGCGGCCCGGTCGAAGGACGGGATGCCGCCTGAGTAGACGAAGACGCCGCCAAAGGGGTGGACGATGGGCGGGTCGCTCGATCGCACTGAGCGGATCGGCCCCACCGAGTCGGCGTCATCGGAGTGGAAGATGGCGAGCAGCCGCACCGAGCCGCCCTCGATTCGCTCCTCGATGATGACGTCGGCCGCCTCGAGACCCGCTTGGGGTCGGGCCTTCGGAGTGTTGTCTACCTTCACCGTCACAGCAGGACGCTGGGCAGCCGCGACGTCCTCGACCTCGAACAGGGCCTCGCCGGTCAATGGCATGAAGCCGAGGGGCACCGGCTCGGTCGTCGTCGTGGTCCGCTTCGTCGTGGTGGTCGCGGCTTCTCCCTCGCTGCCACAGGCTGCGGCAGCAAGTACCGCAACCGCGGCGGTGATCAGAAGCACGGACTGGCGAATTCGCATGGGTCCCCTCTTGTGTCTCGGTCTTGCTGGGTGGCGTTCGGTGCGATTCGGATCAGAGCGTGCGGCCGGTGCCCGGCTTGGGCAGCTCGACCCACGTCTGGCCGGGCGTCAGCTTGACGGGCTTGCCGGCCGGGTCGGTGTATGTCGTAGGGGTGGCCGCGTCGGGCCGCAACCAGCTCGCCTTGACGAGTTGGCCGTCGGTGAGAATCCAGGCTTCGCCCTCGCCGATGAAGTCGGCTTCGGGGACAGCGGTACCGCTCTGGTCGACCTGTCCGGTGTCGTGGTAGGTGACGAACTGCACCACTACGTTGCGCGGCGCCACCTCGGTGCCGGCCGCGTCGACATGCGGCGTGCCGTTCTGAATGCGGCGCCAGGTCTTCGACTCGGCGTGCCACCTCCATTCCACCGCGGTGAGGACTTTGTCGCGGTATTCCATCGCGACCCCCACGCTCTTCTCGGCGCCGTCAGCGTCGAGAGCTTCACCCTTGGCCCGATACTGGAACATCGGTTGCGGGGGCCCACCGTCTTCGGGCGCGAGGGCGTAGAGCTCCGGCGTCGAGGTGAACAGGTTGTAGAGCGCGGGGCGGCTCGAGTCACGGCGGTAGCTCCCCTTGGCGACGCCGACGCCGACGTCGTGGAGCGGCGCCGAACTCACGAGCTCCTGAAACGTTGCGTTGGCACCCGAGTAGGCGAACAGGGGCTGGTTGAGCGCGGTCGCGATCGCGATGTCGGTGGAGCGCGCCGAGCGCACCGGACCGACCGGATCAGCGTCGGCGGAGTGGAAGATCACTGCGAGCCGGGTGATGCCGCCCTCCACGAGCTCTTCGATCACGACGTCGGCCTCGTTGATCCCGGCTTGGGGTCTGCCCTTGGGCGCGTTGTCGATCTTTACGATGAGCGCCTGGCGTTCGAGCAGTGACGGGTCGGAAACGGGCAGACCGGTGAGGGGTGCTACCGGGCCTGGAGACGCAGTCGTCGTAGTGCGCTTGGTGGTCGTGGTCGCGGCATCGTCGTCGCCGCCGCACGCGCCTGCGACCAGCGCGGCCAAGGCCAGGGCGGTCAACCACACCGATCGAACGAGCCGCGCCGCGGTCACAGTTCCCTCAGGGCTTCGATGCGTTCGTCAAGGGGAGGGTGGGTGTCGAACATCCGGTTGATCCGAGCTAGGCGGCCGCCGTCGGCACGTTCGCGGCCGATCGGAGCCTCGATCCAGAGGTGGGCAGTTGCCCGTGAGGCGGAGTGCACCACAGTGGTGTCGTCCCGCAGCTTCTCCAATGCGGAGATGAGCCCAGGAGGGTACCGGGTGAGAGAGACGCCCGTGACATCAGCGAGGGCCTCGCGCCGCCGGCTCACCGCGTAACGCATCAGGCGGGCGACTATCGGCAGGAGAATCAGCAACGCGATGCCGAACAGGGCGAGCGCGCCTTGCGGACCGCCACCTCGACCCCGCCGGGGACCTCGGTGCCGAACACCCCCCCACCACAGGAACCGGAACGCAAAGTCGGCGAGGAGGGCCACGACCCCCACCATGGTCACCGCGATGGTGGACACCAGGATGTCGTAGTTCTTGATGTGGCTGAGCTCATGGGCGAGGACACCCTCGAGCTCGACCCTGTTCATCTTCTCGAGGAGACCGGTGGTGACCGCGACCGCGGCGTGACGCGGGTTGCGGCCGGTCGCGAACGCGTTGGGCGCGGGGTCGTCGATCACATACACGCGAGGCTTGGGCAGGCCACCCGCGATGCAGAGGCCCTCGACCAGGTTGTGAAGCCGGGCGTGCTCGGTGACATCGGCGGGCTTCGCGTGGCTCATCGCCAGCGCGATGGCGTCTGACTTCCAGTAGGCGCCCCAGGACATCGCGACCGCGATGCCCACCGCGATCACCAGGCCGGGGATGCCGCCTCCCCCCAGCACGAGCTCGAAGGCCCACACCGCGAGGGCGACTACGACGATGAAGGAAGCGATCAGGAGGGCCGAGCGGCGCTTGTTGGAATCAATCTGTTCGAACAGCGGATGTCCCTCGTCAGAACTGCACGCGGACGGGGCCGCGGCTCGTGTCGTCAGCCTCGAAGTACTCGCGTTCGCTGAAGTTCAGGGTGCGAGCGATGAACACCGTGGGAACGGACTGGATCTTGGTGTTATACCGCTGCACCGAGTCGTTGTAGAACTGCCTGGCATAGGCGATGCGCCCCTCCGTGCCGGACAGCTCTTCCTGGAGAGCCAGGAAGTTCTGGTTGGCCTTCAGGTCCGGGTAGGCCTCCGCCACGGCGAAGAGCGACTTGAGAGCGCCGGTGATGGCGTTCTCGGCCTGGGCCTGGTTGCCGACACCTTGGGCGTTGATGGCATTGGAGCGGGCTCGGGTGACCTCGTCGAACACACCGCGCTCGTGGGAGGCGTAGCCCTTCACCGTCTCGACGATGTTCGGGATCAGGTCGTAGCGGCGTTGGAGCTGCACGTCGATCTGAGACCAGGCGTTCTCGATCCGGTTGCGTAGCCGGATCAGCCCGTTGTAGGCGACGACCAGGTACAACACCAGGAGCACGACGAGTCCGAGGACGACCCAGAAGGCGGTCATGGGCTCATGATAAAGGGTCCGCCCGGGTTCGCCCCGGACCCCGCCACGACGGTCCGCGCTGCCGTCGCGGACAAGGGGGACTAGTTCGGACGGATGGGACAGAAATGACGCTGACGGGCCATGGCGCAGTGGGCGATTCACGTGGAAAGTGGCACCTACGTAATCCACACCCTGAAACGAGTTGGGGGCTTCATGCGACACATCGTCCGAATCGTCTCTGCCGCGGCCGCGCTTGCGCTGCTCGCGGCCGGCACTGGCCTCGCGCCTGCGAACGCGCAGCAATCCGGTGTCGGTACCAGCCTGGCGGGCACGACAGTGCTCTCCATCGACCTCGGGGGCGGTTCGCTGTTGTCCCTCGACGTCCTGGCCGACGAAGGCCGCTCCACGATCGACAGCGCGGTCGCCGATCCCAGTGCCTACAGCCGCCTCCAGCTCCTCGCGTTGAACTCCGAGGTCGCCCCGGCGATCAACGTCCTCGACGACAACATCCCCGTGCTCGAGTCGAGCTCGCCCGGCGGCGAGCCCGTAGTCGAGTCCGCTGCGCTCGACCTGTCCGTGCCGCCCGCTTCGGTCGCGGGTGCCGGGTCGGTCGCGTCCGGCTCGATCACCCCAGCCAAGCTGACCTCGAGTCTCGCTGACGGCACCGCCACATCTGCCCTGCTCGCCGAGATCGCAGATCTCAACGTCGCCGGTGGTCTGGCAGTCGTCGACGCGGTCGGCTCGAACCTCTCGACCAGCGCCAGCCCGACTGCATCGGACGCCACGCGCAGCGCGGCGATCGGCGCCGTCACGGTGCTCGACCTCGGCGCCGTACTGCAGGGGCTCGGAATCGACCTCGCGTCGCTTCCGATCGACACCGTGCTCGCCCTCGTCGACGAGCTCGGCCTCCCCGTGAGCGTCAGCGACACGCTGCCCGAGGGTTCCACCCTCGCCGACTATGTGAACGGCCTGAGGAACACCATCGACCTCATCAACGAGGAAACCGACCTGACCCAAACTGTCGACGGCCTCCTCACCGAGATCAACGGCCTGCTGGACCCGACCGGCATCGAGGCGCCCAGCGCCGGTGAAACCCTCGAAGACACCCTCGACGAGATGGAAACTCTTCTCGTGGACGTGGTCGAAGAGATCGCCCTCGTGCTCGACAGCGCACCCCTCCTCGCCCTCGACGGCGTCGAGGTCGGCGTGAAGACATCGGCAGCCGGAACCCTCGACGCCACCACGGCGACGGTGACCGGGGCGATCGGTGGTGTCCGCGTCGGCGCCATCGCCTTCGACGGCGTCGACCTCCTCGGTGCCACCCAGGCGGTCACTGATCTGGTCACCTCGCTCGAGGCCCAGCTCAGCTCGGTGCTCGGCTTGGTCGATCCCGGCCTCGCCAACCTGGTCGACGTCTCGCTCCTCGAGCAGGAGACCAGCGTCACCGCCTCCGACGGCTACAACCGGGCGCGGGCTGGCATCACCGGTGTCTCCGCCACGATCACCCCGCCGGCCAACCTGGCGGAGATCGTCGCCACGCTGACGAGCACGACGGAGCCGCTGTCGAGCGTGATCGACACCACGCCGCTGTCCGCTGCGATGAACGAGCTCGAGACCACCCTCAACCTCGGTGTCGCGGCCCTCAGCCAGCCCTCCACCGTGCGGGCGGTTGAAGTGCTCAGCGCCTCGGACTTCCGGGCCGTCACCACCGGCGCACCCGCTCCGGTCGACGAGCTGCCCCGTACCGGCGGCACGAGCCTTCCGCTCATTCTCGGGGCGGCGGTGCTGGCCACCTCCGCACTCGTGATCCGCCGCTGGCTGCGGTCCCCGGTCACCACTTCCTAGTCCACGCCAGCAGCCTTTGAACTTGAGGCAATAACGATCGGAAAGCGATCGTTATTGCCTCAAGTTCGCGTAGAGCTCGAGGTAGCGCTCGGCGAGGCGGTCCATCGAGAAGACGCCGGCGCGGGCTTGGCCGGCACCGCGTAGCCGCTCGGCGAGAGAACCGTCGGTGAGCAGGCGGCGGACCGCGTGGGCGAGCGCGGACGGGTCGTCGGGTGCGACAAGGAGGGCGTGCTCGTCGGGTTCCGCGACACGGCGATACCCCGGAAGGTCGGTGGCCGCGATCGGCACCTGGGCGGCCATGGCCTCGAGGAGGACGATGCCGAAGGACTCGCCGAACCGGGATGGCGCGCAGAACACGTGGGCGCCCCGCAGACGGGCACCCCGCTCCTCGTCGGAGATCCGCCCGAGCCACTCGATCCGGTCATCGCCCGCGGTCTTGGCCTTCAGCGCTTCGGTCTGGGGACCGAGCCCGGCGATCCAGATGCGGACGTCGGCGGGTAGCTCCGCCGCCGCGGCGAGCAACACGTCCAGTCCCTTGCGGTTCTCGTGCCGGCCGATGAAGAAGATCGTCGGCACCTCCGTGGGCCACGCTTCTGCTTTGGCGAACCGGTCGACGTCGACGCCGTTGAAGACGGCTTCATAGGTTCCGCCCAGCGCGTTGCTCGCCGTGGCACGAGCCTCCTCGGACACCGCGCAGCGGACGTCGAGCCGGCGGGCGAGGCGGGACGCCACCGGTCCGAGCCACTTGTAGGCGACGCCGGCGCCCTCCCGGTGGAAGGTGCCAACAAGCGGGGCCTTAGCCGCAAGCAGGGCGGTGAGCGTCGGTCCCGGTGCTAGCGGTTCGTGGAGGTGTACTACGTCGAAGTCCTCGTCGCGCAACGCTCGGATCGTGCGGAGCGCGGCGGCCGGGTCAGGGGCGAGCGGCGCGATCGAGCCATTCGCGGCCACGGGAACCGAGCGTCCGAGGGGGGTGATCCCGGGCTCCCGGGGCGGACCGTCGGACGGTCCGAGCACCTGGGCGCTGTGGCCCAGACCCCGCAACGCCCTCGCCAATCCGAGCACCTGACCTTGAACGCCGCCCGGCACCGTGAGGCTGTACGGACACACGAGGCCGACGCGCATTGGCTCCCACCGTAACTTGCCGCGGTCACTACGGGAGTTTGATCGGTCTTCAGTCTCCGCCGACCTCGAAATCGGAAGGCCAGTTCGGCTGGAAGAGGTGCCACTGGGACGGCGCGCGGCGGATGAGGCGTTCGAGTTCGCTCGCCAGGAGTTGGGTTATGCGGGCCACGTCGTCGCGCACCGAGCCTTCCCGGACAACCGGGATCGGCGGGCGCACCACGCCGTAGTGCCCGTGGCCGTCGTAGTAGAGCGCCATCGGCACCAACGCTGCGCCGGTGCGTAACGCGAGGGTCGCCGGCCCCGCCGGGAGCGTCGTGCGTTCGCCGAAGAACTCGACCTCGATGCCGTCACGGGTGAGGTCACGATCCGACAGCAGGCAGACGACCTGGTTGTCACGCAACGCACGTGACACCGCGGCTCCCGCTCCTTTGCCCTGCGGGACGATGGTAAGTCCGAAGCTCTTCCGGAGCCGGGCGAACCACTCGAACAGTTCCGGCGGCTGAAGGTCCTCGACCACCACGGTGAGCGGGTAGCCCTGCGACGTGAGCCAGGCACCTCCGAAGTCCCAACCGCCGAGGTGCGGCAGTGCCGCGATGACGCCCTTGCCGTTCGCCAAGGCGTCCTCGATGATGTCCAGCCCCTCGTAGGACATCGACTCGTCGAGTTCGTCCGGAGTTGTCGTGGCGAGTCGGAAGGACTCGAGCCAGTAGCGCGCGTACGAGTCGAAGGCCGCCTGGACCCGAACCATGAGCCGCAGCCGGCCTGCCCTGTGTCCGTAGACCCTCCGCAGGTGACGCGTGATCATTCGCCGTCTGCCCTGCATCGCGACGCTCATCACCAGTCCGAGGACTCGTGCGGTCGCGACCGCGACCGCCTTCGGCAAGGCGTTCGCCACGAGCGAGGCCCCCCGATAGCCGAGGTACGGGGCGCGCTGGCGCAGGTCCATGCTCCTCGTGTCCTCCCCCATGATGAAACGCCGGCGGTGCGATCAGGGGCGCACGCGGGAACGCCGGTGCACCGCCCGCCAACCGGTCTGACGCGATCGACGGTCGCTCTCTCGACGGGTCTCCCGCCGGCGGCGACGCCACCGCTCGCCGGGGCCGTCGACGAACGACACACGCATCGCGGCCGACTCCCGCCATGAGCGCCACCGGCTCGCCTCGATCGGACGAGGGGCGCTGGCCTGCCGCCACACCTTCACGAACCGCTGCACCGCGGTGAGGCTGGTGAGCGCGAGCAGCCCCCACAGCACCGGCACGAGCAGCACAGGGAAAGCGAGCCCGACCGCGATGGCGATGATGCGTTCGGCCCGCTCCATCAGACCACCCCGTCCGTCGAAGCCCAGCGACTCGGCCTTGGCGCGCTCGTAGGAGATCAGGAACGACGTGGCGAGCACTGCGAAGGGAAGCAAGGCCGCGGTCCCACCGTCGCTCGACGCCAGGTACCAGGCGATCCCGCCGAGCAGAAGCGAGTCGGTGACGCGATCGGCGACGGAGTCGAAGAAGGCGCCCCGCGGAGACGCGGACCCGTCGGCCTTGGCGACCGCTCCGTCGAGGAGGTCGGGGAGGGCGCTGGCGGCCAACAGCGCGAGTCCGAGGAAGAGCCGTCCCGACCCGATCGCGACCGCGGTCGCGGCCGCCATGGCAACGCCGGTGGCGGTCAGGTGGTCAGCGCGGATGCCCGTGCGGTGGAGGGCCGAGCCGACTGGCCGGACTCCCCGCTCCACACTGGTCCGCCAGCGTCCATCGAACAATTGGTGGCTCCTGGTGCGAGTCGGACGCCCTTCAAGGTACCAGCCGCAGGACCTAAGCTTCGTCGTGACGCCTAGATTTGCGTTGAGCAGCCGATCAAGCCAGACACCTGAGGGGCCACTGTGAAGAGCTTCCCGCCCGCCAAGATCCGAAACGTCGCCCTTGTGGGCCACGGTGGCGCCGGGAAGACGAGCTTGACCGAAGCCCTGCTGTTCTGTGCGGGGGCGACCAACCGGGTCGGCCGGATCGAAGACGGCACCACCGTCACCGACTTCGACGCCGAGGAGGTCAAGCGGGGCATATCCGTCGCCACCTCGCTCGCCTCCTTCGAGCACCAGGGCCACAAGATCAACATCCTCGACTGCCCCGGCTATGCCGACTTCGTGCCTGAGGTCGAGGCGGCCTTTCAGGTCGCCGACCTCGCCGTCTTCGTGGTGAGTGCCGTCGACGGTGTCGAGGTGCAGACCGAGGTGGTCTGGCGGATGGCCGCGGCGCGCGGGATTCCGAGGATGGTCTTCGTCAACAAGCTCGACCGCGACCGCAGCTCCTTCGACACGACCCTCGAGCAGCTCCGTGCCACCTTCGGCGCGGGCATCGCGCCCCTGGAGCTTCCCATCGGCTCCGAGGCCGACTTCCGGGGCATCGCCGACCTGCTCACCGACGACGCGATCCTCTACGACGCCGACGGGAAGGCGACCACCGCCGAGATCCCCGACGACATGGAGGCCCGCGAGCACGAGGTGCACGACAACCTGGTCGAGGGGATCGTGGTCGCCGACGACGACTTGACGGTGCGGTACCTCGACGGCGACACCCCCAGCCCGAAAGAGCTCGAGGAGACCTTGGCCAAGGGTGTGGCCAGTGGCCAGGTGTTCCCGGTGATCTGCGGCTCGGCCACCAAGCTCGTGGCTATCGATCGGTTCGCCGACTTCATCTGCGAGATCGGGCCCTCCCCGCTCGATCGCCCGCCGGTGACGGTCACCGCAGGCGACAAGGAGCAGCAGGTCGAGGTCGATCCAGCCGGCGAGCCCCTCGCGTACGTCTTCAAGACCCTCTCGGATCCGTATGTGGGGAAGGTGTCGTTCTTCAAGGTCCTGTCGGGGACCATCAAGCCCGACACCGTCCTCACCAATCCGCGCACCCACACCGACGAGAAGCTGCACTCTCTGTCGACGATGCGCGGTAAGGAGCAGGACACCGTCCCCGAGGTCCCGGCGGGCGACATCGCGGCGGTAGCCAAGCTCAGCGACACCGCCACCGGCGACACCCTTGCACCGAAGGGCACCCCTGTTCTCGTGCCGCCCCCCGATCCTCCCGTGCCACTGCTCTCGGTCGCGATCGTCCCGAAGTCGAAGGGCGACGAGGACAAGCTGATGACGGGGCTCCACCGCCTGCACGACGAAGACCCGTCTCTGTCGGTGCGCCGCGACGACGAGGTCCACCAGACGATCCTCTCCGGCATGGGCGACACCCACATCGCCATCGCGCTCGAACGTCTCCAGAGGAAGTTCGGGGTTGAGGTCGACACCGAGGAGATCCGGGTCCCCTACCGGGAGACGATCGACGGCACGGTCGAGGCGGAAGGCAAGTACAAGAAGCAGACGGGCGGCCACGGCCAGTTCGGCGTGGCGAGCCTGCGAGTGGAGCCGCTCGACCGGGGAAGCGGATTCGAGTTCGTCGACCAGATCGTCGGCGGTGCCATCCCGCGCCAGTACATCCCGGCAGTCGAGAAGGGGATTGTCGAGACCATGGAGTCGGGCGGGGTGTTCGGCTACCCGGTGGTCGATGTCCGGGTCACCTGCTTCGACGGCAAGTACCACTCGGTCGACAGCTCCGAGATGAGCTTCAAGATGGCGGGCTCCCTCGGCTTCAAGGAGGCGATGACTAAGGCAGGCCCGGTGTTGCTCGAGCCGGTGTCGCTCCTCGAGGTGACCGTGCCGGCCGAGCATCAGGGTGACGTGATGGGCGACCTCAACTCCCGTCGGGGACGGGTGCAGGGAACCGAGCAGGGCGAGTTCGGCGAGCAGATCGTGATCGCCCTGGTGCCGACGTCCGAGCTCCTCCGCTACGCGACCGAGCTACGGAGCCTGACGGGAGGTCGGGGCCGGTTCACCGTTCGCCACGACCACTACGACCCGCTCCCCCAACACCTCTACGACAAGGTCGCCCGCACCTCCGACAACGGAACTTGAGCCCGCCCCACCTCCCGACGCACGAACTTGAGCCCGCCCCACCTCCCGACGCACGAACTTGAGGCAATAACGATCGGAATTCGATCGTTATTGCCTCAAGTTCGGCCGGTTTCGGGCCCGGTTTCCGGCCAGTCTTCAGGGTTGTCCTCGACGAAATGCTCGAGCACCGCGCCGTCGACACCGTCGACGAGCACGAGTCCTCGGCGTTCCGGTCGGTCCTCGGCCGAGTAGACCAGGATGCGCCAGGTCGGCCGACTCCGCAGCCCCCGCCAGGCAAGCTGGGCCGACGCGTGGCCCACCGGGAACCCGACGACACGGCCGGCAGCGATCAGCGCCTCTCCGTCGGAAACCTCCAGGTGCCAGCCCGCCGCGAAGTGGTATGCGGCCACCACGACACCGACCACCGCCACGACGGCAAAGCCCGAGTTCACCAGGACGCCCGCGCCGCGGACGAACCAGATCGCCGCCATCGCGATGGCGAGCACGAGGTAGATGACTCCTGCGATGCGACGCCGGGCGATGTCGGGGAAGGAGTAGGGACCGACGTACGCGCTCGCGGCGTCGAGATCCTCAGGCAGCTCGTCGGGCTCGACCACGGTCCGAACGTTAGAACCTGCAGAACCGGCGACGCGATTCGCGTCGCCCCTGCTCACGTTCGGTCGGGCCAGGCGGCACGCAGCCGCTCGTCGGTCACGGCCAGAGCTTCCGGCATCACGCGGGCGCCGGCCACCGCGGTCATGAAATTGGTGTCGCCTGCCCAGCGCGGCAGGACGTGTACGTGGAAGTGACCGGGCACTCCCGCGCCGGCCGCTCGGCCGAGGTTGGCTCCCATGTTGATGCCTTCGGGGCGGTAGGCGGCCTTGAGGGCGACGATCGCGTCTGCCACCGCGGCCCAAAGCTCGATGTGCTCGTCGTCGTCGAGGTCTTCGACCTCGGCCACGTGCCGCGCGGGCATCACCATCAGGTGACCGCTCGTGTAGGGGAAGGCGTTGAGCAGAGCGACGCATCGTTCACCGCGCCACACCACATGGGTCTCCTCATCGGCCTCGCCGCTGGCCAGGATCCCGCAGAACACACAGTCGGCGCGGCCCGGGCCGGCGTCCCCGGCACCCGAGACGTACTCGGTTCGCCAGCCGGCCCACAGCTGTTCGAAGCTCATCGTCAGCCTGGGACGCGCGCGTCAACCTCGGCGCGGAGGCGGTCGGCGAAGGCGTCGACGGGCACCCCTCGCTCGGGACGTTCGCTGCCGCGACGGTTCACGCCCACCGTCCCGGCGGCAACGTCGTCGTCGCCGACGACGAGGATGTAGGGGAGCTTCTCGAGCTTGGCCCTCCGGATCCGCGCGCCGAGCGGTTCGTCGGCCTCCTGCCAGTCGGTTCGGAACCCGTCGCCGTGCAGGGAGTCGGCCACCCGGGACGCGTAGGCATGATGGTCGTCGCGTACGGGCAGCACCCGCGCCTGCAACGGCGCCAGCCACGCCGGGAAGTTGCCGGCGCAGTGCTCCAGGAAGACGCCGAAGAAGCGGTCGAAGGAACCGAACAGAGCGCGGTGGATGATGTACGGGCGATGCCTGGCGTTGTCGGCACCGACGAATTCCACATCGAAGCGCTGCGGCAACTGGAAGTCGACCTGCAGGGTCGAGAGCTGCCACCGCCGCCCGATGGCATCCCGAACGTGGACGTCGATCTTGGGGGCGTAGAACGCACCCTCGCCCTCCGCGACCTCGAAGGCGAGGTCGGCCGCTACGAGCGCGTCGCGGAGAGCCTCGGTGGCACGGTCCCAGTCGGCCGGCTCGCCCACGAACTTCTCGGGCCGAGTCGACAGCTCGGCCTCGAAGTCGGTGAAGCCGTAGGTGCGCAGGAGGCGGAGGACGAAGTTGAGAAGCGAAGCCAGCTCCGGGGCGAGCTGCTCCTCGGTGCAGAAGATATGAGAGTCGTCCTGGGTGAACCCGCGTGCCCGCAACAGCCCGTTTACCACCCCGGACATCTCGTAGCGGTAGACGGTGCCGAACTCGAACAGCCGCAGGGGAAGCTCCCGGTATGACCGCTGCTGCGACTTGTAGATCAGCATGTGCATCGGGCAGTTCATCGGCTTGAGGTGATACGACGTCCCCTCCATCTCGAGGGGCGGATACATCCCGTCGGCGTACCACTCGAGGTGGCCCGATGTCTCGAACAACCCCGACTTCGAAAGATGAGGCGTCCACACGAACTCATAGCCGCCCGCCTCGTGCTCGGCCCGGCTGTAGTCCTCCATGAGCTTGCGCACGAGGCCGCCCTTGGGGTGGTACACCGGCAGGCCGCTGCCGATCTCCGGGGGGAAGTGGAAGAGGTCGAGCTCGGCGCCGAGCCTGCGATGGTCCCGCTTGGCCGCCTCTTCGAGGAACTCCATGTGGCGGGTGAGCGCCTGCTCGTTCTCCCACGCCGTCCCGTAGACGCGCTGGAGCATCGGGCGCTTCTCGTCGCCGCGCCAGTACGCGCCTGAGACCTTCGTCAGCTTGAACGCCCCGAGCCTCTTGGTCGACGGCACGTGCGGACCCCGACACAGGTCGACGAAGGAGTCGGTGTTGCGGTAGGCCGACACCGCACCCCTGGCAGCGCCTTCCTCCGGGTCGACGTCCTCGATGATCTCGACCTTGTAGGGCTGGTCGGCGAACAGAACCAGTCCCTCGTCACGCGAGTGCTCCTCCCGCACGAACGGTTGGTCCTCCTCGACGATCTCCCGCATGCGGGCTTCGATGCGCTCCAGGTCGTCGTCGCTGAAGTGCGCGCCGCCGGGCAGCTCGAAGTCGTAGTAGAAGCCGTTCTCGATCGGGGGACCGATTGCGAACCGCGCGCCGGGCCAGAGCTGGAGCACCGCCTGGGCCATCACGTGGGCGGTGGAGTGCCGCAGGATGTGACGGCCCGCCTCGGTGTCGACGGTGATCACGTCGACCCGCGCCCCGTCGGGAAGGGGGACGGTGAGGTCGGTCTCGACCGCGTCGACCCGGACGGCAACGGCCGCCTGGGCAAGCCGCCGTCCGATCGAGGCGGCGAGGTCGGCGCCGGTGGCGCCGGCCGGTAGCTGCTTATTCGACCCGTCGGGAAGGGTGACGCTGATCTCCTCGGCCACGTCGGGCGAGATTAGAGGGCCCCCGCCCCACCCCGACGCCGACCCGCCCACCCCGACGCCGACCCGGCCCCACCCCCGCGCCGAACTTGAGGCAATAACGATCGGAATTC
>CAZWDB010000050.1:0-31847 GCA_964632885.1 uncultured Acidimicrobiales bacterium | reverse complement strand
CGATTCGGGAGGGTGGCCGCACGGTCGCCTCTGGCCGGGTCACCAAGGTGATCCAGTAGCCATGGCCGACGCGCAGCGGATCAGGGTGCGGTTGAAGGCCTACGACCACGAGATTCTCGACCAGTCGACCAAGAAGATCGTGGAGACAGTCCTCCGCACCCAGGCCAAGGTCAAAGGTCCGGTGCCGTTGCCGACCGAGAAGCACCGCTACACCGTCATCCGGTCACCCCACAAGTACAAGGACAGCCGCGAGCACTTCGAGATGCGCATCCACAAGCGCCTCCTCGACATCGTCGAGCACAACCCGAAGACCCTCGATGCGCTTCAGCGCATCGAGTTGCCCGCCAGCGTCAACATCGAGCTCAAGATCCAACAGGCCTGATCCACCCACCACGGCCAATTCGCGCTCGGAAAACGGCCGGTATTGCCGCAAGTTCGCGTTGGCGATGTGGCCGGTTAGCAGCTACAGTGATGCGTTTGTTCAGGCCGGTTCGCCGGTCTGGCCTCTGTCCATCTCGACGTCTGTGAGCGCCCGGTCTGGCCGGGGACCTCACAGCCCAACCAGGTCCTCGCTCCGCCCCGCCCGGGCGGAGCGTCTGTGTGTGGCCCGAGCGACCACTCAAGAAACTCTCAGCGCAACCCTCAGAAGGATTCGCAGTGACGCAGAAAGCCATCGTCGGCGAGAAGGTCGGCATGACGCAGGTCTGGGACGACCAGAACCGCGCCGTGCCGGTCACCGTCGTCAAAGTGACACCGGCTCGGGTCGTGTCGGTCAAGACGCCCGACCGCGATGGTTACGCCGCGCTGCAGGTCACCTACGGCACGGTCAAGGCCAGCCGCCTCACCAGGCCCGAAGCGGGCCACTTCGCCAAGGCCGGTGTCGAAGCGGGTGCACGCCTGGTCGAGCTGCGTGTCGATGACTCGAGCGCATACGAGGTCGGCCAGGAGCTCACCGTCGGCATCCTGGCTGCCGGCGAGAAGATCGACGTGACCGCCATCAGCAAGGGCAAAGGATTCGCCGGAGTAGTCAAGCGCCACAACTTCTCCGGTCAGGGTGCGTCGCACGGCAACCACAAGAAGCACCGCGCGCCGGGAGCGATCGGGGCCTGTGCCACCCCAGCTCGAGTCTTCAAAGGCACGCGGATGGCCGGCCACATGGGCACCCAGAAGGTGACGACTCTCAACCTCGAAGTGGTCGAGGCCGACCCCGAACGCGAACTGTTGCTCGTCAAGGGCGCCGTGCCGGGCCCTCGGGGCGGTCTCGTCCTGATCAGAGATGCGGTCAAGGGGGCGGCGAAGTGACCACCGGCCCCGACCTTCGGGTCGACGTGCGAAACCAGGACGGGACGACCGCAGGAACCATCGATCTCCCGTCCGACGTGTTCGGGATCGAGCCCAACGTCGCAGTGATGCACCAAGTCGTCACTGCCCAACTCGCGGCCCGTCGCTCAGGCACACAGAGCACCCGCACCCGCGCCGAGGTTCGGGGCGGCGGCGCCAAGCCGTGGCGCCAAAAGGGCACCGGCCGCGCTCGCCACGGCTCGATCCGCAACCCGCAGTGGCGGGGTGGCGGCGTGGCGCTGGGACCGAAGCCGCGGAGTTACCGCCAGCGGACCCCCAAGAAGATGGTGCAGCTCGCCCTTCGATCCGCGCTGTCGGATCGAGCCGCGGAGGGGAAGGTGCTCGTCGTCGAGGCGTGGAACTTCGAGACGCCGCGCACGAAGGATGCCAAGGCGGCGATCGATGCTCTCGGCCTCGACGGGCGCGCGCTCTTCGTCGTCGGCCGCGAAGAGGAGTCGACCCACAAGTCGTTCCGCAACCTGCCCAAGGCGCAGCTGCTGCTGGTCGAAGAGCTGAACGCCTACGACGTGCTCTGCTGCGACTGGGTTGTGTTCACCCGCGCCACCTTGCCGGCCGGTGCAGCTGCCCCCGCGGCGGAGGAGACCAGCACATGACCGATCCCCGCGCTGTGATCATCCGTCCCGTGGTGAGCGAGAAGTCCTACGCGCTCCTCGATGACGGCGTCTACACCTTCGTTGTCGACCGGCGGGCCAACAAGGTGCAGATCCGCCAGGCCGTTGAGGAGCTCTTCAACGTGGAGGTGGCGAAGGTGAACACGCTCAACCGCAAGGGAAAGCGCAAGCGGGTTCGCGGAACCTGGATGTACGGAAAGAGGTCGGACACCAAGCGCGCCATCGTGACGCTGCGGGGCGACGACCGGATCGAGCTCTTCGAGTAGGACCTATGACACTTCGCAAGCGCAAGCCCACCAGTCCGGCACGACGGTTCCAGACCGTTTCCGACTTCTCCGAGATCACCAAGAAGAAGCCCGAGAAGGCACTGCTGGCTCCCAAGCCTCGCACCGGCGGCCGAAACAGCTACGGGCGCAAGACGGCGCGCCACCGCGGCGGCGGCCACAAGCAGCGCTACCGCATCATCGACTTCCGCCGCAACAAAGACGGCGTGCCAGCCAAGGTCGCGGCGATCGAGTACGACCCCAACCGCAACGCTCGCATCGCCCTTCTCCACTACTACGACGGTGAGAAGCGCTACATCCTCGCACCGGCTCGGGTGCGCGTCGGTGACGTGCTCATGAGTGGCCAAGGCGCCGAGATCCGTCCCGGCAACGCCCTGCCGCTCCGCTATGTCCCCGTCGGGTCGACGATCCACAACGTCGAACTGAAGCCGGGTGGGGGCGGAAAGATGGGACGAGGCGCGGGCACGAGCATCCAACTCGTAGCCAAGGAAGGCGAGTTCGCGACCCTTCGCCTACCGTCGACCGAGATGCGGCGCGTGCCGATCGACTGCCGGGCGACGCTCGGCGAGGTCGGCAACCCCGAAGCAGAGCTGGTGTCGATCGGCAAGGCGGGCCGCAACCGGTGGAAGGGCGTCCGCCCCCAGACCCGGGGCGTCGCCATGAACCCGGTCGATCATCCCCTCGGTGGCGGCGAGGGCAAGAGTTCGGGCGGACGTCATCCGACGTCGCCGTGGGGTAAGCCGGAAGGCCGCACCCGGAAGAGGGGCAAGGACTCCGACCGGTTGATCGTCCGCCGGCGCCGCACCCGAGGATCACGGAGGTAGGGATGCCGCGCAGCCTGAAGAAGGGCCCCTTTGTCGACGACCATCTGCTGAAGAAGATCGACGCCCTCAACGCCACGAACGACAAGCGCGTCGTGAAGACCTGGTCGCGTCGCTCGACAATCATCCCCGACATGGTCGGCCACACCATCGCGGTCCACGACGGCCGCAAGCACGTGCCCGTCTACATCACCGAGTCGATGGTCGGCCACAAGCTCGGTGAATTCGCGCCAACCCGAACCTTCCGCTTCCACGCTGGCCAGGAGCGTCAGGCGCGGGGCCGTCGATGACAGGTCCGAAGACCAACGAGCGTCCCGGCACCAAGGCGGTGCTCCGGCACGCCCAGATCTCTCCCTTCAAGGTCCGCCCCGTGCTCGACCTCATCCGCGGAGAGCATGTCGAGCGCGCCCTCGAGATCCTCCAGTTCAGCGAACGCGACCCGGCCATGACCGTGCGCAAGCTGCTCGCCTCCGCGATCGCGAATGCTGCCAACAACGACGGCCTCGATCCGGAGGAGCTGTTCGTGTCGGCCTGCTTCGCGGATGCCGGCCCGAACCTGCGCAGGTTCCGGTACCGGGCGCGAGGCCGCGCCACCCGGGTGTTGAAGCGTCGCAGTCACATCACCGTCGTAGTGAGTCGCCTCCACGAGGACGATCTGGCGCGCTACCGCGAACGGCGCGCCGCCGAGGCGGCCGCAACGCGGTCGCGACGGGTGGAGGCCGGCCGGCTGGGGCGCCGCCGTCCCCGCGAGGAAGAACCCCGCGAGGAAGAAGAGGCGACAACGTCCGCCGAGGAGGGATCGTCAGCCGCGGCCGACCTAACCGAGCTTGCGGCGGAAGACACGGGCGCCCAGGAAGAGGCTGTCGACGAGGTGGCGGAGGCCGGCGAAGAGAGGGCGGCCGACGAGGCCACCACCGAAGCGGCCGAGCGCGAAGCGGAAGCACCGCAAGAGGAACAAGAGGCACAAGAGGAAGAAGAGGACTCCTGATGGGACAGAAGGTCAACCCCTACGGCTTTCGACTCGGCATCACCACCGACTGGAAGTCCCGATGGTTCACCGACGAGGACTACCAGGACTGGGTGATCGAAGACTGGAAGATCCGCAGCTATCTGATGGGTCAGCTCGCGCGTGCGGCCATCAGCCGGATCGAGATCGAGCGGACGCGCGATCGGCTGCGCGTCGACATCCACACGGCTCGCCCGGGCATCGTCATCGGTCGGCGCGGCTCAGAGGCCGAACGGCTGCGCACCGAGCTGGCCAAGATCACGGGCAACAACCGGATCCAGCTGAACATCCAAGAGGTCAAGCAACCCGAACTCGACGCCGGCCTCATGGCCCAGGGAGTTGCCGACCAGCTCGCCGGGCGGGTGAGTTTCCGCCGCGCCATGAAGCGCACGATGCAGAACGTGCAGAAGGCGGGCGCGCAGGGCATCAAGGTGCAGTGTTCGGGCCGGCTCGGTGGGTCTGAGATGTCACGTTCGGAGCACTACCGAGAGGGACGGGTCCCGCTCCACACCCTGCGGGCCGATATCGACTACGGCTTCCGTGAAGCGCGCACCTCGACCGGACGAATCGGCGTGAAGGTGTGGATCTACAAGGGCGACATCCTTCCGTACAAGACGTCGGCCGACGACAAGATTCGGCGTGAGGCCGACATGGCGACCGGAGGAACTTCGGGCCACGCACCTCGCCGCGTCATCAGCGCAGGCGGCGGACGGCGCCGGCCCGAAATGGGCGAGCCCGGCTCGGTCGAGCCGCCCGTCGAAGCGGTTCCGGCCGAGGTGGTCGAGCCAGAGGAAGAGGCCGAGGATCTCATCAAGCCCGCCGATCCCGACTTCGAGCGCCTCATCGCCGAGGAGGAGGAGATCGACCGCCGCACACGCGAGCATCACGACCTTCCCCACTTCAAGAAGGACGATGGCTGATGTTGATGCCCCGGAAGGTCAAGTACCGCAAACACCAACGCGGCCGTTTGACCGGCACCGCCAAGGGCGGCACCACCATCAACTTCGGTGACTTCGCTATCCAGGCACTCGAGCCCGGATGGGTGACGGCCCGCCAGATCGAGGCGGCTCGAATCGCGATGACCCGCCACGTCAAGCGGGGCGGCAAGGTCTGGATTCGTGTGTTTCCCGATAAGCCGGTGACCCAGAAGCCGGCCGAGACGCGAATGGGATCGGGGAAGGGAAACCCCGAACGGTGGGTCGCGGTGGTCAAGCCCGGTCGGGTCATGTTCGAGCTCGCCGGCGTGCCACCGACCCTCGCCCGTGAGGCCATGGAGCGCGCCATCCAGAAGCTGCCTATGAAGGCGAAGTTCATTACCCGAGCCGACGAGGTCGACATCTGATGGCGGGCCCGGCTGCCGACCTGCGCGTGATGGAGTACAGCGAGCTTGAGACGCGTCTTGCCGAGACCCGTCAAGAGCTGTTCAATCTCAGATTCCAGCTGGCGACCGGTCAGCAGGACAACACCGCCCGCATCGGGCAGGTTCGCAAAGAAGTCGCTCGTATCGCCACGATCATGCGCGAGAAGGAGATCGAGGCGGCCGAGGCGACCGACGCTTCGACCAGCCCCACGACGACCGAGCCAACGGAGACCGACGATGCCTGAACGTCCCAATCCGCGGAAGGTGCGCGAGGGCATCGTCACCTCGAGCGCCATGGAAAAGACCGCCGTTGTCACGGTGACCGACCGCGTCCGCCATGCCAAGTACGGCAAGACGGTGCAGCGTCGCAAGAAGCTTCATGTCCACGACGAAGCCAACGACGCGCGCGTCGGCGACAAAGTGCGGGTCCAGGAGACGCGGCCGCTGTCGAAGTCGAAGCGGTGGCGGCTCGTCGAGGTCCTCGAGCGGGCGAGGTAACGACGTGATCCAGCAAGAGTCACGGCTACGAGTCGCAGACAACTCAGGCGCCAAAGAGGTCCTATGCATCAAGGTGCTGGGGGGGTCTCGGCGCCGTTACGCCTCTATCGGCGACATCTTCGTAGCGACCGTCAAGGACGCGGTGCCGGGCGCGGCGGTGAAGAAGGGCGAAGTGGTGCGTTGCGTCGTCGTGCGTACCAAGAAGGAGAAGCGCCGGCCGGACGGGAGCTACATCCGGTTCGATGAGAACGCCGCGGTGCTCATCAACGAACAGCAGCAGCCACGCGGCACCCGCATCTTCGGCCCGGTTGGCCGAGAGCTCCGTGACCGGCGGTTCATGCGAATCATCTCGCTCGCCCCGGAGGTGCTCTGACCATGAAGATACGCAAGGGCGATCGCGTGGTCGTGCTCACCGGCAAGGATCGTGGACGAGAAGGCGTCGTGATGCGCGCCCTCCCCGGAGAGGAGCGCGTCATCGTCGAGGGTGTGAACGTGGCCAAGCGCCACCAGCGCGCCACTCGGGCCACCCAGCAGGCCGGGATCATCGACAAGGACATGCCGCTCCCGGTGTCGGCGGTCGCGCTCATCTGCCCGACCGATGGACCGACTCGTGCGGGCTACCGCTTCGACGACCAAGGCAACAAGACTCGAATCTGTCGCAAGTGCGGAGGTGATCTGTGATGGCGACGGCACCCACCACCGGCCCTCCCCGTCTGAAGGTCCGCTACGACACCGAGTTGCGCGCCGCGCTGAAGGACCAACTCGGCCTCTCCAACATCATGGAGGTGCCCCGCGTCGAGAAGATCGTCATCAACATGGGCGTCGGCGCCGCGGTGCAGCAACCCTCGTTGCTCGAGGGGGCTGTCAAGGACCTCACCCAGATAGCGGGGCAGAAGCCATTAGTGACGCGGGCGAAGAAGTCGATCGCCGGGTTCAAGCTTCGTGAAGGCAACCCCATCGGGGCCAAGGTGACGCTGCGAGGAAACCGCATGTGGGAGTTCCTCGACCGGCTCATCGCCCTCGCCATACCGCGGGTCCGTGACTTCCGGGGGCTTCCTCCCAACGCGTTCGACGGACGGGGGAACTACACCTTCGGTGTCAACGACCAGACGATCTTCCCCGAGATCGACTACGACCACATCGACAACGTACGAGGCATGGACCTCACGATCGTGACCACCGCGAAGACCGACGACGAGGGCCGTGCGCTCCTCGCCGCGTTCGGCTTCCCATTCAAGCGTGAAGGGCAGTAGCGAAGCCGATGGCCAAGAAGGCGTTGATCGAGAAGCAGCAGCGCAAGCCGAAGTTCAAGGTGCGCGGGTACACGCGGTGCCGGCGATGCGGACGGCCTCGTGCCGTCTATCGCAAGTTCGGGCTGTGCCGCATCTGCTTCAGGGAGATGGCCCACGCGGGCGAAATACCCGGCGTCACGAAGGCAAGTTGGTGAGGGGAGGGCGAGCAACATGACGATGACCGATCCGATTGCCGACATGCTCACCCGGATCCGCAACGCCAACATGGTGATGCACGACACGGTCCGGATGCCCAGCTCCAAGCTGAAGGAGGCCTTGGCGCGCATCCTCGAGCAGGAGGGCTACATCGAGGGTTTCGCGGTGGCCGACGCCGACGACCGTCCCGGCCGCGTTCTCGAGATCCGCATGAAGTACTCCCCGGAACGCATCCGCACGATCTCAGGTATCCGCCGGGTCTCGAAGCCCGGTCTGCGGGTGTATGCCAAGGCCGATGGCCTCCCCCGCGTGCTTGGCGGCCTCGGAGTCGCGGTGCTGTCCACTAGTCACGGCCTCATGACCGACCGCGACGCCCGCCGTTCCCGCGTGGGCGGCGAAGTCCTCTGTTACGTCTGGTGAGATTGAGCTAACGATGTCACGAGTTGGAAAGTCCCCCATCCCGATCCCCGCAGGCGTTGACATCAACGTCACTGGTCGGCGCGTCACCGTGAAGGGGCCGCAGGGCTCGCTCACACGCGAGATCCCGGGCGACATCACGTTGCGGCAGGAGGACTCCCTCCTGCTGGTCGAGCGGCCCAACGACGAGCGCAAGAATCGTGCCTTCCACGGCCTCACGCGCGCCCTCGTGAACAACATGGTCGTCGGCGTGACCGACGGTTTCACCAAGGAGCTCGAGATCGTGGGTGTCGGCTACCGGGCAACCGCCCAGGGCCCGAGTCGCATCGAGCTCGCCCTCGGCTTCAGCCACCCAGTAGCGGTCGACGCGCCCGAGGGGGTCACCTTCGAAGTTCCCGTCCCCACCCGCATCGCGGTCAAGGGAATCAACAAGGAACTAGTGGGCCAGGTCGCGGCCAACATTCGCAAGCTTCGCAAGCCCGAGCCCTACAAGGGCAAGGGCGTCCGCTACATGGGTGAGTACGTACCCCGCAAGGCTGGAAAGGCGGCCAAGTGAGTTCCTCACCGAGACATGCGGCGCGATTCCGCCGGCATCACCGGGTCCGCAAGAAGATCTCCGGCACAGTAGACCGACCGCGCCTGGCGGTGTTCCGTTCGAACCGTCATATGGTCGCCCAGCTCATCGACGACCGCGCCGGCCGTACCCTGGCGGCGGCATCCACTCACGAGCCCGATGTGGATGCTGCGGTCCGCGGAAACAAGGACGGCGCCAAGGTCGTCGGTCGGCTCATCGCCGAGCGGGCGAAGGCAGCAGGCGTCAGCACGGTCGTCTTCGACCGCGGCGGCTTCCGCTACCACGGTCGGGTCGCCGCTCTCGCCGACGCTGCACGCGACGCAGGGCTCAAGTTCTAGTGACTGGAAGCAGGTAACCCATGGCCGACAGCCATCTTCAGGAACGACCGATCGGGCGGCCGCGCCGCGTAGCCAAGGTGGTCCAAGGCGGCCGGCGGTTCTCTCAGACCTCACTCGTGGTCGTCGGCGACGGCGCCGGCCGCGTCGGGCTCGGCTACGGCAAGGGTCGGGAACACGCCGTGGCTATCCAGAAGGCGACCGAGAATGCTCGCAAGAACGTCTTCGCGGTGCCGCTGGCCGGCGGAACGATCATCCACACCGTGATCGGCGAGGTCGGCGCGGGACGCGTGCTGCTCAAGCCGGCCGCGCCCGGTACCGGCGTGATCGCCGGTGGTGCGGCACGCGTCATCCTCGAGATGGCCGGTGTCCATGACGTGCTCTGCAAGTCGCTCGGTTCGAGCAACGCGATCAATGTGGCCCACGCCACGATCGACGCGCTCAAGTCGTTGCGGCGGCCCGACGAGGTGGCGCGGCTCCGGGGCAAGTCGCCCGAGGAGATCACCCCCCCGGGTCTGTTGAAGGCGTATCAAGAGACCGAGAAGCAATTGGCGGCTGACCGGGTGAGCGACAGGTGAGCGAGTTGAAGGTCACCCAGGTGCGCTCGGCGATCGGGAGCAAGCCGAAGCACCGTGGCACGTTGCGCGCCCTCGGGCTCGGCCGTATCGGGAAGTCGAACACGCTCCCGGACCGTCCCGAGATCCGGGGCATGATCGCCCGCGTCCCCCACCTGATCGAAGTTGTCGAGGTGACACCACAATGAAGGTCCACGATCTGAAACCACCGGCCGGGTCGAACCGCCGCAAGCGACGAGTCGGACGCGGCATCGGCGGGCGGCGAGGCAAGACCGCCGGCCGGGGCATGAAGGGCACGGGTGCCCGCTCCAACGTCAAGCCCGGCTTTGAGGGAGGCCAGCTTCCGTTCGCACAGCGCATCCCCAAGCTCAAGGGGTTCAACAACCCGTTCCGCGTGTCCTACGCTGTTGTCAACCTCGACACCCTCCAAGAGTTCGAGGGCACCGAGGTCACGCCCGACACGCTCCGTGAGAAAGGTCTCGTCGCCAAGCGTGGGCTGGTCAAGATCCTCGGACGGGGCGAGCTGTCGCGCGCGCTGAGCGTGTCGGCGCACGCCTTCTCCAAGTCGGCCGAGCAGGCCATCACGGCCGCAGGCGGTACCGTTGACATCATCCCGCCGCCGTGGGGCCGAGGACGGCCGCCGGCGCGGGGGAACCAGCACACGAACCGTTAGTAGGGCGGGAGCCCGGCGATGCTCGGCAGCCTCAAATACATGTTCAAGGTCTCGGACCTCCGAGGCAAGATCGCCTTCACCTTGCTGGTCATGGCCGTCTACCGGTTCGGCTCGCACGTCCCCACGCCCGGCATCGACTTCGAGGCGGTGCAAGACCTGACCGCCGCCGCCGAACGGGGTGGCGTGCTCGGCTTCCTCAACCTCTTCTCAGGCGGCGCCCTCACGCGCTTTGCCGTGTTCGGCCTCGGGATCATGCCCTACATCACGAGCTCGATCATCATGCAGCTGCTCCAGGTCGTGATTCCCAAGCTCGAGGAGTGGCGCGAACAAGGGGCGGTCGGGCAGAAGAAGATCACCCAGGCAACCCGGTATCTCACCGTCGCGCTCGCAGTGATGCAGTCCACCGGCCTCGCGTTCGCCTTCCACACCGGCGCCGGCGGCTTCTTCACGGGCGGCGGTGTCGACATCGACCTCATCCCGAATTTCACCGTCCCGAACGTGCTCCTCGTCGTCCTGTCGATGACCGCGGGCACAGCCATGGTGATGTGGTTGGGCGAGCTGATCACCCAGCGCGGCATCGGGAACGGCATGTCGCTGATCATCTTCGCCAGCGTGGTGAGCGAGCTTCCCGCTGGCGGCGCACGGATCAGAGCTGAAGCGGGCAACGCCCTCTTCGCGCTGATCATGGTGTTGGTGCTTGGTGTGCTCGTTGCCATCGTGTTCGTCAACGAAGGGCAGCGCCGCATCCCGGTGCAGTTCCCCAAGCGTGTCGTCGGACGGAGGCAGTTCGGCGGGCAGAGCAGCTACATCCCGCTCAAGGTCAACCAAGCGGGCGTCATCCCGATCATCTTCGCCTCCTCGGTGCTGTACTTCCCGGTGCTCTTCTCGAACGTGGTCCCTTGGGAAGGCGTACGCCAGTTCATCAACGACAACCTGTTGCAGCCCGACTCGATCCTCTACATCGCGCTCTATGGCCTGTTCATCATCGCCTTCGCGTACTTCTACACGGCCATCCAGTTCGATCCGCGTCAGCAGTCCGACTTCATCAAACGGCAGGGCGGCTACATCCCCGGTATCCGGCCCGGGCCGCCCACCGAGCGTCACCTGCAGGGCATTCTCAACCGCATCACGTTGCCGGGCGCGTTGTTCCTCGCCGTTATCGCCCTGATGCCGTCGCTCGCGTTGGGACTGGCCAACATCCAGAACTTCCCGTTCGCCGGCACCAGCCTCCTCATCGCTGTGGGCGTGGCCCTCGAGACGATGAAGCAGGTCGACAGCCAGCTGACCATGCGGAACTACGAGGGGTTCCTGCGGTAAGTGGTCCCCCAGACCAGACTCGTAATGCTGGGCAAGCAGGGCGCGGGGAAGGGCACCCAGTGCGTCCGCCTCGCGCGGCACTACATCGTGTCCCACATCTCGACCGGCGACATGCTGCGGGCGGCCGCCAAGGCGGGCACCGAGTTCGGGCTGAAGGCCAAGGAGTACATGGACTCGGGCGAGTTGGTGCCCGACGAGGTGATGGTGGGCCTAGTCGCCGAGCGGCTGTCCTATGACGACACAAGGGAGCGGGGGTTCATCCTCGACGGGTTTCCCCGCAACACCTACCAAGCCGAGGAGCTCGCCACGCTCCTCGAGCCCTACCGCGTCGACCTGGCCATCTACCTCGACATCGCCACCGAGGTCGTGCTGGAACGGCTGGCGAGCCGCCGGGTCTGCAATACCTGCGGCACCAACTACGGCCTCGACCACACGCCACGAGTCCGCGAGGTGTGCGACAACTGCGGGGGAGAACTGATCCGCCGGGCCGACGACACCGAGTCGGCCATCCGCCGGCGCCTCGACCTGTACGAGAAGCAGACATCACCGCTCATCTCCTGGTACATGGAACGAGACAAGCTGGTGACGATCGACGCCTATGGTGCTCCCGACGACGTGAGCCTGCGGCTGATCCGCGCGATCGACGTGAGGCGGGTGTGAGGCGTAGCGGCGACGAGCTCGCCAAGATGCGTAAAGCCGGGCGAGTCGTGGCGGAGATGCACGAGGTGTGCAGGGCCGCCGCCCGGCCCGGCGCCACGACGCTCGACCTCGACAAGCTGTGCCGCGAAGTGCTCGAGCGGCGCGGCGCGCGGTCGAACTTCCTCAACTACCACGGGTTCCCCGCGGTGATCTGCACCTCGCCGAACGGCATGATCGTCCACGGCATACCGGGGGAGTACCGGTTGGAGGAGGGCGACATCCTCTCGGTCGACTGTGGAGCGATCATCGAGGGCTATCACGGCGACGCCGCCTTCACGATGGGGGTCGGCTCGGTCACCGCCGAAGCCGACAAGTTGATGCGGGTGACCGAGGAGAGCCTTTGGGCGGGCATATCGCAGATGCATCCGGGCAACCGCCTCCACGACATCGGCCGGGCCGTCCAGGATGTGGCCGAGGGGGCGGGGTTCTCGGTGGTGAAGGAATACGTGGGCCACGCCATCGGCACTGCCATGCACGAGGAGCCCCAGGTGCCGAACTACTGGCCCGGCTCGCCCGGCCCCCTGCTCAAGCGGGGCATGGTCTTCGCGGTCGAGCCCATGGTGAACGCCGGCCACGCCGACACCCGGCTCCTCGACGACGGGTGGAGCGTCGTCACCGCCGACGGCAGCCTTTCCGCCCACTTCGAACATACGATCGCCATTACCGACGACGGGCCCGAAGTGCTCACCGTCGCGTGAACGGGCGGGTTCGCAGAATTCCCAGGTCCGCGTTATCCTTTCACGTTGGTCTGTCGCGCTTGCGCGCAGGCCGTCCCGGTCCAAGGAGCCTACCTCCCACCTCGGCGCACGCGTGCCCGGGTGGACTCTGTCCCGCCGACCTCAGGACCGGCTCACCCCCCCGACGACGAACGAAGAACGAGACACAAGAGACGCCAGTGAAAGTACGCCCCAGCGTCAAGCCGATGTGTGAGAAGTGCAAGGTGATCCGCCGTCACGGGCGGGTCATGATCATCTGTACGGGCAGCAAGCGCCACAAGCAGCGCCAGGGTTAGGAGACCAGATTGGCTCGTATCGCCGGCATCGACATCCCCCGAGAGAAGCGCCTGGAAATTTCCCTCACCTACATCTTCGGCATCGGTCCGACCAAGGCACGCGAAGTGTGTGAGGCCAACGCGGTCGATCCGAGCACCCGGGTGCGTGATCTCACCGACGAAGAGGTCGCCCGGCTGCGCAACTGGATCGACAGCAACCTCCGCGTCGAGGGCGACCTCCGCCGCGAGGTTGACCAGGACGTCAAGCGGAAGATGGAGATCGGCTCGTACCAGGGTGTCCGTCATCGTCGAGGGCTCCCCGTGCGCGGTCAACGCACCCACACCAATGCCCGTACCCGTAAAGGCCCCAAGAAGACCGTCGCCGGCAAGAAGAAGGTAAGGAAGTAGTCACCTGATGGCCAAGCCCAGACCCGGAGGACGCCGTCCTCGCCGGCGTGAACGCAAGAACGTCGCCTACGGCGTCGCCCACATCAAGAGCTCGTTCAACAACACCATCATCACGATCACCGACCTCGAGGGGAACGTCCTGTCGTGGGCCTCAGCCGGCAACGTCGGCTTCAAGGGATCACGCAAGTCGACCCCGTTCGCCGCCCAGCTAGCCGCGGAGAACGCGGCCCGACGGGCCATGGAGCACGGAGTCCGCAAGGTCGACGTGCTCGTCAAGGGACCGGGCTCGGGTCGCGAGACCGCAATCCGGTCGCTGCAGAACACGGGCATCGAGGTCTCGGGCATCAAGGACGTGACACCGATTCCGCACAACGGTTGCAGGCCCAAGAAGCGCAGGAGGGTCTGAGGAGATGGCGCGCTACACCGGACCTGACTGCCGGCTCTGCCGGCGCGAGAAGATGAAGCTGTTCCTGAAGGGACCCAAGTGCGACTCGATGAAGTGCCCGATCGAGCGCCGTCCCTACCCGCCGGGCGAGCACGGCCGTGACCGGCCGCGTGAGTCGGAGTACATGTTCCAGCTCCGCGAGAAGCAGAAGGCCCGCCGCATCTACGGGCTGCTCGAGCGCCAGTTCGCCAACCTGTATCAGGAAGCCAACCGGGCTCAGGGCATCACGGGCGAGAACCTGCTGCGGATGCTCGAGCTTCGCCTCGACAACGTCGCCTTCCGCGCCGGCTGGGGCGCGAGCCGCGACCAGGCCCGTCAGTTCGTGCGACACGGCCATGTGAACGTCAACGGCAAGCGCGTCACCATCCCCTCCTACCGGGTGCGGAAGGGTGACGTCGTGTCGCTCCGTCAGAAGGCCCGGTCCATGATCGTCGTGCGGCACAATCTCGACACCCTCGACCGGCTCGTCCCGCCGTGGCTCGACCGCAGCGCCGACAACCACGAAGCGACGGTGCGGGAGCTGCCGCTCCGCGAACACATCGACGTCCCGGTGCGCGAACAGCTCATCGTCGAGCTCTACAGCAAGTAACCCCGAACGCCCGCAGGCCAAAGGAGAGCCGCCCCAATGCTCATCATTCAGCGACCCTCGGTCGAGGCGATCGGCGAGGAGGAGAACGACCGGCAGCGTTTCGCGGTCGGGCCGCTGGAGCCCGGGTTCGGGCACACGCTCGGCAACTCGTTGCGCCGCACGCTGCTGTCCTCGATCCCGGGTGCAGCCGTCACCCAGGTGCGTTTCGACGAAGCCCTCCACGAGTTCTCGACGATCCAAGGCGTGAAGGAAGACGTCACCGACGTCATCTTGAACCTCAAGGATCTCGTGCTCCGGTGTGAGTCGGAGGAGCCCGTCACCCTTCGGCTCGATGCCCGGGGTCCCGCCGAGGTGAGTGCCGGCGACATCCAGACAACGGCCGATGTGGAGGTCCTTAACACCGACCTGCACATCGCGACGGTCAACAGCAAGGGCCGGCTCGCCATCGACATCACCGTCGAGAGGGGCCGCGGCTACGTGTCGGCCGACCGCAACAAGAAGTCCTCCACCATCGGGGTCATCCCGGTCGACTCGGTGTTCTCACCGGTTCGGCGGGTCGCTTTCACGGTGGAGCCCACGCGGGTCGAACAGTCGACGAACTTCGACCGGCTGGTCCTCGACATCGAGACCGATGGGTCGATCTCGCCCCGAGAGGCGCTCGCCTCGGCGGGCGACACCCTGCGGTCGCTGGTGAGCCTGGTGGCCGACATGAGCGAGGCCCCCCAAGGGCTCGAGCTGGGCGAGGTGGTCGGCACGACGAGCGGCTCACCCGATCTCGATCTTCCCATCGAAGACCTCGACCTCTCCGAGCGGCCCCGCAACTGTCTCAAGCGGGCCCAGGTCAATACGATCGGAGAGCTGGTCGAGCGCACCGCGGACGACCTCCTCGCGATCACCAACTTCGGCCAGAAGTCCCTCGACGAGGTCATCCAGAAGCTCGACGAGCGCGGCCTCTCGCTTCGTAACAAGGGGGAGTGAGCATGGGTGTTCCCGGTACACCGAGGAAGGGCCGCCGCTTCGGCGGCGGCGCTGCTCACCAGAAGGCGATGATGGGGAACCTCGTGGCCAGCCTCATCGCGGCCGAGGCCCTCGTCACGACCGAAGCCAAGGCGAAGGCACTTCGCCCCGTCATCGAGAAGCTGATCACCAAGGCGAAGAAGGGCGGCGTCTACCGCCAGCGCGACGTGGTCGCCTTCATGCGCGACCGCGAGATGGCGTCCAAGCTCTTCGAGGAGATCGGCCCCCGTTATGAGGACCGGCCGGGCGGCTACACGCGCATCCTCAAGCTCGGTCCGAGGCACGGCGACAACGCGCCGATGGCGCGAATCGAACTGGTGTGAGTCCAGCCGATTGACGCTCTTCGACGAGCCATCCGACTCTGATGCAGCGGCCCTATCGGGGCCGCTGTCTCGCGTGCGGATGCTCGTCGCGTACGACGGTGGTCCGTTTCGGGGCTTTGCTGCCCAGCCCAACGTCAAGACGGTGGCGGGCGTGATGGCGGAGGCGGTCCGCAAGGTGCTCGGCCACCCGGTCACCTTCACCTGCGCGGGCCGCACCGACGCCGGCGTGCACGCGTGGGGCCAGGTAGTCCACTTCGACACCACCCGGCGGGAGGCTGAGGTCGACACTGCCGCTCTTCGCCGCTCGCTCAACAAGCTGCTGCACCCCCACATCGTCATCCGGGCGGTCGATGCGGCGCCCGAGGGCTTCGACGCTCGCCACTCCGCGGTCGGCCGCCGCTACCGCTACACAGTGCTGAATCGTGACGTCCCCGATCCCTTCCTCGGTCGGTACACCTGGCACGTGGAGCAGCCCCTCGATCTGCGAGCCATGCAGCTCGCGTGTGACCCGTTCTTCGGCGAGCACGACTTCGCGGCGTTTTGTCGCCGGCCGCCCGACGGCGGCTCGCTGGTGCGGCGGGTGTCCAACGCCGAGTGGGTCGATGCCGGAGACGGCCTGCTGAGGTTCGAGGTGGCCGCCAACGCCTTCTGTCATCAGATGGTGCGCTCCGTGGTGGGCACCCTCGTCGAGGTCGGCACCGGCGCCAAGCGCGCCGGTGATGTTGCCGCCATCATCCGATCCGGTGATCGCCAGCGCGCCGGCCAGCTCGCCCCACCCCACGGCCTCTCGCTCCGGGAAGTCCTCTACTAGCGGCCGGAACTTGAGGCAATAACGATCGAATTCCGACTGTTATTGCCTCAAGTTCGGAGCCGCGGTGGAACTTGAGGCAATAACGATCGGATTCCGACTGTTATTGCCTCAAGTTCGGAGGGGCGGCGTAGGGTCTGGCGACATGAACTGGCAGCGACGGCTTGTGGTGGTCGGTCTGGCGCTCACCGTGTCCTCGGCCGCATTCGTCGTCGGGGCGGTGCTCGGCGCGCTGGCCACCGAGGACCCTTCGGGCGTGTCGGCGACGAGGCGTTTCGAGTTCCTGTCGAGGGCGGCCGATCCGGTGCCGGCCGCGCTCGCGCTGTTGGGCGTGGTCGCGATCCTGGTGGCCGAGGACGGGAGCGCGACTCGTCAGCTGGCGTCCCGCATCGCCATCGGCACGGCCGCGTTCTTCGGCGTTGTCATCGTGCTGCTGGCGATCAACGGGATCCTGCTCGACATCACGACCGACAACGGCAGCGCGCTCATCCGCTTATCGCGGATCCTCTTCCTGCGCCTCGGTCCCATCGTGCTGTCGGGCGCGACCGTGTGGCTGTCGCTCAGCGCACAAACTCCACCCGATACCCCCGCGCCCGAAGCGAGCTGACCACTTCCTCTCGGTGGTCGGGGTCACGGGTCTCCAAGGTCAGGAAGACCTCGACCTCGTCGACGGCGAGCACCACACCCGAGCGGTGGTGTTCGACCTCGAGCACGTTCAGACCCATCTCGGCCACCACGGCGGTGAGCATCGCCAACGTTCCGGGCCGGTCGTCGAGCACGATCCGAAGCAGGAGGTACCGCCCGGCAGCCGACAACCCGTGGTCGAACACCTTGAGCATGAGGAGGGGATCGATGTTGCCGCCGGTCAGGAGGGCGACGACCGGCCCGCTCCCCGCAACCCGTCCGGCGAGGACGGCCGCGAGTGACGCCGCCCCGGCCGGTTCGACTACTGCTTTGGCCCGTTCGAACAGGAGGAGGAGGGCGCGGCTGATGTCGTCTTCCGACACCGTCACTACGTCATCGACGTAGGCGCGTGCGTGGGCGAGGGTCAGCTCCGATGGGCTCTTCACCGCGATGCCGTCGGCCATCGTTGTCACCGCCGGCAGGGTCACGCAGCGCCGCGCCTCGAGGGACGCGACCATGGCCGCGGAGCCGGCGGCCTGGACCCCGACGACGCGCACCTCGGGGCGGGTGTGCGCGAGCGCAGTTGCCACGCCGGAGATCAGGCCCCCACCGCCCACTGGCACCACGACCGTCTCGACCGTCTCGGCTTCGGTGGCAATCTCCAGTCCGACCGTGCCCTGCCCTGCGATGACGAGAGCGTCGTCGAAGGGCGGCACGTAGGTGGCACCGGTCTCCTCGGCGTACTGCTGGGCTGCGACCAGGCACTCGTCGACTACCTCGCCTTCGAGCCGAACCGTCGCTCCGTAGTCCTGGGTGGCCTGCACCTTGGGGTGGGGGGCGTTCCGCGGCATGAATATCGTCGCCCGGCGGCCGGTGATGGTGGCCGCGAGCGCGACCCCCTGGGCGTGGTTCCCGGCCGAGGCCGCCACGACCTCACCCCCCGGCGGCAGGTCGGAGATGCGGTTGTAGGCACCGCGGACTTTGAAGGAGCCGGTGCGCTGGTGGTACTCGGGCTTCAGGAGGATGTCACGACCGGTGAGGCGGCTCAGGGCGTCGCTGCGGACCACGGGAGTTGGGCGGATCACCCTGGTGACCCGCTCGCGGGCCGCCTGGATGTCGCGCAACGTGATCACGACTGCCGATTGTGGCCCACGGACGTGTCCCAACGCCGTACCGACGTCAACCACGCCCTCGACCCAGCCCTCGACCCTGCCCTCGACCCGGACCTCAACCCCGGCCCCACGCCCACGCGTTCGCAGCCCGCTCGGGCGTGCTCTAAGATTGCCGGTTCGTGCGAACCTTCTCCCCGAAGCCGGCTGACATTGAGCGCGCCTGGCACGTCGTCGATGCCGACGGCTTGGTGCTGGGTCGGCTCGCGTCCGAAGTGGCGCTCCGTCTGCGGGGCAAGCACAAGCCGATTTTCGCGCCCAACGTCGACACGGGTGACTTCGTTGTCGTGGTGAACGCCGCCAACGTCGTGCTGACCGCCGAGAAAGCGCAGAAGAAGCTGATCTACCGTCACTCGGGCTATCCGGGCGGACTGAAGCAGCAGACCACTGCCGACCTGCTCGAGAAGCGGCCGGAGGAGGTCATCCGTCGAGCGGTGCGGGGCATGCTGCCGAAGGGCACCCTCGGCCGCCAGATGCTCAACAAGCTCAAGGTCTACGCGGGGCCCGAGCATCCCCACAGCGCTCAGAGGCCCGTTCCTCTCGAGCTCGCCTCTGCCCGCCGGACCGAAGCGTGAGTATTCTCCGCCGAGCAGAAACCTAGGAGCTGTCGCCGCCGTGCCCAAGCCACTCATTCAATCGACCGGACGCCGCAAGCGGGCTATCGCCCGGGTGCGCTTCCAGCCGTCCACGGCGGAGGGCGAAGGTGTCGTCACGGTCAACCGCCGCCCGATCACCGAGTACTTCCCGTCCGAGACGCACCGGATGATCGCCCTTGAGCCACTACGCATCACCGATACCGCCGAGTCCTACGACGTCCTTGCCCAGATCGACGGGGGCGGCGTCTCCGGTCAGGCGGGCGCCCTCCGCCTCGGCATCGCCCGTGCACTCGCCGAGCTCGACCCCGAGCTGCGGGTGTCGCTCAAGCGGGCCGGTTTCCTCACCCGCGACCCGCGGAAGAAGGAGTCGAAGAAGTACGGCCTCAAGAAGGCCCGGAAGGCTCCGCAGTACTCCAAGCGGTAAGCGCCGCCCGACTTGCTCTCCTTCGGCACAGACGGCGTACGCGGTGTCGCGAACCTCGAGCTGACACCGGAGTTCACCCTGGCCCTGGGCCGGGCCGCGGCGCGCGTGCTCACCGAGGGCCACGGCCCCTTCGTGGTGGGGCGCGACACGCGGGTTTCGGGCCCGCTCATCCAGTCGGCGCTGAGTGCGGGCCTCGCCGCCGAAGGCGTCGATGTCTACGACGTCGGAATCCTGCCGACTCCTGGGGTGGCCGCGGTATCGGCGGTGTACGGCGCACCGGCGGCGGTTGTCTCCGCGTCGCACAACCCGTATCACGACAACGGCGTAAAGGTGTTGGCGGCGGGCGGCAGGAAGTTGTCGGTCGAGGAAGAACGCCAACTCGAGGAGGAGCTCGCACGAGTGCTCGGGCCCGGGCCGGCGCCGCCCCCGCGCACCGGCGACCGAGTCGGCCAGGTCGGCCTTGATCCCCACGGCGCCGATCGCTACGCCGAACAGCTCGTGGCCTCGCTCGCGGGCCGGAAGCTGGGCGGCATGCGGGTCGTGCTCGACTGCGCGAATGGCGCCGCCAGTCGCATCGGCCCGGCGGTGTGCCAGGACCTCGGCCTCGACATCGTCGCGATCCACGCCGAGCCGGACGGCACCAACATCAACGACGCCTGCGGGTCCACCGACCCGCGTGACCTCCAGAAGGCGGTTGTCGACGCGCGCGCCGACGCCGGCCTCGCTTTCGACGGCGACGCCGACCGCGTGCTGGCGGTCGACAACGAAGGACAGGTCGTCGACGGCGACCGCACCATGGCGCTGTGCGCGCTCGACCTCCGATCGCGCGGCAAGCTCGCCCACGACACCGTTGTCGTCACCGTCATGACCAACCTCGGATTCCGGAAGGCGATGGCACAAGCCGGCATCGTGGTGGTCGAGACCCCGGTGGGTGACCGCCACGTGCTCGAAGCCATGGAGGCGGGTGGCTTCTCGCTCGGTGGCGAACAGTCCGGCCACATCATCTTCCGTGACCTGGCAACCACCGGCGACGGCATCCTCACCGGTCTGCAGCTGCTCGACCTCGTGCAGCGGCGAGCGCAACCCCTGGCCGAACTCGCGCGCGACGTGATGACGTCGTTCCCGCAAGTGCTCCAGAACGTGGCCGTGTCCACACCCGCCGAGCTCGAGGGCGCCGACGCCGTGTGGGCGGAGGTCGCCGCAGTCGAAGCCGAGCTGGGCGAGGGCGGCCGGGTGCTGCTCCGGCCGAGCGGCACCGAGCCGGTCGTCAGGGTGATGGTGGAGGCACCGAGCGAGCAGGAAGCCGGCGCCGCCTGCGCCCGCTTGTGCCGCACGGTCGAGGCCAATCTGCAGCACTGAGGCTCACGAGCGGCTGGCCGTACACTTCAGAGGACATGTGCGGCATCATCGCCATCCTCCGCCGTCGCAGCGGCCGCCAGCCTCCTTCTCGGGTTGAGCTCGTCGACCACCTCGACGCCGCCTGGAGCGCCGCCCAAGCCGATCCCCACGACCTCGTGTCGGCCTTCGCCGCCGCGGCCGACCACCTCGAGCAGGTCGACCGGCTGTTACGCGGGGCGCCTGGGGCGCGCACCCTCGTCAGCGAGCCCGACCTCGCCGACCTGATCCGGGAGCGAGTCGTCGCCTTCGAAGCCCGGCTCGCCGTCGTGGAGGATGCCCTCGACGGTGGCCACCTGCGTCTCTACGGCGCCGACCTCGAGGCCGCCAACGCGGCCCTGGTGCGAATGAAGGATGCCTCTTACGCCCTCGGCAACGACCGGGTGCGCACTGCCCGAGCGCTGGCCGACTTCGGCGTCGGTCCTTGGTCGCGGCCGGCCATCGTGGAGGGCTACGCCGCGATCCACTCCGCGCTGTCGGGCCTCGACCGCCTCGAGGTGCGGGGGCGGGACTCCGCCGGGCTACACCTCTTCGTGGAGAACCACGGGCTCAGCGGCGGCGACGTCGCGACCATGCTGCGAGACCGCCGCGATCCCCTCTTCACCTCTGGCGCGGTCGAGGTGGCGGGTGACGTCGTCAGCTTCGTGTACAAGGCGGCGGCCGAGATCGGCGAGCTCGGCGACAACACGGCGCGGCTGCGAGCGGAGATCGCCGGCGACGACCTTCTCCGCCGTGCCCTCGATGCGCCTGACGCTGTCGTGTCGATCCTCGGTCACACGCGTTGGGCCAGCGTGGGCATCATCTCAGAGCCGAACGCTCACCCTGTGGCGTCATCGGGCGCTTCGTCGGACTCGACCGAAGCCACCGAAGCCACCGACGCCGCCCAAACCGCCGACTTGCCGTACGTGGTTGCCGCCTTGAACGGCGATGTCGACAACCACGTGGAGCTGAAGAGCCGCTACCGGCTCGCCATCCCAGCTGAGGTCACCACCGACGCGAAGATCATCCCGGTGCTGGTCGCGCGAAACGCTCGCGACGGCGCCTCGGGCGAGCCGGTCCACGAGGCGTTTCGGCGCGCCGTGGCCGACTTCGAAGGCTCGGTCGCGGTAGCGGCGGCAGCCGCGAGCGCGCCCGGCCAGGTCATGCTCGCCCTCCGCGGGAGCGGCCAGGCCCTGTATGCGGGCATCGCTGAGGACTCCTTCGTCGTGGCGAGCGAGCCCTACGGTCTCATCGAGGAGACCTCGCGCTATCTCCGCATGGACGGCGAGGGCGCGTCCGGACGTGATGGCAGCGCCGGTCAGATCGTGGTGCTCGACCGCCACCGCGCCGGCTCGCTTGACGGACTGCAATGGCTTGCCTATGACGGAACCGACCTTCCGGTGGGCGACGACGACCTCTCCACCGCCGCGATAACGACACGAGACGTCGATCGGCGAGGGCACCCGCACTATCTCGTCAAGGAGATCAACCAGGCGCCGCAGTCGATGCGGAAGACGCTGCGCGGGAAGATCGCCGACGACGGCGCTGGTCGCCTCACAGTGACGCTGCCCTCCTCCTCGCTCCCGACGCGGCTTCAGGAACGACTCAAGGCAGGTGAGATACGCCGCATCTATGCGATCGGGCAGGGTACGGCCGCCGTGGCTGCCCAAGCGGTCGCGGCGTCCTTCACGGCCGCGCTGGGACCCACCGACATTCGCGTCGAAGCCCTTCCCGCGACGGAGCTTTCGGGGTTCCGGATGGACGACGACATGTCCGACGTGCTGGTCGTCGCGATCAGCCAGTCGGGAACCACGACCGACACCAACCGAACGGTCGACCTCGTGCGGTCCCGCGGCGCCGCGGTTGTCGCGGTCGTGAACCGGCGGAACAGCGACCTGGTCGAGAAGTCCGACGGGGTCCTGTACACCTCCGACGGCCGCGACGTCGAGATGGCGGTGCCGTCCACCAAGGCGTTCTATGTACAGGTCGCGGCCGGTGTACTGCTGGCCTGGGCGGTCGCGGATGCCGCCGGCGTCGCCGATGCCGAGCGCCGGCATGGCTGGCTCGAGGCGCTCGGCCGGCTTCCCGCGGCGCTCGAGGATGTCCTGGCGCGCCGCGCGGACATCGCCGTCGCCGCCCACCGTTACGGCCCGCCCCGCCGCTACTGGGCCTTGGTGGGCAACGGAGCCAACCGGGTAGCCGCGGCCGAGCTACGCATCAAGCTGAGCGAACTCTGCTACAAGTCGATCGCCTGTGACGTGACCGAGGACAAGAAGCACATCGACCTGTCGGCCGAGCCGATGATCCTCGTCTGTGCGGCCGGCCTGTCGGGCGCCAATGCCGACGACGTCGCCAAGGAGGTGGCGATCTTTCGCGCCCACAAGGCGGCGCCGATCGTCATCGCTGGGGAGGGCGAAGGCCGCTTCGCCGCCGCGGTCCACGTGTTGGAGGTGCCGCGCGTGCACCCTGAGCTCGATTTCGTGCTGGCGGCCATGGCAGGTCACCTCTTCGGCTACGAGGCGGCACTCGCGATCGACGGTCAGGCGCGCCTGCTGCGCGAGGCGCGAGCCGTGGTAGAAGACGTGGTGGCCGCCGAGGGTGAGCCCGAAGGACTTCTCGTCGAGCTGGGACCCGCGCTGACACCAGCGGCCGGCCGCTTCTTCGAAGCGCTGCGCTCCGATGGGTTGAATGGGCACCTCGAAGCGAGCACCGCCGTGCGCCTAGCGTCCCTCTTCCGTTTCGCTACCGGCGGGCAGCCGATAGAGGCCTACGAGTTGGAATACGGCAAGGTCGGGTCACCCGCGGCAATCGTCGACGACCTCGTCGACGCCCTCACACGCGCCATCGACGAGCTCACCCGTCCGATCGACGCGATCAAGCACCAGGCCAAGACCGTCACGGTAGGCATCAGCCGAGCCGAGGACACTTACGCCGAGGTCACGCTGGTGCGCGAGACCATCGCGGCCGGCGCGGCGCGCGATCGGCTCAGCTATCGCTCCCGGCGCGCCCTCGCCGCTCTCGACGCCGCGGTCGATAAGGTCACCGGCTACACCCGCTACACGGTTGAAGGTGACCCGGCGGCGGGCACGGCGACGATCGGCGTTATCGACAAGGGCGGCGTGGTTGCCGATGTGCCGTCGCGGACCGAGACCGATCCCCGTCTCAAAGGCACGAAACGGCGCGCCGCGACCGAGCGCGAGGTCACCGTTACTCGAGGCGAGCGCGACGGCCGCACCATCGTGATCGTGCCCGAGGTGAAGGACAACCAGGTGACGGAGCTGACGCTGCTACACGTCGACTTCCATGACCGTCTGGCGCCCGATGTGTTCCGCGCCGTGCTGTCGGGCTACCGGAACCGTTACAACGCACTTGTCGACGCGGTGTGCGAGACCGAACCCTCCTTCGACGACTCGAGGCTGGCGGAGGTCGCGGTCGCCGACGTGCTCGTCGAGCCGGTGCGCGATCTCGCCCGCCTCTGGAGAGCGGAACGAGGGTGACGCGATGATCGGCCTCGGCACCGACGTCGTCCACATCGACCGATTCCGGGCTGCCTTGCTCCGCACGCCGAGCCTGGCCGAGCGGCTCTTCACCGACATCGAGCGGGACTACGCCTGGAAGGCCCGCGACCCGGCCGAACGGTTTGCGGTGCGCTTCGCAGTGAAGGAAGCAACCATGAAGGCGCTGGGAGTGGGGCTCGGTGCCTTCCCCTTCGCGTGCGTCGAACTCGTCAACGCGGAGAGCGGTGCGCCCCGCGTGGAGCTGAGGGACGGCGCCGGGGCGCTGGCACGAGAGCGCGGGGTGAAGGAGTGGCATGTGTCGGTAAGCCACGACCACCATGTCGCGCTGGCAGTCGTGGTCGCCCTGTGATTCCGGTCGTTACGTCGAGCGAGATGGGCGCCGTCGACCGTGACGCGCCCGAGCCCACCACCGTGCTCGTCGAGCGCGCGGGGGCGGCTGTCGCGCGCGCGGCGCTTCGCCGCATGGGAGGGGCCTACGGCCGGCGGGTCGTGATCGTGGCGGGGAAGGGCAACAACGGCGCCGACGGGCGGGCCGCGGGGCGCCGGCTGGCACGGGCGGGGGCGCGGGTCACGATCGTCGACGCCGCGGCAGCCCTGCCTAGCCTCCCCGGCTGCGACCTCGTCATCGACGCGGCCTACGGCACCGGCTTCCACGGATCCTATGTAGCCCCTGATCCTGGCGACGTCCCGGTGCTCGCGGTCGACATCCCGTCGGGCGTCAACGGCGACACCGGCTCTGCGGTCGAGACTGCCGTCCATGCGAGCCACACGGTCACGTTCGCGGCGTTGAAGCCGGGACTCCTGCTCGGCCCGGGCGCCGAACGTGCTGGCGCGGTTGAACTCATCGACATCGGCCTCGATGTCTCACGCGCCCGTATCCACCTGGTGGAGGACTCCGATGTAGCTTCCGGCCTCCCCGAGCCGCCGCGCGAAGCCCACAAGTGGCAGCGGGCCGTGTTCGTGGTCGCCGGCTCGGGCGGGATGCTGGGCGCCGCGTGGCTCACGTCGATGGCCGCGCTCCGCGCCGGCGCGGGCATGGTTCGCCTCGCGTCCCCGGGCGCTCCGCCCAGTGCCTATCCGCCCGGTGAAGTAGTGGGCCTGTCCCTCCCTGAGGACTGGGCGCCGGCGGTGGTGGAGGAGGCGGGGCGGTTTGGTGTGGTCGCCATCGGGCCCGGATTGGGGAGGAGTGCCGGCACGGTGCGAGCCATCCAGGCTGTGGTCGGCGCGGTGTCCTGCCCGGTAGTCGTAGACGCGGACGGTCTCAACGCACTCGCGGCGCTCGGGAGCGCGGCACTGACCGAGCTGTTGCAGGGACGCGCCGGACCAACGGTGCTCACGCCCCACGAAGGAGAGTTCGAGCGTCTCGCGCCGGGCGGAGTGGGCGGCGACCGGATCGGAGCAGTACGCGCCCTGGCCGCCGCCACGGGAGCCATCGTGGTGCTCAAGGGGTCGACGACGGTTGTGGCCGATCCCGCCGGCGCCGTCCGCATCTGTGCCACCGGCTCGCCCCGGCTCGCTACCGCCGGTACCGGCGACGTCTTGACCGGGATCGTCGCCGCCTTTCTCGCCGCGGGAGTCGAGCCCCTCGACGCGGCTGCGTTCGCGGCGCACTGCCACGGACGTGCCGCGGGGGCAGGTCATGCCGTCGGACTCGTCGCGGGCGACCTGCTCGACCTGGTTCCCGCCTGGCTCTCGACCGCTCGTGGTTCGAAGGAGGACGCGGAGCAGTGAGCAGGCAGTTCCGCAGGGTGTGGGCCGACATCGACCTGGAGGCTATCCGCCACAACGTCGCGGTCCTCGCCGGGCTTGCTCCCGACGCACAGTTCTGCGCCGTCGTGAAGGCCGACGCGTATGGGCATGGCGCGGTGCCGGTCGCTCGCGCTGCCCTAGACGCGGGCGCGCACTGGCTCGGCGTGGCGACGGTCGAGGAGGCGATCCAACTCCGCGAGGCGGGGATCGACGCGCCGGTGCTGCTGCTCTCCGAGCCACCTCCCGCCGCGATGGAAGAAGTGGTCGCCCGCCGTCTCACTCCGATCGTGTACACGCGGGGCGCGGTAGCGGCCCTTGAGGCCGCCGCCGCCAAAGTTGCCGAGCCCGCCGACGTCCACGTCAAGGTCGACACCGGGATGCACCGCGTCGGCGCCGCGCTCGAGGACGCCGTGGCCATCGGCGAGGCGGTCGCGCGCGCCCCGGGGCTTCGTCTCGGGGGGCTCTGCACCCACTTCGCCGTTGCGGACGAGCCCGACGACATGTTCACGGGGGAGCAGGTCCAGCGCTTCGAACAGGTCAGGGCGCGGTTCGCGGACGCGGGCCTCACGCCCGTGCTGTCGCACGCCGCCAACTCGGCCGGTGTGATCGCTCACCCGACCGCGCAGTACGACCTGGTGCGCGCGGGCATCTCGATCTATGGCTACGCGCCCTCCGCGCAGCTGGAGGGCCTCGCGGACTTGCGCCGGGCTATGACCTTGCGCACTGAAGTGTCCTTCGTGAAGACCGTCGACGCGGGCGAACGCATCTCCTACGGTCTGCGCTATGTCTTCGACCAGCCGAGCGTGGTCGCGACCCTGCCGATCGGTTATGCCGACGGCGTGTTCCGGCGGCTGTCCGAAGTCGGAGGCGAGGTACTCATCGGCGGCCGGCGCCGTCGGATCGCCGGCGTGGTGACCATGGACCAGCTCACCGTCGACTGCGGCAACGACGTGGTTGCGGTCGGCGACGCAGCCGTCCTCATCGGTGACCAGGGTGGCGCGTGCATCACCGGCGACGAGTGGGCGCAACGACTCGGCACCATCAGCTACGAGGTGCTCTGTCACATCGGCACGCGCGTGCCGCGTGTGTACGTGGGATGATCACCGACGTCGCCGGCGTCCGTGTCGGACACTGGACCGACGAGGCGGCGTCCACCGGCTGCACTGTCGTGCTCCTGCCGGCTGGCACCGTCGCCTCCGGGGAGGTACGGGGCGGCGCGCCCGCGACGCGCGAGTGGGCGCTACTCGCGCCAGGGATGCTGGTCAGCCACATCTCGGCCGTGGTGCTCACCGGCGGGTCCGCGTTCGGCCTCGCGAGCGCCGACGGCGTAATGCGCTGGTGCGAGGAGCGCGGCGTCGGGTTCCCGACTGCGGCGGGACCGGTTCCGATCGTCATCGGCCTCGGGTTGTACGACCTCGGCGTCGGTGATGCTGGAGTGCGCCCCGGTCCCGACGAGGGCTACGCCGCGTGCCGGGCGGCCACACCGGGGCCTTTCGCTACCGGACGGGTGGGAGCCGGCGCCGGCGCGACCGTCGGCAAGTTCCGCGGCCCCGAACACACTCGGCCCGGAGGGATCGGAACGGCGGTAGTGACAGACGGGCCCCTTACCGCAGCCGCCCTTGTCGCGGTGAACGCCGTCGGCGACCTGTTGCCAGCTGACGGCGAGGCGCCCGCAGTGCCGTCGTCTCGGATCTCGTCCGCCGACGTCGGCTTCGGTCAGAACACCACTATCGGGGTCATCGCGACCAACGCCCGACTCGACAAGCTCGAGTGCTACCGCTTGGCCGCGGGCGGTCACGACGGATACGCGCGCGCGCTTTCACCCGTCCACACGTCACTCGACGGTGACGCCGTGGTGGCGTGCGCAACCGGTGAGGTCGCCGCCCAAGCCGACCACGTGCGCTTCCTCGGTGCTGCCGCCATGGAGGCCGCCATCCGGATCGCGCTGACGGCGTGACCGCCGGTTTGGCCGTCTCCAGTGCTCCGGTACCATTTCGAGCGTGCCGAGGACCTTGGACGAAGTGGCGCGCGAGGCCGCGGCGTGCACCCAGTGTCCGCTCTCGGAAGGACGCACCAACGTTGTGTTCGGTGTCGGCAACCCCCGGGCGGAGCTGATGTTCGTCGGCGAGGCGCCCGGACGCGACGAGGACCTGAAGGGCGAGCCGTTCGTAGGAAGGTCGGGCCAGCTCCTCGACCGTCTCGTGCTCGAAGAGATGGGTCTCACCCGCGCCGAGTTCTTCATAGCCAACACCCTCATGTGCCGCCCCCCGGGCAACCGGGATCCCCGCCCCGACGAAGTCGCCACGTGCCGGCCATGGCTGGAGGAGAAGCTCGACCTCATCGCGCCGAAGGTCGTCGTGACCCTTGGCAACTTCGCCACCAAGCTCCTCCTCGACACGTCCGAGGGAATCACGCGCGTCCGGGGGCGCAGCTATCCGTTCCGCACGGGAGTCCTGGTGCCCACCTACCATCCCGCGGCGGTGTTGCGGGGTGGAGGAGCGCAGATGGCCCAGATGCGCGCGGACCTGATCCGTGCGAAGGAAGCCCTCGTCGACTTCCCAAGCGCCGCAACACCATGACGCCGACGAAGCTGGTAACCAAGTCACCTGAAGACACCCGCGAGCTAGCAGCCCAGATCGCGGCCCTTCTACGCCCCGGCGACTTCGTGCTCCTCGCGGGCGATCTGGGAGCAGGGAAGACCGCCTTCACCCAGGGCCTGGGCGCCGCCCTCGGTGTCACCGAACCCATCACCAGTCCCACGTTCACCCTCATGCGGTCCTACGAGGGACGGATGCGTCTCGTGCACGTCGATGTGTACCGCCTCGAATATCTGCAGGAGATCACCGAGCTCGGCATTCCGGAGCTCGTCGACGACCAGGCGGTTGCCGTGATCGAGTGGGGCGACGTGGCCGAAGTGGTTCTGCCCGCCGACTATCTCGAGCTCGAGATCTCCTACGGCGCGGGCGACGAAGATCGCGACCTCGATCTCCACGCCGTCGGGACATCATGGTCCGCCCGTCAGAATGCTCTCGAGCGCGCGATCGGCCGCTGGCGGGCCGACGCGTGATCGTGCTCGGGATCGAGACGGCCACACCGCTTGTCGGGTGCGCCATCGGAGGATACGAAGGCGTGCTCGCGTCGTTCCACGCTGCGAGGGGTCGTCGCCACGCCGAAACCCTCGTGCCCGCCATCCGCTTTGTAGCGTCGCAGGCGCGCATCGACCTCCGCGAGATCAGCGTGGTCGCGGTCGACGTGGGTCCGGGGCTCTACACCGGGCTCCGCGTCGGGCTCGCCACCGCGAAGTCGATGGCCCAGGCATTGCGGGTGCCGATGATCGGGCTCTCCAGCCTCGACCTCCTCGCCTACCAGGTGAGGCACGTGCGCCGGCTAATCGTGCCGGTGATCGACGCCCGCCGGGGCGAGGTCTTCTACGGCCTCTATCGTCAGGTCCCGGGGGGTGTTCAGCGGGTGGCCGGACCGATGGTGTCGACTGCCCGCGACGTCGCCAACGAGCTGCTCGCCACCGGCGAGGACGCCCTCGCTATCGGCGACGGCGCGCTCCGGTACGCGAGCGAACTCGACAACGACCGTGGTTCGATCGAGCTGGGCACTGTCGGAAACTCCTTCCCGTTGGCGAGCGACCTGGTCGAGCTGGCGCATCCGCGGGCGATCCGGGAGGAGTTCGTCCCGCCGTGGCAGATCCACGCCCAGTACCTGCGTAAGTCCGATGCCGAGATCAACTGGGAGCGGCGTTCCCGGGTCGAACGCCGCGACGAGGCGGTGTGAGTATGGCCACCCGGGCGCCGGAACGGCCCGACCAAGCCGGCGGCGGCAGCGACCAGGCGGTGCACATCGTGCCGATGCGCCGCCGCCATCTGCGTGCGGTGCTGCGGATCGAAGCCCAGGTGTATCCCCGTCCGTGGTCGCTCAGCCTGTTCCTGTCGGAGCTGGCGCTACGCGGCAGCCGGTCCTACTACGTCGCCCGGTGCGACGGGATCGTCGCCGGCTACGGCGGCCTGATGTTTACCGGTGACGACGCCCACGTGACGACCCTGGCGGTCGATCCTGCCCTGCACCGACGACGGATCGGTACGAGCCTGCTCCATACCCTCGCCCACGATGCGAGGCGGGCCGGGGCGCGCAACCTCACCCTTGAGGTTCGGATGGGCAACGCGGGCGCCCAGGAGCTGTATGCCAAGTTCGGTTTCCGGTCAGCCGGTATCCGCAAGAACTACTACGTGGAGACGAACGAGGATGCGCTGGTGATGTGGGCAGAAGGGATCGACACCCCCGACTACGGCGCACGGCTGGCGCGCCTGGGCCAGGCCGCGCCGGCGGTCGTGGAGTGGGGACGGGATCGGCGATGACCGATCAACCGGATCAACGGCCCGGCCCGTCCACGCGGATCCTGGCGATCGAGACGTCGTGTGACGAGACCGCAGCCGCGGTGGTTGTCGGGGGCACCCAGGTGCTGTCGTCGGTCGTCAGCAGCCAGGTCGACCTCCACGCGCGCTTCGGCGGGGTCGTGCCCGAGATCGCCAGCCGGGCCCATGTCGACCTGCTGACCCCCGTCGTCGCCGAGGCTTTGCTGCATGCGGGCCTCGAGGGCCACGAGCTCGACGCCGTAGCTGCCACGTGCGGTCCCGGACTCATCGGGTCTCTCCTCGTCGGCGTCAGCGCTGCGAAGGCGTTCGCGCTGGTGTGGGACGTGCCCTTCGTGGGTGTCAACCACCTCGAAGCGCACCTCTACGCCGCGCTCGTCGAGGAGCCCGACCTCGAACTGGAGATGCCCCTCGCGGTGCTCCTGGTGTCGGGGGGTCACACCATGCTCGTTTCGATGGAAGGCCACGGCCGCTACCGCCTCCTCGGTCAGACGATCGACGATGCCGCGGGTGAGGCGTTCGACAAGGTGGCCCGTGTTCTCGGACTCGGCTACCCGGGCGGCCCCGTCATCGACAAGCTCGCGCCTGAAGGTGACCCTGAGGCGATCGCGTTTCCGAGGGGCCTGATGGACCGGCCATTCGACTTCTCGTTCAGCGGCCTGAAGACCTCGGTCATCACGCACCTGCGGAAGCACCCCGAAGCCGGCACCGCCGACGTGGCGGCCTCGTTTCAGGAGGCCGTTGTCGACGTGTTGGTGACCAAGACCCGCAGAGCCGCAGAGGCCATCGGTGCCAAGGGCATCTGCCTCGCGGGCGGCGTGGCCGCCAACTCGGCGCTGCGCGAACGCATGCTCGACGCCTGCATCGAAGACGGCCGGCGAGCGTTCCTGCCCAGCCGGTCGATGTGCACCGACAACGCCGCCATGGTGGGGGCGGCTGCGTGGTGGCGTCTCGGGTCCGAAGGCCCCAGTCCCCTCGACCTCGGCGCCGACCCCAACCTGCGCCTCCCGCTCCTCGCCTGACACCACTCACTCACAGGGCAGCCACGCCCAGTTGGCGCCCCGGAACTAGCACTCGCTTGCGTTGAGTGCCAGCGGAGTGCTTTGATTAGCACTCGCAAGTTGAGAGTGCTAAGACCACGCCAACGGAGGCGCCAGAATGAACCTGCAGCCCCTCGAGGACCGCATCGTCGTGCGTCCCAACGAGTCCGAGGAGACGACGGCCTCGGGCCTCGTCATCCCCGACACCGCCAAGGAAAAGCCCCAGCAGGGCGAGGTACTCGCCGTCGGCCCGGGCCGCCGGACCGAGAACAGCGGTGAGCTCATCCCGCCCGATGTCGCGGTGGGTGACACCGTCGTCTACAGCAAGTACGGCGGCACCGAGATCACCGTGGAAGGGGAGGACCTCCTCATCCTGACCAGCCGCGACGTGCTGGCCAAGGTGACGAAGT
>CAZWDB010000049.1:0-32221 GCA_964632885.1 uncultured Acidimicrobiales bacterium | reverse complement strand
GCTGCTGGGGGTGCTGGGCGCCACCGACTGGGTCGACGGTGTGATCGCCCGCCGCTTCAACCAGGTGTCGAACCTCGGCAAGGTCCTCGACCCGACGGCCGATCGCGTCGTCCTCGGCGTCGGAGTGATCGCGATCCTCGTCGATGGCTCAGTGCCCCTCTGGCTCGGTGCCCTCGTGATCTTCCGGGAAGCGGCGGTGTCGCTCGCGGTCGTCGGCCTCGCGCTGGCAGGCGCAGCCCGCATCGACGTGCAGTGGGTCGGGAAGGCCGGCACGTTCGCAAACTTCTTCGCCTTCCCGTTCTTCCTCGCCAGCGAAGCTGACATCTCCTGGGCAACCCAGGCGCGTGGCGCAGCGTGGTTCTTCGCGGTGCCCGGCCTGCTGCTCAGCTACTACGCGGCGATCACCTACGTGCCGCTCGCCAGGCGTGCCTTCGCCGAGCGGGGGGTACAGTCGGCTGCGACATAGGGAGTAGGTGTGAAGGCAGTCATCTTGGCGGGCGGCGAGGGAAGTCGTCTCCGCCCGTTGACCTCGAATCAGCAGAAGGCGATGATCCCGCTCGTCAACCGGCCGATGATGGAACACATCGTCCGGCTACTCAAGGACCACGGCTTCGACGAGATCGTCGTCACCCTCGGCTTCATGGCCAACAGCATCCGCACCTACTTCGGCGACGGCGCGGAGTTCGGGGTGCGCATGGTGTACGCCACCGAGGAGTCCCCGCTCGGGAACGCGGGGTCGGTGGCCAATGCCAAGCAGGAACTGACCGATCGGTTCCTGGTGATCGCGAGCGACGTGATCACCGACATCGACATCTCGGAGGTCGTCCGCTTCCACGAAGAGCGGGGTGCCATGGCGACGATCGGGCTCAAGGCGATGGAGAACCCGCTCGACTTCGGCATAGTCATCACGCGCGAAGACGGGTCGATCGAGCGGTTCCTCGAGAAGCCCTCGTGGGGTCAGGTGTTCAGCGACACCATCAACACCGGCATCTACGTGCTCGAGCCGGAAGTGTTCGACTACATACCCGAAGGCAAATCCGTCGACTTCTCCAATGAGGTGTTCCCTGCCCTCCTCGCGGACGGGAAGCCGATGTTCGGGTTCTCGTGCAGCGGCTACTGGGAGGACGTAGGCACCCTCGAGGCGTACTCGAAGGCGCATCGCGATGTGCTCGACCACAAGGTGAGCCTCGAGATACCGGGCTTCCACCTCAGCGAAGGGATCTGGCTGGGTGAGGGCAGCGAGGTCGATCCCGAAGCCGTCATCGAGGCGCCGGCGGTCATCGGCGACTACTGCAAGATCGAGGCTGGGGCGCACATAGGGGAATACAGCGTCCTCGGCAACAACGTGATGGTGGCGGCAGGCGCGAACATCCACCGGGCCGTGGTCCACGACAACGCCTACCTCGGTCAGGGCGTCCGGCTCCGAGGCTGCGTCGTAGGTCGCGCCACCGACCTCCGGCAGGGGGCGCGATGCGAGGAAGGAGTCGTCCTCGGCGACGAGTGCTTCATCGGTGAACACGCGGTGATCAACCAAGGCGTCAAGGTCTATCCCTTCAAGACGGTCGAGGCCGGCGCCATCGTGAACAGCTCGATCGTGTGGGAGTCCCGCGGCGCCCGCACGCTGTTCGGCCGGGCGGGCATCGCCGGCCTCGCGAACATCGACATCACGCCAGAACTGGCCACCAGAGTGGCCATGGCGCTGGGCACCACGCTCAGGAAGGGCGAGCGGATCACCACGTCACGCGACTCGAGCCGGGCAGCGCGGACGCTGAAGCGGGCCGTGATGGTCGGCCTGAACGCCTCAGGCATCAACGTGGAAGACCTGGAGATGGCTCCGGTGCCCGTCACGCGTTTCCACGTGCGGTCCCAGCAGACGGCGGGGGCGATCACGGTGCGCCTCGTCGCGGGCGATCCGCAGTCGGTCGTCATCCGGTTCTTCGATCGTGACGGCCTCGACATCGACGAAACCACCCAACGGAAGATCGAGCGTCTCTTCGCCCGAGAGGACTACCGGCGAGCCTTCGCGGCCGACATCGGCGACATCGGCTTCCCCCCGCGGATCCTCGAGTTCTACACCTTGGCGTTGATGGCCACTGTCGACGCCCCGAAGATCCGCGACGCCCGGTTCAAGGTGGTGCTCGACTACTCGTACGGCTCGACCAGCTTCGTCATGCCCACCGTGCTGTCGAAGGTCGGAGCCGAAGTCCTTGCCCTCAACCCCTACGCGGCCACCGCCCAGGCTGCCTCCTTCGATGCGGCCGAGCATGCCCGGCACGTCGGAGACCTCGTCGTGGCAGCGGGCGCGCACGCGGGAGCCGTCATCCACCCGGACGGGGAGCAGATCACCCTCATCGACGACGAGGGCCACGTCCTCAGCCACGGCGAGGCGCTTCTCGCGCTCGTCCTCCTCGTCAGCCAGACGACAGAGAAGGCTCGTATCGCCGTGCCGGTCTCCGTCGGCCGAGCGGTCGAGCAGGTGTGCGCCGACAACGGCGCCGAGCTCGTCTGGACGAAGCTTTCGACGCCGCACCTCATGGACGTGGCATCGACCCAGAACATCACGCTGGCAGCGAGCCAGGAGGGTGGCTACATCTTCCCCACCTTCATGCCCGCCTACGACGCCACCGCGACGCTCATCAACCTGCTGTCTTTGCTGGCTGAAACCGAAGGGCGCCTGTCGAAGGTGGTCAGCCAGCTGCCCCGGTCGTTTGTGGCCCGCGAGACGGTACCTACCCCGTGGGAACAGAAGGGGACGGTCATGCGGACAGTCGTGGAACAGTCCGGCGACAACGAAGTCGTCCTCGTCGACGGCGTGAAGATCCTCGTCGAGGGGGGCTGGGTCCTGGTCCTTCCCGATCCCGAAGATCCCCTCACCCACATCTGGGCCGAACGCGGCACGGCTGCGGATGCTCGAGCCCTCGCGCAGCAGTACGCTCGGAAAATCCGTCAGATCCTGAACGAATAGACCCGAAGCCGAGTTGCGAAGCCGACCGAATGCAGCCCTCTCAATCGTCGTCGCCTTGGTCGGGTTTCTGATCATCGCCGCCACGACCTCAGCGCGGGAGCGCCGCGAAGCGGACGCTCCCCGCCGGGCCGAGCTCATCCGCCTGATCGACGCGCGCCAACAGCTCGTCGACGACCTCGACAGCGTGGTGCAAGACCTTCGCGAGGAAGTGGCCGAGGCCAAGTCTCGGGTGGATCAGAGCTCGGCGATCCGGCGGCGAGCCGCCCGGCGCGAGGCCCAGCTCGCCGCCCAGGCGGGCGCGGTCGCTCTGTCCGGACCGGGCCTCGCCGTCACGCTCGACAACTCCGATCGGCGGCCGCCCTCCCCGAACCAGGCGGGCGCATACAAGATCCACGACTCCGACATCCAGCTCGTCGTCAACGCGCTCTTCGCGGCGGGCGCGGAGGCAGTGGCAGTGAACGACAGCCGTGTCGTCGCCACCACGCCGATCCGATCCGCGGGCGACACGATCCTCGTGAACTTCAGGCCCCAGACGCCCCCGTACTCCGTCACCGCGATCGGCGCGAGCCGGACGGGATTCGAGGCGAGCGTCATCTTCCGGCGGTTCGAAAACTGGACCCGCCTCTTCGGCCTCACCTTCCGTGTCGAGGAGAAGGACGAGATCGTGGTGCCCTCACACACCGGCCGGGTCGCCATCTCTTCGGCCACACCCGCCGAGGGAACCGGCTGATGCTCGCGCTCTTCGGGCTGATCCTCGGGGCGCTGGTCGCGGTGGTGCTCCAGCCGACCATCCCGTCCGAGCTGACCCGGTACGCCGCGATGGCGGTGGTCGCAGCGATCGACGCCGCCTTCGGCGGCTTTCGTGCGCACCTCGAACAGACCTTCAACGACCGTGTCTTCGTGCTTGCGTTCGTGACCAACGGCGCGGTGGCGGCTGGCTTGGTGTGGGTTGGCGACCAGCTGGCGGTCGACCTCACTACGGCTGTCGTCGTCGTCTTCGGCGTCCGTATCTTCCAGAACCTGGCCGCCATCCGGCGAAGGGTCTTCGGCGCATGACCGCGGCAGTCCAGGCCCTGCGACGGTTGGGCCCGGCTCGGCTGCGCGGCTCGACGGTGGTTGTCCTAACCGCGGCGGTCGCCGGCTTCCTGTTGGTGAGCCAGCTGCGTGACGCCCCTGCCCAGGAGACCCCGCTGGCAGCCGAGAGCGAGCAGAACCTCGCGCGGATTCTGGCCGATCTCAACGCCGAGGCGGATGCGCTCCAGGAAGAAGTTGGATTGCTCCGGATCCAATTGAACGAACTGCGGCGCTCCAGCGAGAGCGCGGCCGCCGCGGCCGAGGCGCGCGCCGAACAGCTCCGAACCCTCCAGGTGCTCGCGGGAACTGTGCCCGTGTCAGGACCCGGCGTGATAGTCCACGTGACCGACCCCGAGGCGTCGGTGTCGTTCGACTCCATGATCGACGTGGTGCAGGAGCTCAGGGACGCCGGGGCCGAGGCGATCGCGGTGAACGGCCGGCGAGTCGGCGCGACGACGGCCTTCAGCGAGGAGAGCGGACGCATCGCGGTCGACGGCGTGACGATCGTGCCCGACTACGAGATCGCGGCAATCGGCCAGCCGAGCACGCTCGAAGGTGGCCTGAAGATCCCCGGAGGCGCGATCGATGCCTTGGAGGCCGTCCGCGACACCGTGTCCGTGAAGGTCGAGCGGTTCGCACGCGTGGAGCTCCCCGCGCTCGATCGGCCCGTGACCTTCGATGTCGCGCGTCCAGTAGGGTCCACGCCATGAATGTGCCGGACGATCTGCGGTACACCTCCGACCACGAGTGGGTGCGGCTCGAGGATGGGAAGGTACGGATCGGTATCACCGACTACGCCCAGGACGCGCTCGGCGACGTCGTCTACGTGCAGCTCCCCGAGCCCGGGAGCAAGGTGGAAGCGGGTGCGAGCTTCAGCGAGGTCGAGTCCACCAAGTCGGTGTCCGACATCTACGCGCCCGTCAGCGGCGTCGTGGCCGATGTCAACACCGAACTCGCGGACGCTCCGCAACGGCTCAACGAGGATCCCTATGGGGAGGGGTGGATCTGCGTGATCGAGCCCAGCGACCCGAGCGCGTACGAGGCCCTTCTGAGTCCCGAGGCGTACCGCGAGCTGATCGAGAGCTGAGACGCTGGTGACCGACGTCTTCTGCAACAACTGCGGCCACAGGAACCCGCCGCGGGCCAACTTCTGCTCGTCGTGTGGCAACGCGCTCGACCACAGCGACAGCGAGCCCAAGACGATCACATTCAGCCCGATCGAGTCGGCCGGAGAGACCGAAGAAGAGCACGCGGTCACGCTGCCGGATCTCCCCGAAGGCACCGGCATGCTCATCGTCAAACGCGGGCCCAACGCGGGATCGAAGTTCGCGCTCGAAGCTAACGTTGTCACGGCGGGACGGCACCCCGAGAGCGACATATTCCTCGACGACGTCACCGTCTCGCGCCGCCACGCCGAATTCCTACGCGAGCCCGACGGCTATCTCGTGCGCGACGTCGGGTCGCTCAACGGCACGTACCTCAACCGCGAACGCATCGATGACGCACGACTCGAGACCGGCGACGAGGTGCAGATCGGCAAATTCAAGCTGGTGTTCCTGGCCGGATCCGCTGGCGAGTAGCCGTCATGGCGGAGCGGTCGTACCTTTCGATCGGTGAGGTGATATCCCTCCTCAACGAGGAGTTCCCCGATCTCACGATCTCCAAGATCCGCTTCCTGGAGGACCAGGGGCTGCTCGACCCCGAGCGCACGCCGTCGGGCTACCGAAAGTTCTATTCATCCGATGTCGACCGTCTCCGTTGGATCCTGCATCAGCAGCGCGACAACTACCTGCCGCTGAAGGTGATCAAGGGTCGCCTGGCCGAAGGCGCGGCCGGTGCTCCCGTGCCCGACGACACCGACGGCGAGCCCCGTGAAGCCGAGCCGGCGACCGAGCCAACCCTCGCCACGCAGTCCTTGCCCGACCTGGGGCCCAACCCGCTCACCATCGTGCACACCGGCGTGAGCCTGAGTGCCACCGAGCTCGCCAATGCATCGGGATTGACGGTCGAGGCGCTCCGCGACCTGGAACGTTTCGGCCTCCTGAGCGGCCGCAACATGGGCGGGGCGGTCTACTACGACGAAGAGGCGCTCGTGGTGGCCAACCTGGCCGCTGCCTTCCAGCGATTCGGCGTGGAGGCCAGGCACCTCCGCACCTACAAGACGGCGGCAGAGCGCGAGGCCAGCCTGTTCGAGCAACTCGTGATGCCAATGCTCAAGCAGCGCAACCCCCGGTCGAAACGCCAGGCGATGGAGACCCTCACGGAACTGAGCAAGCTCGGTCAGGGGATGCGCGCCGCGATGCTCCGCTCCGCCCTCCGCAACTACACAGGCCCGTAGTGCCCGACCCCGAGCTGCGCGTGCTCATCGACGCCGATGAGCTCGACGTAGCGGTGGAACGGCTCGCGGCAGAACTCTCCGAGGCCTACCCGCACGGCGTCGTTCTCGTCGCGGTTCTCAAGGGGAGCGTGCCCTTCCTCGCCGACCTCGTCCGCCGGCTCCCGGGACCGGTCGAGGTCGACTTCCTGGCGATCTCCTCCTATGCCGAGGGTTCGGGACGGGTGCGGATGGTGAAAGACCTCGAGATCGACATCTACGACCGTGACGTCGTGCTTGTCGAAGACATCGTCGACACCGGACTCACGCTCACCTACATCCTCGGCCAGTTGGGGCAACGGGAACCCCGATCGTTGGCGGTGTGCGCGCTCCTCGACAAGGCCGTCCGCAGGATCGTGCCGACCGACGTGCGGTTCGTCGGGTTCGAGATCGATGACGACTTCGTCCTCGGTTACGGCCTCGACTTCGCGGAGCGCTACCGGAACCTCCGATTCGTGTTCGCAGGTGACCTCGATGCCCTCAGGGAGGACCCCGACGCCCACGTCAGCGCGCTCTACGCGCGATAGGGCAGTCCGGACGGTAGGGTGGTGGTCATGGTGGAGATGGAACTGGCCGCCATCCGGGTGGAGCTCCCATCGAACACCCCCGTGGTGCTTCTGCGGGAAACCGGTGACGGCGGTCGAACGCTACCGATCCTGATCGGCCACCAGGAGGCCAACGCCATCGCGTTTGCGATGCAGGGTGTCGAGACCCAACGGCCGATGACCCATGACCTGATGAAAGACCTGCTCGTCGCGCTCGCGGTGCACGTTGAGGGAATCGTAATCACCGAACTCGTCAACGGGATCTTCTACGCCGAGATCCGGATGAGCCGCGACGGACAACCGTATGCAGTGTCGAGCCGTCCTTCCGATGCCATGGCACTGGCGGTTCGGCTCGGGGTCCCGATCTTCGCCGAGGACGCGCTGCTCGATGCCGAGGGGGTCGCCTTCGAGGAGCAGGCCGAAGGCGAAGAGGAAGTCGTCAAGGAGTTTCAGCAGTTCATCGAGAACGTGCGCCCTGAGGACTTCGCGCCCCCGTCGCAGTGAGCGCGCGTCGTTAAGGTCCACCCACGGAGCCAGAACCGCGGTAACATCAGCGTAACTACGTCGCTGTGACAAGCGCGTCGGAACGACGCGAGGAGGCTTCCCCATGGCCGAAGAGGGGTTCCGCGGACCGCAGGTCTGCAAGATCGTGGGCATCACCTACCGCCAGCTCGACTACTGGGCCCGCACCGATCTGTTGCGGCCGTCCATTTCAGACGCCAAGGGCAGCGGGAGTCAGCGGCGTTACTCCTATCGAGACCTCCTCGAGCTCAAGGTGATCAAACGCCTCCTCGATGCGGGGATATCCCTGCAATCGGCCCGCCGGGCGATCCAGTACCTACGCGACAACCTCGGCGAGGAGGTGGCGTCGGCCAACCTGGTGCTCAACGGAAGCGAGTCGGTCCTCACGACCACCGGCGAGGAAATCGTCGACCTGGTGCGGGGCGGGCAAGGCGTCCTCAACATCGTCCCCCTCGCAGGAGTCAAAGAAGAGCTCGACGCCGCGATTCACAGCTTCGGTCGCGAGGAAGAGCCCGCAGCGGGTGACGGGGCAAGCGGCTCCGAGTCCGGCACTACCCCAGCCACCGGTACCGGGGGCTAGAGCTTGGCCGGCGACCTCCCGCACACCGAGGTGCAGTTCGCCCACAACTCTGAGCGGCAGTTCGCCAAGCTGCTCGACTTCTACGGAATCACGTGGGAGTACGAGCCGACGACTTTCACCTTGGAGTGGGATCGCCGCGGTCAGCCGGTGCAGGCCTTCAGCCCAGACTTCTACCTTCCCGCCTACGACCTCTACATCGAGATAACCACGATGAACCAGAGGCTCGTCACGAAGAAGAACCGCAAGGTGCGCCGCCTGCGCGAGGTGCGGCCTGACGTGAAGGTCAAGATCTTCTACCAGCGCGACTACCTCAACCTGTTGGTGAAGTTCGGTCTCGAGGAGCCTTCGCAGCACGCCGCCGCGGGCCTCGACGAGCAGGAACCCCGTCCGCTCGACTTCTCCCTCGCCGACTGACGCTCCCGACGCGCCCCGAAACGCGAGCCGCCACGAGTGCAGAGTTAGGCTGCGCCGTGTGCCCGACCTGCACCACTCGCCCCTCGACCGTGCCCATCGGGCGCTCGGGGCCAAGATGGTGCCGTTCGGCGGGTGGGAGATGCCGCTGGCCTACCCGGACGGCACGATCGCGGAGCACCTCGCCTGCCGCGACGGGGTGGCCGCGTTCGACGTCAGCCACCTCGGGACGGTGCGCGTCGACGCAGCGGATGCGTTTGATCGCCTCCAGCAGACCCTCACGAACGACCTGACCCGCATCGGGCCCGGACGGGCTCAGTACACCCACCTTCTCGATGCGTCCGACGGTTCGGTCACCGACGACATCATCGTGTGGTGGCGGCCCGCGACGGCCGACGGCACCGCTTCCGTTGGCGCGGCGGACTCCTTCGACGTCATGGCCAACGCGTCCAACACCGACAGGGTGGTCGCGGCCCTCGGCGGCGACGACGTCACCTCCACGCGCGCCGTCATCGCGGTGCAGGGACCTTCGGCGCGGCAGTGCGTGAAGGAGGTAGCACCCGCCGCAGCCGCGGTCGAGCGCTTCGCCGTGACCGACTTCGAGTTCGAGGGAGTTCGCTGTGTCGCAGCGGGCACGGGGTACACCGGCGAGGACGGCGTCGAGTGCGCCATACCGGTCGATGCCGCACCGGCGTTCTGGGAGGCGGTGCTCGCTGCAGGTGCCACGCCGGCAGGGCTCGGTGCTCGCGACACTCTCCGCCTCGAAGCCGGCCTGCCGCTCCACGGTCATGAGCTCGGTCCGGGCATCACCCCCCTCCAGGTGGGCTACGGCTGGGTGATCGGTTGGGACAAAGGTGACTTCCGTGGCCGAGCCCCGCTCGCGGCCGAGCGGGAGCGGGGCATAACCCGGCGCCTGCGCGGCCTCGCCGTCGAAGGCCGCCGTCCTCCGCGCGAGGGTTGCACCGTGCTGGTCGATGGAAAGCCCGCGGGCGAGGTGACGAGCGGCAACTTCTCCCCGGTGCTCGAGCACGGGATCGCGCTCGCGTTCCTCCCGCCCGACCTACGTCCTGGAGCCAGCGTGGAGGTCGACGTGCGCGGCACCCGGCTGCCGGCCCAGGTTGTCAAGACCCCGTTCGTTCGCCATCACAAGGGTTCCTGAGTGTCACACTTCGTGCCCCACACCGATGACGAGATCGCCCAGATGCTCCAGTTCATGGGCCTGTCGTCGCTCGACGAACTATGGGAGGCGGTGCCGGCGGCCCTCCGGCTGGCTACCGGGCTCGACCTTGCTCCCGGGCTGAGCGAGCCCGACGTCCTCGCCCGCTTCGACGAGCTGGCCGCCGCGAACCGCACCGGCCACGACCTGCTCTGCTTCGCAGGCGGTGGCGCCTACGACCACGAGATTCCGGCCGTGGTGCGCGTCGCCTTCCGCTCCGAGTTTGTCACCGCCTACACGCCGTACCAGGCCGAGGTGGCCCAGGGAGTGCTGCAGGCGCTGTTCGAGTATCAGACGATGCTGTGCCGTCTCACCGGCCTCGACGTCGCCAACGCCTCGCTGTACGACGGCGCGACTGCCTCGGTGGAGGCGGTGAACCTCGCCGTCGCCGCCAGCGGCCGATCGACGGTATGGGTGAGCCGGGGCGTCAACCCTCGCTGGCGGGCGGTGATGGGAACCTTCGCGGCCGGTACCGGCCATCAGCTGCGCCACGTCGACCTCCAGGACGGCATCACGGCCTGGCCGGATCACGAACCCGGACAAGAAGCGCCCGGCGCGCTGCTCGTGCAGTACCCGAACTACCTCGGTTGCCTCGACGACCTCGACGCCGCCGCCGCGGTGGCCCGGGCCCACGACGCCCTGCTGTTGGTGGCGTTCGATCCCGTCGCGGCGGGTCTTCTCCGTTCACCCGGCGAGCGGGGGGCCGACGTCGTGGTGGGGGAGGGCCAGCCGTTCGGCACGCCGCTGTCCTTCGGTGGACCGTACCTTGGCTTGTTCGCGTGCCGGCAGGATCACGTCAGGCGCCTCCCCGGCCGTCTGGTGGGCGAGACCGTCGACACCGAGGGCCGGGCCGCCTACGTCACGACGCTGCGCACCCGGGAGCAGGACATCCGGCGCGAGAAGGCGTCGTCGAACGTCTGCACGAACCAGACCCTCATCGCCATCTGCGCGGCAGTCCACATGGCCTGGCTCGGCACAGGCGGCCTCCGTGAAGTCGCCCTGCGGTGCGCCCGGGGCACGCGGTACGCGAGGGACGCGCTCCTCGCCGTCGACGGGATCGAGCCGCTGGCTGACGCTCCGGTTCTTCGCGAGTTCGCCGTCCGCACGCCCATCCCTGCCGAGCAGGTTGTCGAGCGAATGGCGGAAGAGGGCTTCCTCGCCGGCATCGCGCTCGACCAAGCCGACTACGGCGACGGGCTCCTCGTCGCTGTCACCGAGCGGCGCACCCGAGAGGAGATCGACGCGTACGTGAAGACCATGGAGAAGGTGGCCCGATGAGCGCGGCTGGTGGCAAGGCGACCAGCGCACCGCTGATGGGGCGCGATGCTGAACCGACTATCTTCGAGCTCTCGCAGCCGGGGCGGTCGGCCGCCTCGTTCCGTACCACAGGCATGCCGGAGTGGACCGCGGAGGAGCTCGTGCCCGCCGACCACCTCGGCGAGGGCGCGCCGCTCGCCGAGGTCAGCGAGCGCGACCTCGTCGCCCACTACACCCGGCTGAGTCACCGGCAGTACTCGGTCGACCTCGGCGCATACCCGCTTGGGTCGTGCACCATGAAGTACAACCCCAAGCTGTGCGATGACGCCGCGGGTCTGCCTGGTCTCACCAACGTGCACCCCGCCGCGCCCGCCAATCTCACCCAGGGATGGCTCGAGCTCCTCGTCGGCCTCGAAGAGGCCTTGTGCGAGGTGAGCGGGATGGCCGCGGCAACGTTGCAACCGCCCGCGGGCGCGTCCGGAGAGCTCACCGGACTGCTGCTGATGCGGGCCTGGCACGAGAGCCAGGGCCGCCAGCGCACCAAGATCGTGATCCCCGACTCCGCCCACGGCACCAACCCCGCGTCGGTGACCCTCGGGGGCTACGAAACCGTCACCGTTCCGTCGGACGACCGCGGCTGCGTCGACCTCGCGGTACTCCGCGAGCAACTCGATGACGACGTCGCGGGAATCATGCTGACCAATCCGAACACGTTGGGATTGTTCGAAGAGGACATCGCCGAGATCGCTTCCGCGGTCCACTCGGTCGGCGGGCTCCTCTACTACGACGGCGCCAACCTCAACGCGATCCTCGGGGTGACCCGACCGGGCGACATGGGCTTCGACATCGTCCACATGAACCTTCACAAGACCTTCGCCGTCCCCCACGGGGGCGGCGGGCCGGGCGCGGGACCCGTGGCGGTCAGCGAGCGGCTCGTGCCGTTCCTTCCCGGCCCGCGTCCGGTGCGCCGTACCGGCGGCGGCTTTGAGTGGGCGACGCCGCCCGCGTCGATCGGGCCGGTGCACGGCTGGCACGGCAACGCCCTCGCGCTGGCCCGCGCCTATGCCTACATCCTCGCCAACGGGGCCGACGGCCTTCGCCGCGTCGCCGAAGCCGCGGTGCTCAACGCCAACTGGTTGCGCCACCGGCTGCGGGCCACCTACGACATTCCCTACGACCGGCCGAACATGCATGAGTTCGTGGCGTCGGCCGCCTCGCTCAAGAAGGCCACCGGGCTGAGAGCGATGGACATCGCCAAGCGGCTTCTGGAGGAGGGCGTGCATTCGCCCACGACGTACTTCCCGCTGATCGTCGACGAAGCTCTGATGATCGAACCGACCGAGACCGAGAGCCCCCAGACGCTCGAGGCGATGGCCGACGCGTTCGAGGCGATCGCGCTCGAGGCACGCGAAGCCGGCAACGCGGATTCGGGGAAGGCCGCGCCCCGAACCACACCGGTGGGCCGGGTCGACGAGGCTCGCGCCGCGCGCCAGCTCGTCCCGACCTGGGACGCCCACACCCGCCGAACTTGAGGCAATAACGAACGGATTCCGTTCGTTATTGCCTCAAGTTCGGGGTGGGAAGGGGCTCAGGTCGGGCGGGAAGGGGATGTCGCGGGGGAGGGGACAGGCGCCCTCGTCGAGGTGGGCGGCGAATTCCTCCGGGAAGCAGCGCAGCAGGCTGCTCACGAGCTCCTGCTCTTCGGTCGCGAGGTAGCACCGCGCGCTGTCGGTCACCTGGCGAAGCGACGAGCCGATCACCGCTATGTCGTCGTCGGTGCCGGCCCCACCCTCGATGCGGAAGAGGCGCTCGGTGATCTCGGTCGAGTTCGACTTGCACGGCCGGCACTGCCCGCACGACTCCACCGCGAGGAAGCTCGACATCGTCCTGCCGACCTCGACCATGCAGGCGGTGTCGTCGAAGACGATGAAGCCGGCCGAACCAAGACCGCTGCCGATCGCCGCCATGTGCTCGTAGGTCAGTCGGGTGCCGAGCTCGTCGGCCACGATCACCGGGTTGGCGACGCCAGAGAACACCGCCTTCACCTCCCGACCGGGATGCGGTCCTCCGGCACCGTGCTCGATCAGGACGTCGAGCGGGGTGCCCATCTCCACCTCGACGACGCCGGGATCGACGACGTCACCCACCACCGTTGCAACCACGGTGCCGGGCGATGCCGGCGTTCCCATCGTGCGGAACCAGTCCGGGCCCCGGGTCAGGATGTGGCCCACGTTGGCGAGGGTCTCGACGTTGTTGACGAGCGTCGGGTTCGATTCATGCCGGCCGGCGTGTCCAGCCCGGAGGTCGGTGGCGCTCCAGCCCATCTGCGGAGCGGTCGCGAACAGCCCGTGCAGATACGGAGGCAGGAGGCGGGGGAGCGCATCCCGCCCCTCGATCACTTCGAGGAGCCCCTTCTCCTCACCGAAGAGGTAGTCCTCCGGTCCTTCGACCAGCGTGATCTGGACCTCGCCCGCGAGACCGGCCGCTTGCATCTCGGCGAGGGCACGAGTGAGCGCGTCACGTTGGGGAGCGAAGCTGGCCTTGATGGCGAGGAATGCCTCCCGGGCGTCGATGGCGAAGGCCGCGATCGCCAGCCCTTCGATCACCTGGTAGGGGTTGGCCGCCATGATCGCCCGGTCCTTGAACGTGCCAGGCTCGCCTTCAGCACCGTTGGCCACCACGTACTTCTCCGTTCCCGTCGCGCTGGCCACGCCTTGCCACTTCGCTCCCGTCGGGAATCCGCCCCCGCCGCGGCCGCGGAGGCCGGCGGCGCCGATCTCGTCGGTCGTGGCCGCCGCGCCCAGCCGGCGCGCCGCCTCCAGGCCGGCGCCGCCGCCTCCTTCCAACCACTGATCGAGGGTCTCGACGGGCGGATCGGGGACGAGAAACGGCTCCACATCCCCAGCCTTCCCGAACTTGAGGCAATAACGAACGGAATTCGATCGTTATTGCCTCAAGTTCGGGAAGGCGGGGGTTAGCCGCCGATGATGACGGTGGGACACCCGGGTCCGGTGATGGCGCCACCGTGGCCAGCGAGATCAGCGAGACGGGCGGCGGCCAGTCCGCCGATCAACACGGTGCCGCTGCCCATCGCAACCGCTCCCGGCGGTCCTACGCACTGCACGATGTCGCCCATCCGGGCGGCCGGCTGGCCGCCGATGAGCACGGTGGGGCAGCCCGGGGGGATGATCGGACCGGTGGCATGGGGCACGGTGCCGGTCACCGCGGGACAGGCGACCATGTCGCCGACGCGGGCGGCCGGACCGGTGGGCACGATACGAGGGTACTGCCGGCCGGTTTGCCCGAACGGGCAGTCGTGGCGGGCGTGGCACACGCGGACGGGGGTATGGCGCCCCCCAGGCCGAATCCCGCGGTACGGTCAAGACTGCCAACAGCGGGAAGAAGCGGAGGAATCAATGTCCTATGAATCGCCCGGCGCGCCGGCCGCGAGTTCTGACGATCGCACCATGGCAATGCTGGCCCACCTGGGCGGGATCGTGCTGTGGTTCATCCCAGCCCTCGTCATCTACATGACCAAGGGGAACGAGTCGGCCTTCGTGAAGGAACAGGCCCAGGAGGCCCTCAACTTCCAGATCACCCTCACGATCGCGTGGACGGTGTCGTTCATCCTGATCTTCATCATCATCGGCCTGCTCTTGCTGCCGATCGTCGCCATCGGCGGCCTTGTGTTGATGATCATGGCCGGCATCGCCGCCAACAAGGGCGAGTCCTATCGGTATCCGATCAACATCCGGCTGGTGAAGTAGCCTTTTCGTCACAGTGACGGAAGTCCCCGAGGGTGGCAGGTGCCGCTGGTGCGGTCGGCGGATGCCGTCCTCGGCGCCGACCGGGCGGCCCCGGCTGTACTGCAGGCGTTCCTGCCGCCAACGGGACTACGAATCCCGCCAGCGGGCGACCGAGCTCGGTCTCAACGAGTCTGAGCTCATCATGGCCAGAGGGGAGCTCGAGGACCTCAAGGACAAGCTCTATGTCCTGGAGGCGGCAGTGGAAGACGTCGAGCGGGACCTGGCCGAGTCGTCCGAGCCCGCCGACGTCAGGGCCGCCCTCGACTGGCTGCTGGCAGCGGCCCGACCGCTGGCCACTGCCTTCCGCCGCGAGGGGAGCTGAGCTCGCCGGCTTAGGCGGACAGGTGGCTTTCCCTACCTAACATACATTTGATAGTGAGAGCTGTTAGGATCACGGAGTGAGCCCCGCCAGCCCCGTCCCGTACACCGCCACACTGGCGCGCTGGCTGCAGCGCCTCGCCAACGAAGACCGCTCGGTCCGCACGTTGGACGCCTACCGCGCCGACCTCGACGACACCATGACCGACGTCGCCATCGCCGTCGGGCACCTGCCGCCTCGGGAGCACCTCGCCGCGCTCGACCCGCCCGAGCGGGCGCGCACGATCGCCGACGCGCTCGCCGGTCTCGATCTGCACCACGTGACCCTCGACGACCTCGACGGCGCATTGGCCGCCTTCCGAACTCGTCCTGATCCGCGCTACACCCGGAACCCCACCGAGGCGCCGCGGGAACGGTCGCCCAACACCGTCGCCCGCCGTGCCGCCGCCCTTCGCAGTTTCTTCGCCTGGTGCGAGGACACCGGCCGGTTGCCAGATGACCCGGCCCGCAAGCTCCGTTCTCCCCGCCGCGCCCGCCGGCTACCCCGCACGATGTCCGACGCGGCCGCCGAACGCATGTTCGATGGCGCGGGCGAGGGGAGCCGCTGGCCGGAGCGCGACGCCTTGATCGTCGCCCTCGGACTGGCATGCGGGCTGCGCCTCGAGGAGATCGCGACCCTCCGCCTCGACGGACTGATCGGCGACCCGGCCGCCCCGGAGCGCATGGTCGTGCGGGGCAAGGGCGGCAAGGAGCGCAGCCTCGGTGTCCCCGGCCTCGTCGCCGATGCCCTCGCGGTCTACCTCCCCAGCAGACGGGCACGCCTCGAGCGCCTCGGCCTCGAGGCCCGCACCCTGGTCATATCCACCCGGCCCCGCCCGGTCTTCGATCCGGCCGGCCGCGAGATCGGCCGCACCGTCGACGCGTCGAAAGACACCGTCGCCTATGTAGTCGACCGGGTGCTGCGCCGCCTCGGCGTCCGCCAACGCGGCACCCGCGTCCATGGCCTCCGGCACACCTTCGCGGCTGTCGGCCTGCGCGAGGGCGCGCTGAACCTGCGGGAACTGCAGGAGGCGTTAGGCCACGCGAGCCTGTCGACGACCGAGATCTACACCCATGTCACCGACGAAGCGGTCGCCGAAGGCATGCGCCATCACCCACTCGGCCGGCGGCGCGAGCAGCACTGATCAGCGCGTGTTGCCGTTGGTGGGAGCCGCCGCGAGCAGACCCCTGCGTCGCATGTGCAACGAGAGGTCGTGCGGGTTGGTGGCCGCCGCGAGCGTGTCGCTCAACTCGATCATGCCGCCCTCGTACAGGGACAGCAGCGACTGGTCGAAGGTCTGCATCCCGTAATACTCGCCGTCGGCGATGATCTCCTCGATCGACAGCTTGACGTCCGGGTTCAGGATGCATTCCTGCACGCGGCCGTTCACCACCATGACCTCGACCGCTGGTACCCGCTCGAGGCCGTCGGAGGTACGAACCAGGCGCTGGCACACGGTGCCCTTGAGGGCGCCCGCCAGCACGAGCCTGATTTGGTGGTGCAGGTGCTCCGGGAAGAACTCGATGATCCGGTTGACGGTCTCGGCGGCGTCGAGGGTGTGCAGCGTCGACAGGACGAGATGCCCGGTCTCGGCGGCCGAGAGGGCCGTGGAAACCGTCTCCGCGTCGCGCATCTCCCCCACCATGATCACGTCGGGATCCTGGCGGAGGGCGGCACGCATCGCCACGCTGAAGTCCGGCGTGTCGACCCCGATCTCGCGCTGGCTCACCGACGACAGGATGTCGGTGTGCATCACCTCGATGGGATCCTCGATGGTCACGATGTGGGCGCGGCGGGTGCGGTTGATGTTGTCGACCATCGCCGCCAGGGTCGTCGTCTTGCCCGAGCCGGTGGGACCGGCCACGACGACGAGGCCGCGGGGCATGTTCGAGAACCGCTCGACGGCGGGCGGGAGCCGGAGCTGTTCGAAGTTGTAGGGCTCGCCCACCACGAGGCGGAAGACGAGCGCAGCCGACTCGCGCTGGCGGTACGCGTTGACGCGGAAGCGGTCGCCCGCGTCCGAGGCGTAGGCGAAATCGGCCGACTGCATCGCGTCGTAGCGGTCGCGGACGCTCGAGCGGAGCACTCCGCTGAGCATCTCGTCCACGATGGCTTGCGAGAGCTCGCCCTCCTCCTTGAGGGGGATCAGCTCGCCGTTGAGCCGGATCCGCGGAGGTGCCCCCGCCTTCACATGCAGGTCGGAGCCCCCGGACTCCCTCAGCTTCCTCAGCAGATGCTCGAGTTCCTTGTGCGCCACGCCAACCTCCGACCAGACAGTTCTTGCCTCATTATCGGCGGCCCATACCCAGAGTTGACAAGAAAACGCCAACATCGCCCCGATCGGTAGCCGCGGTAGGTTGGGGCCGAGTGTCCAGACGGATCGAAGTCGAGCTGACCAGCACGCGCGACGATGGCACCTGGACCTGGCGCGCTGCCGGGGCTCGGCAGCCCAAAGGCGTCCTCGACTCCGGCCTGCTCTACGAGGGCGCCAAGGTGGGCGATGTCGTTCGCGCCGACGCCGACTTCGAGCTCGACGGCATCACGATCACGGCGGTGCTCCCGCCCAAGGAGAAGAAGCGAGACGACGAGGGGCGGATCGAGGTGGTCGGGTCGCCTCGGCCGTTCACGCCCCTGACCATGCCGCCGACGAGCCGGCCGCGTCGCGACCGCGACGGCGAACCCCGTGAGCGTCGACCTCGACGAGACGGGCGAGAACGTTCCGACCGCCGCCCGTCCGGTCCCTCTCGCACCGGCGCGGCCCGCGATACGGGGCGCGAGGCGGGCCGGGAGGGCGGCCGCGACCAGGGACGCCGAGGAGCCGGTAGAGGCGCTCCGCCGCGACGGCCGGACGAGGGCGGGCGCGACGAAGGCCGCCGGGAACGTTCCACCCGACCCGACCGGTCTCCGGCCGAAGCACCAACCCGGCCCAAGCCGAAGCGGCTGAGCCCACGCAACACCCACCGGCAGGCGCTCCTGCACGATCTGGAGCCTGAGCAGCGACCGGTCGCCGAGCAGCTCCTCCGGGGTGGGCTGCCGTCGGTTCGAAAGGCGGTCGAGGAGCAGAACGCCGCCGCGCGCGCCGAAGGTGCACCGGAGATCCCCTCCCAGCAGCTCCTCTCGATGGCTGAGGAGCTCCTACCCCGCGTGAAGGCGGCCGAGTGGCGCGACCGCGCCGAAGCGGCCGTGGCCGACGTCGACGGGATCGCGTTGCGCGACCTCCGATCCGTTGTCGCGGGCTCCGACGCGGCGCGGGACGACGAGACCAGGCTGCTGGCCGGCACCTTGCGCGAGGGTCTCGAACGACGCCTCGCCCGGATGCGCGACGAGTGGCTCGGCGACATCACCACGAGTGTCGAGTCGGGTCGCATCGCGCGAGCTCTCCGGCTGTCGGCCCGGCCGCCCGATCCCACGATGCGGTTCCCAGCCGAGCTCGCCGTCCGGCTCAGCGAAGCCGCCGGCGCGGCGATGGCACCCGACACGCCGCCTGACCGCTGGCTCGTACTGCTCGACGCCGTCGCCGGGTCTCCGGTTCGCCGTACCGTCAAGCCCGCCGGGCTCCCGTCCGGCGGCGACCAAGCTCTGGTGCAGAAGGCAAAGCAGTCGTCCGGGCGGATTCCCGCCCTGGCCGGACTGCTCGGGATCGACATGCCACCCCCTCCGGGACCGCTTCGCCGGTCGGGCACCCCGCCGCCGCCGCCCAAACGCCCTCCGCCTCCACCCGACTCGCAAGCGCCGCCACCGCCGCCTCCGTCACCGCCGCCTCCACCTCCGAGCTGAGCGGTCTCCCGGGCCCGTCCACGAGGCAGGACTGAAGGGATCGCCTCGATACGCCGATACATGAGGAAGCCGAAGGAGGGGGTTCACGAATGTCGGAACAAACACGTGAGTGGCGTCCGAGCCCGGAAGAAGTTCGCCGAATCGTCGAGGAGATGCGGCCCATCCTGCGGGATCTGGCCCGGCAGTCCCGCGAGTCGTTGCGGCTGGGCCGGCCGAAGCTCGCCAGTTAGCACCGGCACCACCGGCACTGATTGTCAGGTATCGCGCGGCAGCAGCACCGAGGAACGGTTAGCCAAACCCCGGTAGCGGCCCGTGCCCGCCTCTTCGTCCCAGCGCGCGCCGCACTCGGCGCACTCGCACGAGTCGATCTTGATCGTTGCCACGAAGAGCCGCGCCACGTCGTAGCCACCACAGTGGGGACAGCGGAAACGACGGGAGTCTCGGCTGTCGTCGCCGGCTGAGCTCTCCCCCATCACGTCCACGGTATCGCCGACCCCGCAGGGAGCGGTGTACCGGCCGCGTTGCCTCCCGCGTCCGCTGACTACTGTCGCGCCATGGTCTCTTACGAACAACGAGGTCGCGCCGCGGTCATCACCATCCGCCGGCCCGAGGCACGGAACGCTGTCAATGCTGAAGTGGCCGAGGCGATGGAAGCCGCCATCGACCGTCTCGAGGACGATCCCGACGCGTGGGTCGGGATCATCGCGGGCGAAGGCACGGTCTTCTCCGCCGGCGCCGACCTGAAGGCGATCAGCGCGGGCCAGGCAGCCGGGTTGAGCACCCGCAAGGGCGGCTTTGCCGGCCTGGCACGGCGGGAACGCACCAAGCCGCTGATCGCCGCGGTCGACGGTCCCGCTCTGGCAGGAGGCTGCGAGATAGTCCTCTCGTGCGACCTGGTCGTGGCGTCGACCAACGCACGCTTCGGTCTTCCCGAGGTGAAGCGCTCCCTCGTCGCCGCCGCGGGCGGCATGTTCAGACTGGCCCGCGCCATTCCCCGCAACCTCGCCATGGAGATCGTGCTCACGGGCGATCCGATCTCGGCCGAGCGGGCCCACGCCCTGGGCCTCGTGAACGAGCTCGTCGAACCGGGCACCGCGCTCGATGCCGCCGTTGCCCTCGCCGAGCGCATCGCCGTCAACGCGCCCATCGCAGTGCGCGAGAGCCGCAAGGTCGTCCTCGCCGCTGCCACCGATGACGACGACGCGCTGTGGCAGATGACGAACCAGGCGATGGGCAAGGTATCCGCTACCGAGGACTTCGCCGAGGGACCACGCGCCTTTATCGAGAAGCGTCCGGCCGAATGGAAGGGGCGCTGAACCCGAAGTTCACGCGATGACGGTGAGGATGCCGTGCTGGTGCAGGAACTCGGCGAGCCCCTCCACCAGCCGCAGCTCCGCGACCTCCCCCAGGGGTACCCACATCGCCTCGGCAGCGTCGTCGCCCGCCACGGGCTCCGCCGGGTCGAGCACGGTCGCCCGAAAGTCGAGGATGACGAAGTGGTGCTCGTCGTCGAGGCGTTCGACCCATCCAACGAGCTCGTCGCACACCGCTTCGAGCCCGGTCTCCTCCGCCACCTCCCGCACAACCGCTTCGGCGAGCGTCTCGCCGCCCTCGACCCGACCCCCGGGCACACTCCATTCGCCCGCGGCAGGACCGTGGCCGCGGCGCACGAGCAGGAGCCGCTCCTCGTCGACCGCGATCGCGCCGACACACACTTCGGGCCGGGCCTCCGGAGGGGCCTCGAGACGCGAGCGGCGCGAACTCACAGCTTGCGGTGCATCACCAAGAGGCGCGCGCTGAGCCCGGCCCCCTCGAAGAAGTTCTTCGTCGCCCGGTCACCAGGGAGCGCGACCGCGTCAACCGCGACACAGCCCTGCTCGCGCAGCCAGGCGACCACGTGGTCCATCAGACCTTCTCCCACGCCGACGCCGCGCGCGCCGGCCTCAACGAAGAGGTCGCTGGTAACCCCGAGCCGTGTGCCGTCGGGGAGCGTGTCGACTCGGGCGACCGCGTAGCCGACGGGCTGGGAGTCGATCGTGCCCACGAGCACCAGGGTGCGGGGATCTGCCAGGTCAGAGTCGAAGGTGTCCTGCACGGGATGCTGGCGTCCTTCCCGCGCCGTGTACATCGCCCCACCACGCAGTGGTTGCATCTCCTCATGGGCCCGCTCGTAGAGGCCGACGAGGGTAGTGAGGTCGTCTGCCTCCGCGGCGCGGACACCTTCCATCGGAGCCCCGGTCCTATGAGGCGGTCTGGAGTTGGGAGATCTTCGAAAGGATCGTGCGGCGACCTCGGGTGTCGGACTCATAGGCGCGGACTGCCTCGAGCTCGTCAGCTGCGAGCCCGGCGAGCCGTTGCACGACCTGCGACGCCGACAGCGTGTCGTACCCCGGTATGGCCAGATGCGCTCCTGACGGCGCCGGCACCGTCTCGGCGCTGGTGCTCTCGGCGGCCGGCGCGGCCGGCGTCTCGGCCTCGTCCGTCGCGGGAGCGACCTCGGCGCGAGTTGGAGGCGGCGGAGACGGCTGACCGTTGTGGGACACCGCCTCGTCATCGCCGGCGGGCTGGCCCGCGATTCGGGCGGAGTTGAGCTGGGTGCCGGCGTACTGGCGCCCCCGCTCGATGAGGTCGGGGAGCCGCTCACGCGCCGTCACCGCGAGCCCGAGCGGCGCATAGACGGTTAGGTCGAGGAGGATCTCGAGTGGCGACTTGTCAGCGCCCATGGCATCCATCCTTCCATCTCCCGTTGTGCGCCGCCTTGAATCTAAGGGCCTCCCGGCTCAGACGCAGTCGTAGCAGAGCAGTTGCTTGCGGTCAGCCAGCTGACTCGGGTGTTTTACGAGGAAGCACGACTGGCACACGAACTCGTCTGGCTGCCGGGGCTGGACCCTCGACGTGGCCGGTTCGGTTCGGTCGTCCTGTTCGCTCGGCTCCTCATCCTCGGCCTCGTCCGCGTCCTCGGCGACGAGACGCTCCTTCAGGATCTCATCCAGGGTCGCTTCTACGTCCTCGTCGTCTTCCTCGTCGTCGTCGTCGCTCTCGTCCTCCGCCGTGTCGGCCTCGCTCGCCTCCTCCTCGTCTTCCTCGTCGTCCTCGTCATCGTCGTCGACAACGTCGTCGTCCACCACGTCGTCATCGAGCTCGATGTCGTCATCGAGGTCTTCGGGCTCGTCGAGCTCCTCGTCCTCGTCGAGCTCCTCATCATCGTCGAATTCGTCTGCCATCAACGTCCTTGGCTGGTCGGAGGTGCGGCATCATAACGCCCGACTTCGCCCGGTCCAGACGACGCTGGTGGCGGTGACGCGAAGAGGGCCAAGGAGACCGTTGGGGCCACCCGTTAGCCCGACCCGTCTTCGAAGGACGGGTGGGTTATTGGGATGTTCTCTACTAGGTCTCCAAGGCCCTTTCGCACTCCGACTACCCCCTCCGGCCAACCGGTACGGTCGGCCGGAGGCCCACGACCTGGCGTCGGGGCGTCGCAGACGCCTCAGTTATGTCGCGACGAGCGGCTCCCGTCAAGCGCGCCGGCGGGCGCAACGGGGCCCTCTGACAAGGTCTTTCGCGCGTAACTCCAGGTCACCGGAGCCCAAAAAAAAATGCGTTTTGCGCGCCGGCTTCAGCAGGCGCCGACGAGCCCGGAGTAGGGGTTCAGGATCGTGCCGTCGCGCCGCTCCATCGAGAAGTGGAGGTGCGGCGGGGTCGTCACGGCATTGCCGGTGTTGCCGACGGAGCCGATTACCTCCCCTGCAGCGACCGGACCCTCTCCATGGGCGTACCCGTCGAGGTGGGCCCCGTAGTAGGTGAGGCCGTCGACACCCTCGAGGTAGTAGGCGAGGCCGGCATTTGCGCCCTGCACGTGGATCAGGTTCCCCGCGACGTTCGCGACCACCGGTGTCCCACGGGGCGCGAACAAGTCGATCCCCTGGTGGACGCGACCACCTGGGCGGGGGGCGCCGAAGCTGTCGATGAAGCTCCACCGGTCGGCACCCGCCACCGGGCAGTGCCAGGCCATCGCGGGCGACACCACGAGTGTCCGTCCGGCGCGGACGTAGTTCGGGTCGCTGATGTCATTCAACCGCGCCAGTTCGGCGACGGTGGCACCGAAACCCCGGGCGATGCTGGCGAGGGTCTCACCCGGCAGCACGGTGTGGGTCGATCCGGCTGGCGGAGTGGGTTCGACCGCCGCGGCCAGTTCCACCGCGGGTGCGGCCGCGGCCGGGCCCGGCACTTGCAGCTGCTGGCCGGCGCGGATCACGTCAGGATCCGGGATGTCGTTGGCGGCGACGAGGTCACCGACGGTCACACCGAGATGCCGGGCAACGCCCGACAGTGTGTCGCCCCACTCGACGGTGTAGGTGCCCGTGGCGGCCTGGGCTCCCACCATGAGCAGGGCGATTACCGCGAGGACGCGGGCTTTGGACATCCAGATCCTCCTCCCCGCCCTGCTTCCGCCTCATCACCATAAACAACATTGGTCACACATGCAACACCCACCCCACAACCCAGCGGAACTTGAGGCAATAACGATCGAATTCCGATCGTTATTGCCTCAAGTTCGGCTGCGGTCAGGTGGCGCGGCGGGACTCGGCGCGGCGTTCCGACTCGAGGCGCTCGAGGTCGTAGGTGCCGTAGTCGACGAATCGCATGAGGTCGGCGAGGATCCGGTGACCGGCGACCTCCCCGATTTGGCGATGCATCTCCTGGGCGACACGCCGGTACTCGGGGTGGCCCTGCGGGCTGCTGCGCAGCTCGATGAGGTGCATGGCCTCCCGGGCGTTGCACTGCATGACATAACGGACGCGATAGGCCAGCGCCACCGCGTACGACGCGGGCGGGGGCCCAAGACGTTCGCACACGGCGTCGTACAGCTCGGCGGACCGGGCCATCGAGGCGTGGTACCGCTCACCTGCCCCGGCCTCCTCGACGGCTTCGGGTGTGGTGTAGCCGTGGGCGGGAGTGAGGTCTTGCCACTCGATGGTCAACAGCCGGTGGCGCTGGAGATCGCGGAAGGCCCCGTAGTCGGAAAGGATGTCGAAGCGATAGTTGACCCGCTCGAGGGCGCGGCCCGGCTTGTGCCTTCGGTTCTCTCGGGAGCCTGAGTAGGCGCGGGCGACGGTGGTCTTCTCCTCCGCCGACATCCTCTGCACCTTGCCGAGGAGCTGTGCCTCACTGAGGTGGGTGTAGGGATAGAGCATGGCGGCGATCACCTTGTCCTCGCCGTCCGGGTCGAAGTCGACGAGACTCACGAGGGGACCGTCGTCGGCCGCTCCTGGCGCGTCCTCGGAGCCCAGCGTGTCGCTCAGCTGCTCCATCGCCTTCCGGTTGGTCTCGAGGTAGGCCGACCACGCGCCGCCCCGGTCGGGCAGGTCCACCCTCTTCAGGAAGGATGGGATGACCTTGCGGAGCTCCTCGAGCATCATCCCCGCGTATTCCCGTGCCTCGGTGAGCGGGTGCGCCCGCATTCGCAGCAGGAGCTGCTCGAAGCCCTGCCCCGACCCGTAGATCCCGACATTCGACAACGCGGCCGCAGGCAGGAGACCTCGCAAGGTATCCAGGGCCTTGGCTCGGATGGTCTGACGGTGGACGAAGTCGGAGTCGCCGGGCGACTTGGGATACCGCTGCCCGAACCAGTTCTGCAGCTCCGGCAGAAGCTCGGCATAGGTGTCGAACATGCGGTCCATGTCGCCGACGTAGCGGCCGCCCAGGTTGCCGGCCGCCAGCACCGCGGGCTCCCGGTAGTACAGGTAATGGCCTCTGTCGTTCCGGCTCGTGTACGGGATGTAGCGGGTGGACTGCTCGAGGTATGACATCAAGCGGCCCCACTCGAGCACCTTGGTCAGCAGGTTGGAGGCCTGCTCGCAGGCCAGGTGGACGCCGCCCAGCTGGGCCACGGAATCGTCGCCGTACTCCATGAACACCCGGTCATACAGGGCCTCGGCCCGCTTGAGGCCGACGGTCGCGTCGATCGTGGCGTCGCCCGTGATGTCGAGTTCCCCCACGAACTCGTCGAGGAACAGCCGCCGGAGGCTCTTCGCAGACCGTGAATACCGCGCGAAAAGGGCACCTTTCACGACCTCTGGCAGGTTGACCAGGGCAAACACCGGCCGATCGAGGTTCGTGAAGTACCGCCGCAGGACTTCCTGTTCGTCCTCGGTGAACTCCTCCGCGGAGTAGAGCACGAGCCGAGGATAGGTGGAGGTTGTCCTTCACACGTGGACGGTTAGCGCGGCCGCCTCAACCCGGATCGAAAGGGTGCGAGCCGGGCCGACGGTGACGCCGTCGAGACGGACCGGCCGGGGGCGCTCGAAGGAGAACTGGACCGCCGGGACCCGCCGGACGCCGATGCGCGGGTGGGGTAGATGGCTGCCAGTGGCCAGGCGCGAGCGAACGGCCAGGAGATCACCGAACAGGAGAGCAGCGTCGACGACATCGAGCCGGCCGTCGCCGGGATGGGCGCGGGGTGCCAGGTCCCAGCGCCCGACGAATTCCGCGTTCATCGCCGCGACCGTGCGCGTCCACATGCGGGTGCGTGCGATGAGATGGGCGACGAAGAAGAAGAGCCTGCCGTCGACGAGCGCGGCACCGAGGTCGACATCAAATGCCATCGCGGCGTTCGACCACAGACGGCTCTCGTCGCCGGTGCCGCCCAGCGTGCGGCACAGGTCGCCGCCGGTCAGCCCGAGCGGAGGAGGCGCGGCACCCGCGCGCCGCGCCCGTTCGACGACGGCGCGGGCCTCGGCATCGGAGCCGACGACGACGCCGTCGGCAGGCAGCCGCGCGGCCCGCCCCCATTCCTCGCCCTTCTCGATCGGCATCAGATCGAAACGATCGACGACGCGGCCACCACTCCCCTGAACACCTGATCAGCCGCCTCCCGCGCGGCCGCGGAGGTGTCGGGGTCGGGGGCCACGTCACCGAGCTGGCGCAACAAGTCGACGAGCTGTTTGATGTTCCGCACGAAATCGCCGGCCGACACTTCGTCATCGGCCAGGACCCGGTCGATGCCCTCGCCCCGCGCCCACGCGAGCGCCAGGTCGGAGAATCCCGGATCGGGTAGGCGCGTCAGCGGCAGGCCGAGGTCCTCTTCGGCACGGTTGAGCTCCTTGGCACGATCGCTCACGCCGAGCCACCGCTCGCGGAGCTCGCCGCCCGGGATGGGCGATCCCGTTCCCGTCGCCGGGCCCCGCGGCTCGTACGTGAAGGCCGAAGCCAAGGCGGCCACTTCGGGCGGATCCAGCCCATCGAAGAGCCCGGTGCGCACGCACTCGGCGACCAGGAGATCGCACTCGTGATAGATCCGGCACAGGCTGGTGCCCGGGTCGGTGAGAGACCACCCGTCGACGTAGCCCCATGCCTCCAGCACCTGGAGCACGCGATCGAACTGCCGCGCGAGCGACTCCGTGCGACCCTGGACCGTCCGTTCGAGACGCGCGATGTCGCGGTCGAGTCGCGCGATGCGGTCGAGGGCCCGGAGGTGTCGTCGGAGGTCGCCGCAGGCCGCGACCGGGTGGGCGGCAGCCGCCGCCCCGATTTCGCGCGTCTGCGCCTCCCGGCCCGGCCGGGCACGCACAGGGGGCGGGGCGGTGATGCGCGCCGACCGCAGAGCGGCGGCGACTGCCTTCTGGAACCCTCGGCTGTTCGGCGAGAACGGCCGGGGCAGCTCTACCCGGCTCACCGGCTCCGGAGGGCTGCCGAAGTCGCGGGGTCCGAGGTTCATGCGCCGGCCCTCGATATCGATGCCGCGGAGACGAACGTCCCCCCCTCGCCGCTCCGAGGTGGCCACCACAGCGACGCGCCCTCCGCCGGGGTGTCCAGGCACCACCAACACGTCGCCGGGCCGGATGCGGGTCATGGCAGTGGCGATGGCGCGCTGGTCACGCGAACTCGGTTGTCTGGCATTGGCGGCCTCCCGCCCGAGCCGGCGGTACTCAGCGACGTCGCCGAGCTCGCACGTGGCGCGGCCTCGCTGAACTTCCAGGTCCTGCTGGGCGCGCTGCAGGTCGGCTTCAAGGCGCACTACCGCGCTGTCAGTGCGGTACTGGGCAAACGAGAGGTTGAGAAGGTGATGCGCCTCCGCCGGTTGGTAGCGCCGCACGAGGTTGACTGCCATGTTGTAGGTCGGACGGAACGCTGACGCGAGGGCATAGGTGCGGCGCGATGCCAGGGCCGCAACCTGGGCGAATGCCACGAACGGCGACCACAGCACGACCCCGTAACCGACCTGGTCGATGCCGCGCCGGCCGGCTCGACCGGTGAGCTGGGTGTACTCACCAGGCGTGAGCTGCTCGTGACGCTCGCCCGTGAACTTGGTGAGCCGCTCGATGACCACGGATCGGGCCGGCATGTTGATGCCCAGCGACAGCGTCTCGGTCGCGAACACGACCCTCACGAGGGCCGCCTCGAAGCAGGCCTCGACCGCTTCCTTGAACGGCGGCACCATTCCCGCGTGGTGCGCGGCGACACCTTGTTCGAGGGCGTGCAGCCAGCTGCCGAAGTTGAGCACATGGAGGTCGTCATCGGATAGCGACGCCACCTTCGACTCCGCAATCTGACGGATCTTCTCTCGATCCTCGGGACTGGTGAGCCGCACACCGTCCCGGACGCACTGCTGCACGGCGTCGTCGCAGGCGGCCCGACTGAAGATGAAGTAGATGACGGGAAGCAGATCCTCGTCGTCGAGCAAGTCGACGACTTCGGTCCGCCTCGGCGTATAGAGGCGCCGGCGACCGCGGCCGCCGGAGTCACGACGGTCGAGGGCATCGGCTTCGGGGTTGGGGCGGCCGTCGACGAGGGTGGGCAGCAGGTGGAGCCGGTCGGAGGTGCGGTCCCCGATCAGGTAGAGGTTGTGGAGGTCGACCGGACGGCGCTCCTCGATGATCGCCGTCGTCGCGCCCCGCACCGTCTGAATCCAGTCCGCCACCTCCTCGGCGTTCGACACGGTTGCCGAGAGGCACACCAGGTCGACGTCCGGAGCGGTGTGGATGATGACCTCCTCCCACACCGGACCTCGGTACGCCGTCTGCAGGTAGTGGACTTCGTCCAGAATCACGTAGCGAAGGCCCTGCAGAGTCGGTGACCGCTCATAGATCATGTTGCGGAGCACCTCGGTGGTCATCACCACGATCGGCGCCTCACCGTTGATCGAGTTGTCGCCGGTCAGGAGCCCGACGCGCGAAGCCCCGTGAAGCCGAACGAGGTCACCGAACTTCTGGTTCGACAACGCCTTCAGCGGGGTGGTGTAGAACGCCTTGCGACCCTCGGCCAGAGCGGTCGCCACCGCGTAGTCGGCGACCACCGTCTTGCCGGACCCCGTAGGAGCCGCGACGAGCACGGAGCGCCCGGCATCGAGGGCGTCGAGGGCGCGCACCTGGAAGGGGTCGAGCTCGAACCCGTGCTGCGCTACAAACTCGGCGCGCCGCGTTCCCTCTGCCACACCTCTACTTCTACTTCCTCAGCAGGCGGCCGATGAGAATCGACAGCTCGTAGAACGCGTACATGGGCACCGCCATGGCGAGAAGCGTGATCGGATCCTGCGTCGGCGTGATCACCGCGTCGAAAGCGAAGATCGCCACGATCGCGTGACGGCGGTACCTGCGCAACGTGCTGCGGTGCAACACCCCGGCGAGCTGGAGGAATACCAGCAGGATCGGGAACTCGAAGGCGATACCGAAGCCGAGAAGGACGCGCAGCAGGAAGCTGATGTACTTGAGCGGGCTGAAAAGGGTGGTCACGTTGCCGCCGGCGATACCGATGATGAACTCCAGCGCCCGGGGGAAGATGATGACGCCGAACCCTGCGCCGAGGCCGAACAGCAGAACTGACGACAGGACGAACGGGATGGCATAACGGCGCTCGCGCTTGTGCAGGGCGGGTGTGATGAATCGCCAGAACTGCCAGAGCAGGACGGGGGACGACAGGAACACACCTCCGTAGGCGGCCACCTTGAAGCGTGCCGCGATGCCCTCGAGAGGTGCGGTGATCACGAAGTTGCAGTCCTGGTCGTCGGGGAGGATGTCGCAGTAGGGGTCGAGCATCCACTGCAGGATGGGGTCGTAGAGGGCGAATACCACCGCACCCGCGACCACGATCGCGAGCACGCTCACAACCAGCCGCCGGCGCAGCTCGGTCAGGTGCTCGACGAGCGTCATGCGGGCCAGGTCGTCGCGGTCTGATGGCTCCACAGTCGCTCGTACCCTCGTCGGCTAAGTCAGCAGGCGGTCGGTGCCGACCCTACGCCTGTTCGCCCGGCCGGTCCTGCTCGGCGCGCGGCTCCTCGGCGTCATCGACGGACTTCCACCCCCCGGGCGCGGGTGGCGGAGAGGGCGGGCTTGACGGCTCGGCCGCGTTGATCGTGTCGCGGAGCTCGGCCTGCAGGCCCGAGGTCATCCGGCGGAACTCCCCCATCGCCCGGCCGAGCTGGCGGGCTGCCTGTGGGAGGCGGGTGGGACCCAGGACGACAAGCGCCACAAGGAGCACGACGAGGATCTCCGCGCCTCCAATGCTGCCCACGCACTAACTGTACCGGCACCCCGCGTCAACCGACGCAGCACCGCCTTCTGAAGGAACCGTCCCGAAAGGGGCGTCAGCCGCGGTCGCGGAGGCGAGCTGCGGCGAGCTGGGCGCTACGGGTGTCGGTGCGCAATTCGACCATCGCCGGCTTCAGCTCGGCGAGGCCGTGGAGCTCGACGGTCAGGCGGCGAGCCTCCTCCACCAGACGAGCGATGAGCATGAGGGCAGGTGGCGCCGCCAGAAGCAGAATCGCCGCCGGTATCGCCCACATCCACATGCGTTAAGCCTCTTCGGTTGAAGTCGGTGTCGCTACCTTCTCGAACCAGTCGTCCTGCTGCAACAGCAGGTGGAAGTCGAGAAGGTCATCATAGGAGATCGCCGGGCCGTAGCGGGGCTCCCCCATCTCGGCCGGCAGATTCCAGACGGACAGCCGGACGCCCGATGACACGAGCAGATCAACGATTCGCTGTTCGGCGAGCTTCGACACCGCAAACGTGCACTCGGGACACCGGAAGGCGTATGACCCCTGATTGTTCGCCGCGCAGACTTGCACTGTCACGTCCCTGGATGTCAGCTCCACATCCCCGCAGGTTGGGCAGCTAGCCCGAATGGTTGCCACCAACGTCTCCCTTCGTTCCCTCCGCAGTGGCATCGGCTGGTTTCCTCCCCGGGTTGAGTGCTGGTTCCTAGAAGCGGTTCCGGTCCGAGATCGCCCGATTTCGGATGCTCCGCCCCCTTCTTCGGCACCGACACGCGTTCGGGACATGGCCCGCAGTGCCCATTTCGCCGGGCTGGTGCGAACTAGTCCGTTCGGGCTACCGACAATGACCCTCAAGAAGGGGGCCACCCTCGACCGATCACAACGACATGCAAGAGGGCTCCGTTCAGTACCTCGCTCAGGTGTTGCGAGGCCTCACCGCGGGCATCGACCCGGCCACGTTGCTCGACAATGCCTTGCGGGGCGCAGTCGCTTCCGTCGGAGGGCGCAACGGCTTGATCCTCGGCGTGATGGAGGGCACCTCGACGGTTGTCTCCTCGACTGGCACCACGCCTCGAGTCGTCCTCGACGCCGGTAACGCCGCCGTCCTCGAGGGCCGGATGGTGCACCGCCGCGACCACGCGAGCGGCGCTGGTGCTGTGGCCGAGCCGCTCCGCAGCGGCAACCGGGTCGTAGGGGCCGTGTCGGTCGGCGGCGATCCCGGCAAACTCGACGCCGCGCCCTTGCCGCTCTTTGCCGACGCCGCCGCGCTGATCCTCGCCCGTCGCCCCGTGACTTCGGGCGCATCCGTGTCCGAGTTCGCCGACGCCGTCGCCCAGGTCGGCCGGGATCTTGACCAAGCCGGCGTGCTCATGCGGATGTTCGACGCGACCGAGCGACTCTTCGCGGCGCGAGGCGGGTTCGTCGTGGTCGCCGATGGAGATGGCTGGCGGGTAGCCCAGACCAGGGGTGTGGGCGCGCCGGAGCTTCGGGAGGCATCGAAACACCCACACTTCCAGTCCTTCGTCGCTTCCCCCTCGCTTCGTGTCGAGCTGCCCAGCAGCCCAGTCGTCGCCGCCCTCGTGCGCGGCGCGGAGAGCGCTGTGTCGGTGCCGCTCTCGGCGGCTGGGAAGCGGCACGGCTTCCTCGTGCTGCTTCTGGGCGAGGCGCCCGACCCCGCCACCCAGGGGTTGATCGCCGCCTTCGCGAGCCAGATCGGCTTGCTGCTGCGGGCGGTAGAGAACGCCCAGCTGCTTCGTGACCACGAGCAACGCCTGGCTGCCGTCGTCCACTGCACGCCCAACCCGGCCGTTCTGGTCGACAACGACGGGCGCTTCGTGCTCGTCAACGGCGCCGCGGGTGAGCTCTTCCACCTCGCGGAGGCGTTCGCCGTCGGCCAGCCGGTCGTCGGCCGGCTCGGCCATGAGGGCCTCGAGACGCTCGTGAGCTCGGGCGAAGACGGCCAGCTCGAGGTGCTCCTCGGCTCGCCGCCCGACCGGCTCTTCCATGCCGCCAGCCGCCGGATCCGCTCGGCTGGGGGACGCGACCTCGGACGGGTCCTCGTGCTCGTCGACGTGACCAAGGAGCGGGAGACCGACCGGATCAAGAACGACTTCGTGTCGGTGATCGGCCACGAGCTGCGCACTCCGCTCACCGTGGTGAAGGGGTACGTCAAGATGCTCGGCCGCCGGGGCGGCGACATAGGTGACGACGCCCACCGCACTGCGGTGGCCGCGCTCGAGTCCAACACCAACCGGCTCGAGCGCCTCATCGATGACCTTCTCTTCGTGTCGTCGATCGACTCGGCCACGCCGACGCTCGATCTCGAGCCCACCGACATCGGCGGCGTGCTCACCGGGCTGGGCGACGACCGGGTGATCGTGAGGAACCCCTCGGCGAAGGCGCTCGTCACTGTCGACCGGTCCAAGCTCGATCAGGTGCTTGGCCACCTCGTCGACAACGCGGTCAAGTACACCGAGGGCGACATCATCCTCTCCGCATCCGACAAGGGGGATGTCGTCGAGATCGCCGTCGAGGACAACGGCCCGGGCATCTTCTCGGGGGATGTTCCCCAGCTCTTCGAGCGCTTCCGTCAGCTCGACGGCACGTCCACCCGCAAGGAGGGAGGAACCGGCCTGGGGCTTTACATCTGCCGCCGCCTGGTCGACCTCATGGGCGGTCGGATCTGGTGCGAGAGCCGCCTCGGGGTGGGCAGCCGCTTCGCATTCACCCTCCCGAAGGACGGTCCCACGGGGGCCGCGTCGACCAGTACAGCGACCCGGGAGTCCCTCACCACCTGAACTTGAGGCAATAAGGCACGGTTTCCGTGCCTTATTGCCTCAAGTTCAG
>CAZWDB010000048.1:0-32324 GCA_964632885.1 uncultured Acidimicrobiales bacterium | reverse complement strand
GTGTCAGGGATGTCGCGCGACATGAACTGTCAGGGATGTCCCGCGAAAGAACAGAACGGATTCCGTTCGTTATTGCCTCAAGTTCGAGCTGCGGAGGCGCCAGCGGAGGTGCATGAGGGCGTCGCGGACCCGGATCAAGGGCGCGGCCACGTCGAGTGCGACGTTGTAGGCCGCGCCGGAGGCGCCTTCCTCGACGTCATAGCCGAGCAACCGCTGCTCGCGCCGGGCGAGCCAGTTGAACCGTTGATGACGGCGTGCCGGCCATCCTTTGAACCGGGATGCCGGGTCGAAGCCGGCAGGGCGTTCCACGGGCTCCCAGGTCAGTCCACCCCCGTCGACGTTGACGAAAGACGAACCGAACACCGGGAGCTCTCGGGCCGCGTCGAAGTCGAACCGGTCGCGGTCGAGCCCGGCGTAGTCGAGGATGCGCACCAGCTCGGCTTCGGGGTCGGCCACGAGGTCCTCGTACCGCACCAGCAGGAACGCGCACTCGTCGCGGCTCGCCAGGATCCGGCGCGCGCCGGCCCGCCACGTCTTGATGGCGCCGCTGTAGGACCGCCGGAAACCGGTATGCAACGACTCTGAGGTCGAGCGGCCGTCGCGGACCAGCACGATCACCGGCGCGCCGGGGAACAGCCGAGGCACGAGGTGCAGATTCTCGGTGCTCGGCGTCTTCACCACGACCCGCAAGCTCTCGTCTGACGAGACCTCGTCGAGGCCATGGCGGGTGACGAAGGAGACCAGTCCCCGGCCGAGGTGGGTCACGAGCGCCTGCTCGCCCTCGTCGCGATCACCCCACCGGCGCGGCCACTCCCGCGCCGTCGCCCTGGCGTAGGCGAACAGCTTCGGTGCATGCGCGAGGAGGTGACCCTCCAACACGGGCGGCGCCGGAGCAGCGCAGTCGTCATGGCAGAGCAGCAGGTTGGCGAGAAAGTTCGTGCCGCTTCGTTGCGAGACGCCGAAGACGAAGATCGGCTCGCGCACGGTGTTAACGCTAACCCCGGACTGGTTAGGGTGCGGAAACCGGCCCCTCACCACTCCAGAGTCTTCGTGAGCCTGACAGCGCTCCTCCGTGTTCTTGCCCGGCGGTGGATGATCGTCGTGCCCGCGACGTTGCTCGTCATCGTCGCGGTCGCCGGTACCGGCCGCGCCATGGCGGCGACCCACGAGGCGACCGCGATCGGCGTGCTGCTGCCGGGCGACATCCAGATCACCCGCGACACCTTCGAGCGCCGCGATCTGGCCGGGAACCAAGACGCCGACCACGCACTAGGGAGCCCGTACTTGCGTGTAGGCAGTGCCGAACAAGAGGCGGCCAAAGCTCTCGTCCAAAGCCTGAAGGGCAAGAAGCTGCCCGGTGATCTCGACCTCGCCCTCCACGACACCCAGCCGATCCTCCGCGTCACAGCGCATGGCACGGGGCCCCGTCAGGTCGAGCAAGACGCGCGGCGCGCGCTCGCGGCGATCAACACTCTCTTCGAGGCGCGCCAAGAAGCGCGGGACGTGCCCCCCGAGCTGTTCCTCCGGCTGGAGCCGGTGACCGAGCCCGTGGCCCGGTCCATCAGCGAGGAACGCCTCCGAGCGATGACCGCGGTGGGCGCGGTGGGCGCGCTTGTCGTGGTCGGACTGGCCCTCGTCGTCGAACGGTTCGCCCTCGTCCGCCGGAGGGTTCGCGCCGCGGTCGTGACGACGGGAGACAGTGGCCCGGTCGCGGTGCTGATCGGGTTCGCCCTCGTCCTTGTGCTGATCCCCCAGATCCACAGTCTCGGCCCGTTCGCGGTGACCGGGCCGATGGTGGTGGGGACAGTCGCGGGTGGGCTCTGGGCCGCCGGCCGGTTCCTGCCACGCGGCACCACCGAACGGATGCCCGCCGTCGGCGTGGCCCTCCTCGTCTTCGTCGCGGTCGCGCTCGCCAGTTATGCCCTCGCGCAGCTCCGCCCGCTCCGAGAGCTTGAGGCCAGTGGCGCCGACCGGCGCATCGCCTTCCTCATCATGTTCTCGGGCATCACCCTGCTCGCGGCGGAAGGGCTCCACACCGCGAGCCAGTTGCGGCGACTCCTCGTCGTCTTCGTCACGATCGCGGCCGCCCACGCCCTGGTAGGCGTGCTCCAGGTCGTGGGCGGCGTCGAGATCCCCGGCTTCACGAGAGTGAACAGTCCGCGTGGTGGGTTCCCACGCGTGGCCGGAACGGCGCGCCACCCCATCGACTTCGGCGTGTACTGCGCGACGGCGGTCCCGCTGGCGCTGCACTACGCGAGCTTCGGCGCGGTCCGCCGGACGCGCATTGCCGCCGCCGCGGCCGCCGCGACCCTGGCGGCGGGCGCGGCCCTGTCGATCACCCGCTCCGCGCTCCTCGGTCTGGTCATCGGCACGGCGGTGCTGTTGGCAGGCCGGCGGGGACCGCGGCGCTGGGCGCTGCTGGGTGCCGGACTCGTGCTGGTGGCGCTCACGCCTCTCGTCGTGCCCAACTTCGCCGACTCGGTAGGCGAGATGGTCGGCGGCGCGGCCGACAGCCCGAGCGTTCAGAGCCGCGTGGCCGACTACGAGCCCGTACTCGACCACTTCCTGCGCCAGCCGTTCCTCGGGCGGGGCACCGGCACGTTCGAACCCTCTGTGCACTTCGTGCTCGACAACAACTATCTCAACCTCCTCGTCGAGATGGGCCTCGCGGGTGTGGTGGCGTTCGTCGCGATCCTCGCCGCCGCGTTCATGGCGTCCCGGCGCGTCCGACGCTCTGCCGACGACCCGGCCGTCCGCGACCGCGCCCAAGCGCTGGCCGCCGCCATCGCCGTGCTCGCCGTGTCGATGGGCACCTACGACCTGATGGCATTCCAACTGGGTACCGGCAGCCTGTTCCTGCTGTTGGGATGCGCCGCGGCCAACGCCCGGCTTGTCCTGGCCTCCGCAGCTCCCCGGCACACCCCGCCCCCGCAGGCCCCGTTGCCGGCCGAACCCCTGCCGGACAAACCCCTCCCGCCGTCGCCAGCAGTCGGGCCCGAGACGGGATCTCGCCCCGTTGGTGCGTCAACAACTGGCGGTTAACCGCACTCTGTTCACCAGTCGATACCGAGACCATGCCCCGTCTCGCGGTGGGCCTGGTCGCGGCCGCGCTCCTTTTCGCCTCCCTCGCCCCGGTGGCGGGCGCGGGCGCGGCACCAGCGCGCGCGGGCACAGCGCCCGCAGCCAACGCCGACGCGGTTCCGGGCGAGCTCCTCGTGCGCTACGAGCCCGGCACGGGACGCGCTGACCGGACGCGCGCCCTTGCCCGGCTTGGCTACACCAAGCTGTGGGACGTCCCCCTCGCGGACGTCGAACTCGTCCTCACCCACGACCGCACCGTCCCGCCCGCCGAACAGGCAGTCCGCGCCGGCTACGACCGGGCCGTGCGTGTCGCCGAGCCCAACTACATCTGGCGCACCACTGAGCTGCCGGACGACCCCCACTTCCCCGACCAGTGGGGTCTGCACAACACCGGACAGGCCGACGGGACCTCGGACGCCGACATCGACTGGCCCGAAGCATGGAGCGGAGCGCCCGAAGCATCGAGCGGAGCGCCCGACGGGATCGGCAGCGTCGTGGCCGTCATCGACACCGGCGTCTGGACCGACCACCCTGATCTGCACGCCAACGCGTGGTCGAACGATGGCGAGATCCCCGACAACTGCTTCGACGACGACGGCAACGGCTTTGTCGACGACATGGCCGGGTGGGACTTCTACAACGAGGACGCGTCGGTGTTCGACGAGTCCGACGGCGACGTCCACGGCACCCATGTGGCCGGGACGGTTGCCGCGATCTCGGGCAACGGCATCGGCGTCGCGGGTGTGAGCCAGGCCGAAGTCATGCCGCTGAAGTTCATCGGCCCGGATGGTCGGGGTGACACGTCGGCGGCGATCCATGCGATCGACTACGCCATCGCCAACGACGCCGACGTCATCAACGCCAGTTGGGGCGGACTGGGCAACTCCTTACTGCTGGAGGAAAAGATCGCCGAAGCGGGCGCGGCCGGCGTTCTCTTTGTCGCCGCCGCCGGCAACGACGGAACCAACATCGACATCGAGCACCACTATCCCGCCAGCTACGCGACGACCCAGCCGAACGTGATCGCGGTGGCCGCGAGCACCGCCCACGACGCGCTGGCCGGGTTCTCGAACTTCGGCCCGCTATCGGTCGCGCTCGCCGCGCCGGGTGCCGGCATCGTGTCCACCGTGCCGGGCACGGGCACAGCGCCGGTCGCCACGAAGGGCGGAACCTCGATGGCCGCTCCCCATGTGGCGGGCGCGGCTGCCGTCGTGACGGCTGCCTTTCCCGACCTCGGCCACACCTCGGTGAAGGCGCGCCTCGTCGATCTCGCCGACCCAGTCGCTGCCCTGGTCGATCTGACCGCAGACGGCCGACGCCTCAACCTCGCCAACGCCCTCGACCTCGGCGAGCCCACACCGGTGCCCGAACCTGAGCCCACAACGACAACGACAACGACGACAACCACGCCCTCGACGACGACAACTACGACGACGACCACAACTACGACCACGAAGAAGCCGAAGCCCGCCCCCGCTCCCGCCGACCCCGAGCCGACGGTCGGGCAGTCCGGATACTGGATGCTCGGCGCGGCCGGCGCGGTCTATGCCTTCGGCGACGCCGCCCACCGCGGCAACGCGACCCTCCCCGCGGCCGCAGCCGATCTCGAACCCACCCCGGCGGGCACGGGCTACTGGGTCGTAGACGCGGCGGGCTATGTGGCGGCCTTCGGCGGAGCCGCCGACTACGGCGGCCTCGACGGCGCAGTCCGGCCAGGCGAAGCGGTGCAGAGCATGTCGGCCACGCCGCGGGGCACCGGCTACTGGCTCTTCACCAACCGGGGGCGGGTCATCCCCTTCGGAGCAGCATCCTTCTACGGCGACATGGCGGGTGTGCCCCTCAACGGCCCGGTGCTCGACTCGGTCGCCACACCGTCTGGCCGCGGGTACTACATGGTCGGCTCCGACGGCGGCATCTTCGCCTTCGGGGACGCGGCGTTCCACGGTTCCATGGGTGGCCGGCCGCTCAACGCGCCGGTGCGCTCGCTCGTGCCCGCCGGCGACGGTCATGGCTACTGGCTGGTCGCATCCGACGGCGGCATCTTCGCCTTCGGCGCCCCTTTCCACGGCTCGATGGGTGGCACCCACCTCAACCGTCCGGTGACCGGGATGGTCGCTTCAGGCGCTGCCGGCTACCTCATGGTCGGCTCGGACGGCGGCATCTTCGCCTTCGGCACCGCTCCCTTCCACGGCAGCCTCGGCGCGAACCCCCCGTCTCTACCGATCGTGGCGGTGGCGGTCCGGCGCTGAGGTTTGAACCCGGTTCAGAGGGGAAGTGTCAGGCCCGGCGGGACAAGCTGGGAGAGCAAGGGAGCCCCGCATGAGGAACCGCCTGCTGGCCGTCGCCTTCGGCGCCGTGGTACTTGTAGCTTCGGCCGCACCGGGCCACAGCACGCCGTCGACCGCCACTTCCGCGTCATCGAAGATGGACGAGCATCTCGTGGCGGCGCTCGCCGAAGATCCCGACGAGGTCGACGTGATCGTCACCACCGTGGGCGACCCCAACCCCGCGGCCGACGCGGCCGAGGACCTCGGCGCCGCGACCACTTGGCGCTATGACCTCATCGCCGGCTTCGCCGGGCGGATGCCGGTTGAGGCCCTCCCAATCCTGGCCGAGCGCGCCGACGTCGAGCGCCTCTGGCTAGACCGTCCGCTCGGCCCGGTGATGGACGTGAGCCACCAGGCCATCGAGGCACCGAAGGTGTGGGACACCGGCGTCACCGGTGAGGGCATCACCGTCGCCATCATCGACACCGGTATCGACCAGAGCCACCCGTGGTTCGACGGCGCCGTCGTCGAATGCCTCAGCCTGATCGCCGGCATCGAGTCACCCGAGTGCTTCGATCTCGACGGCCACGGCACCCACGTCGCCGGCACGGTGGCGAGCCGAAACGACACGTACCCCGGCATCGCTCCGGCCGCCAATCTGGCCGCCATCCGCACCTTGCACGGACCGGCCGGCCTGAGCTCGGACTCCATCGCGGCGATGGAGTGGATCGCCGAGAACGGGGACAGTGTCGAACCGCCGATCCGCGTGGCCAACATGTCGCTCGGCCCCATCGATCCCCGGTGCGGGACCGGGGACGACCCGTCGTCGGAGGCCGCCAACGCCCTCGTCGACGCGGGAGTCGTCGTCGCCATCGCGGCAGGCAACTCCGGGCACGAGGAGTGCACGATCGACGGCGCCGCCGCGGCCACCAAGGTGCTCACTGTGGGTGCGGTCGACGACCATGACACGGTGACCCAGGACGACGAGACGATCTATGAGAACTCCTCCGGAGGCCCCACCGCGGACGGGCGGCTCAAGCCGGACATCACCTTCCCGGGCGTCGAGATCTGGTCGGCCACCCTCTACAGCCAAGGCGTTCTGATAAGCGGATTGACGGGCACCTCGATGGCGACGCCGCACGCGGCCGGCACGGCCGCCTTGCTCGTTGACGCCGACCCCGGCCTCACACCCGCGGACGTGAAGGCCCGCATCACCGACTCTGCCTACGAGCCCACTAACGGAGCCGCCGGCGACCTGCCCAACAACGTTTGGGGCCACGGAGTCGGCAACGCATGCCGGGCGATGCTGCTCACCACGTGCACCGTGCCCTTCGTCGAGGAGACGACGGCAAGCATTGCGAGCGTCGACGCGGTCGGCGCCAACTCGTCGCACACCGGAGCCAACGGCAACGGGCCCCACGAGATCACCGTCACTGCCACGGTCGTCGACGACGAAGACGAACGCGTCGAAGGCGCCGAGGTCTCGTTCCGGCTCCTATCCCCCGACGGCACCGAACACACCGGCACGGCGACAACCGACTCGGCCGGCGTAGCCGTCCTCACCGTCCATGCGCCGCGCGGCCACGGCACCTGGGAGGGGTGCGTCACCGACGTGGCCGTGTCCGGCCACGACTACTCCCCCGAAGCCAACCGGCAGACCTGCGAGTCCTTCGAGGTCACCTAGAACTCTGGAGTGGTTAGCCCCCGGAATCCGGGGGCTAACCACTCCAGAGTTAGCGTGCCGGCGTGACGACACCGCCAACCCAGATCGACGCGCTGCTCTTTGACGCGGGCGGCGTGCTCCTGCTGCCGGATCCGGAGGAGTTCCGCCGCCGCCTCGCCCCGCACGGTGCCGCGCCCGACGACGCGACGTGTGACCGCGCCCACTACGTCGGCATGCGCGAGGTCGACCGCCTGGGCGAGGCCGACTGGCGGGCGATCGACGACGCCGTCGCCCGGGCTCTCGGGGTGGCCGAGGGCGACATCGACGCCGCGTGCGAGGCCATCAGCGGCGTCTACATCGACTCGACCTGGGTTCCGGTGCCGGGCGCGGCCGAGACCCTCCTCGCACTGCAGGCGGCCGGCTATCCCCTCGCCGTGGTGTCGAACGCGAGCGGCACGATGGAGCGGCAACTCCTTCAGCACGAAATCTGCTCGGTCGACGGCGAGACGCATGCCCAGGTGGCGATCGTGGTCGACTCGCATGTGGTCGGCATCGAGAAGCCCGACCCGGCCATCTTCTCCATCGCGCTCGAGGCCCTCGGAGGCGTCGACCCTGCCAACTGCCTGTACGTGGGTGACACCGTGCACTTCGACGTCAACGGCGCCCGAGCCGCGGGAATCTGGCCGATCCACGTCGACCCGCACCGCTTCTGCGAGGGCACCGACCACGACCACATCCGCTCCGTCACCGACCTCCCCGATAACTTGAGGCAATAACGAACGGATTCCGTTCGTCATTGCCTCAAGTTCGTGGGGATGAAGGGGGAACACACATGTCAGATGCCATCCAGGCCGAGACGATCACCATCACCGGACATGACGGGGACGAGATCGAGGCGTACTTCGCCCGGCCGCTGGGCGCCGGACCGCACCCGAGCGTGGTCGTCATCCATCACATGCCCGGCTATGACCGGGCTACGAAGGAGATCACCCGCACGTTCGCGGTCTACGGGTACGCGGCGCTCTGCCCCAACCTGTTCCACCGCTACGCGCCCGGCGCGAGCGCAGGCGACGCCGCCGCGGCGGCTCGGGCCGCCGGGGGTGTGCCCGACGCGCAGTGCGTGGGCGACGTGCAGGGAGCGGTGGAGTATCTGCGGGCCCAACCGGCCTCGAACGGCAAGGTCGGCGTGATCGGCTACTGCTCGGGCGGCCGCCAGACCTACCTCGTGGCCTGCACGCTCGACGTCGACGCGGCCGTCGACTGCTACGGCGGCGGCGTGGTGGCCACACCCGACCAGCTGAGCGAAGCCCGGCCGGTCGCGCCTATCGACATGACGCCCGACCTGCGGTGCCCGCTGCTCGGCCTCTTCGGGGCGGAAGACCGCAACCCGTCGCCCGAACACGTCGAGGTGATGGAGAAGGCCTTGTCGGAGCACGGCAAGAACTATGAGTTCCACAGCTACGAGGGCGCCGGCCACGCGTTCTTCTCCGTCGACCGCCCGAGCTACAACCTCGATGCGGCCAAGGACGGCTGGAAGCGGATCTGGGCCTTCTACGGCGAGCACCTCAAGTAGCGCGGACGAGAACGACGAGAGCGACAAGAGGAGCGACGTCATGTGCACCTACCTGACCAACCACGCCTCGGTGGAGGGCAGCGGACTCGCCGCCGACGGCTGGTTCCGCGTCGACCGGGCCATCGTCTACTTCGACCACCCCCAGGACGCGCCTGCCGAACACGCCCTCTGCATCGACGTGGGCACCGCGGCCGACCCCGAGCGCCGCGTCTCGGTCGAACTCGACGCCCCCTCGGCGCGCCGCTTGGCCGAAACCATCCTCGCCACCCTCGACGACCCGGAGGTCGCGGCCCTCACCGTCCGAACTTGAGGCAATAACGAACGGATTCCGTTCGTTATTGCCTCAAGTTCGGCGGTGGGGTGGGGGTCCGCTCCTACGCACGAGGCGAGAGGAACGCATTTACCGCGTCGATCAGCTCGTGGCCGATGTCGGCGCGCTCGAGCACTCGCGCGAAGCCCTCGCGACGGGGATCGGCGCCGGCCAGCTCGCCGGGACGCCCGATACCCAGGATCGCCAGGTCGTTCGACTCCGGTTGCTCCATCACCGTGCGCGCCACCGCGGCGGCGGCGTTGTCGGGAAGACCGAGGTCGATGAGCACGAGGTCGGGCTGTTCGAGGGCGGCCACCCTCAGCGCCTGCACCGCGGTCTGCACGACAAGGGACCTCCAACCGCCTCCAAGCTCGCGGGCAACCGTCTCGCACAGGCTGGCGTCGGCCGACGCGAGCAGCAGGCGGCGGAGCGGGGTGTCGACGCGGGGCTCGCCCGGCTCGTTGCCCCCGCCGCCGAAGCCCGGCGGGCCCGAGAGCAGCTCGTCGGCGCCGACGGGATTCTCGGGATCGAAGCGGACGACCGTCGGCACCAACCGGCATCCGGTCATCCCCGCTTCGCGGACGCGGAACTGCAGCCGTCCGAGGATCGCGGGTGGGTCGGAGCGGTCATCCGGCAACACGAAGCACAGCCGGTCCTGGCCGGTCCGGCCGACGAGGTCGGACTCGCGCGCCGTCGTCACCGCGATCTTGGCGAACTCGTCGAGCTGGTCCGACGTCAACCCGGTGACGTGCAGGTGGATGACCGAGACGCATTGTTTCTGACGGCGCGACAACGACACCTGGCGGCGCGCCGCTCGGCGGAGGCCACCGGGGGTCAGCGCGCCGGTTCGCATGTCGACGTCGACCAAGTCGTCGGCCATAGTCGCCAAGGTGGCGCGCTGGAGGGCAAGCGAGACGGCATGGCCGAGGAGCTCTACGGACAGGCGATCCTTCACGAGCCAGTCCTGGGCGCCGTTACGCAGCGCCTCCAGTCGAATGGCTTCGTCGTCGAGCGCGCTCACGACGACGATGGGGGTCCCCCGCGTCTCCCCGTTGAGCCGGGCGACCACGTCTGCGCCCTGACCGTCCGGCAGATGAAGATCGGTGACGACGATGTCGAACGTCTCGGTCGCGAGGCGCTCGCAGGCTCCCATGAGACGGCCGGTCTGGTGGACAGTCACCGGTGGGTCGAGAGCCTCGAGGAGCGCGCGGATGAGCCGCGAGTGGGCCACGTTGTCCTCGACCATCAGTGCCCGCCGGTCGCCTGCACCCTCCGTGTCGCTCGCCATCGGCGGGCCAGCCTCCCACCCGCGCCAACTTGAGGCAATAACGAACGAATTCCGTGCGTTATTGCCTCAAGTTCGGCTGGGCCGAGCGGTTGAGCTGCCCAGCAGTGCCGTCATCTCGTCGACGGGCACCGGGCGGCTGTAGAGGAACCCCTGGGCGATCGCGCACTCCTGACTCCGGAGCGCCGACGCCTGAAGCTCGGTCTCCACACCCTCCGCGACGACCGACAGGCCGAGGCTCTGGGCGAGCGAGATCAGTGCCGCCACCACCGGAGCGTCGACGCCATCCGCGATGTCTTGGATGAACGACCGGTCGATCTTGAGGGTGTCGACATGACAGCGCTGGAGCCGGCCGAGCACAGAGTTGCCCGTGCCGAAGTCGTCGATCGCGAGCCGCACGCCGAGGGCACGCAGGCCGTCGAGGATGGACGGAAGCTCGGCGTCGTCCATCACCACCCGGTCGGTGACCTCGATCTCCACCAGGGACGGGCACAGGCCGCTCTCCGCCAGCTCAGAAGCGATCTGGGGCACCAGTTGGGAGCTCGCGAGCTCACGGGTCGAGAGGTTCACCGCGATCCGCACGGGAGTGCCGGCATCAGACCACGCGCGGCCTTGGGCGAAAGCGGTGCGGCGTACCCACCTGTCGATCCCGACGATCAGTCCCGACTCTTCCGCCAGGGGAAGGAAAGCACCGGGAGGCAGTAGCCCAAGCTCGGGATGTTGCCAGCGCACGAGCGCCTCGACGCCGACGGGAGCCAGCGTCCCGAGGTCAACCTGGGCCTGGTAGAAGACGCGCAGCTCCTCGTTGTCGATCGCCCTGTGAAGGTCGCTTTCGAGCCCGAGCCGGTGGCGCCGGTCGAACGTCGGGGTCGCAGAGTGCACCGCATAAGTCGAACGTCCGAGCGCTTTGGCGTCGTACATGGCCGAGTCGGCATTGCGCATGAGGGCCGTGTAATCCATCCCGTGCTCGGGCGCGCAGGCGATACCGATGCTGCAGGAGATGAACAACTCCTGGCCGTTCACGACGAACGGGGCCGCCAGGGCGTGGATCAACCGTTCGGCCACACGCGCCGCGTCGTCCGTACCTGAGGTGAGCGGCAGCAGCACGGTGAACTCGTCGCCGCCGAGACGGCCGAGGGTGTCCTCGTCACGGACCACCCGTGCCAGGCGGGTAGCGACCGCGCTGATCAGCTCGTCGCCGGCGGAGTGACCGAGGCTGTCGTTGACGTTCTTGAACCGGTCGAGATCGATGAAGAGCAGCCCGACGTGGCCGCCGTGACGGCGCGCCCGCGCGAGGGCATGCTGGGCGCGGTCCTCGACGAGCGAGCGGTTCGGGAGGCCGGTGAGAGCGTCGTGCAGCGCCTGGTACCGCGCCTGTTCGAGCAACTCCGCGTTCTCGAGCGCGGTCGCGGCGTAATGGGCCACGCCGTCGAGGCGGTCGAGAAGGTCGCTCGTGACGCCGCCTTCTTCAAGGCGCCGGCGGAACCCGCCCGAGACCACGCCGCGGAACGCGCCGTGGCTGACGATCGGCACCAGCGTGACCGAGGTTATGCCGGCCGCGTCGAACAGCGACCGCAACGGAGCAACCGCCGCCTCCGCCTGGAGGAGGATGGCCCGCGGGCGGGCGACCAGATCCGCGAGACCGGGCAGGTCGGCGGGTGACAGACGGATGCTGCCGGGCACATTCGGCGGAGCGCCGTCCCGGTCGTGGTCACCGGACAGCACGATCTCATCCCGGGCGTCGTCCCACAACCAGACGCTCGCGCGGTCGCACGCGGTGACGCCGCCGATCGCGGCCGCCAGCCGGCGGGTGATCTCCTCGCTCGTGCCCACGACCGCCAGCTCGCGGGCGAGCTCGAGCAGCGCGCGAGCGGAGTCGCGGTCGCGGCGGGCGCCCGCGAGCGACGACACGACCTCGAGGGCAGCGGCAGCGTGTCCGGCGTAGGCGTTGATGAACCGGCGGTCGACTTCGCTGAATTTGGCGCCCTCGTCGTACACCGCGGCGAGCAGGCCGTAGTGGCGTCGCGGCGACTCCACCGGGGCCACCAAGATGCCGTCGTGCTCGCCGAGCTCGCCGTCGAGGAGGCGGCGCGCCCAATGGTGGGCGTCGTCGGCGCCGCGGAAACCGAAGTGGTGCACCTGCAACGTCTCGGAGTCTTCAGCGCGCGTCGCGAGCAGATACTTGGGCGCTTGCACGGCAAGACCTGCCCGCTCCGTGATCGCCTCCAGGACGGCGTCGACGTCGTCGGCCCGTACCAGGTCGGAAGCCATCGTTTGGAGCTGTTCGAACCGGGCGAGCATGCGCTCGGCCCGGGCCGCGCTCTGGTCCGGCGCGGCCCGACCGTGACCGGGGCGAGGGTCGTCGGACCAGGTGAGGTGGTACCGGCAAGTCGCGTCACCGCGCGCCTGGCACACCGGCTCGGCCACGCGGCCGAACCCACCGAAGAGCGAGGGCACCATGCTGTAGTAGCCGGAGGTGAAGGAGCAGAAGAATCCATGGTCGGGCCCGACTGCCCGCCGGCTGCCTTCCACGATCACCTCGCCCACGCGCGACGACACAACGCGGAACTTGGCACCCGTCGACATCTTCGTGCCCAAGGCAACGATGGTCTTCATGGCGGCTTCCACGGATCCTCGGGCGATGATGAAGTCAGACGCCCCAGCGGCGAAGCTGTCGAGGAGGAGCCGCTCACCGGCCCGCCTGCCGACCTCGGGATCGCCGCACACCTCAGCCGAGGCCACCGCGAGGGCGCGCACCTCCGCTGCGCTGAACCACCGGTCGGGCTCGTGCACCTGCTCGAAGGTGAGGTCGATCGCCGAGCGCTCGACGACCTCAGCCGCGGCCGCTCGTCCGAGCGCGTCCCGCACGTAGCGCATCAGCGCCTGCGGCATCAGAGGGGATATCTGCCGCCTGACCGTTTTGGGAGGAGCCGCGCCATTTGACATGTGGGATTGATCGACGTTCTTGTGGCCCGACCCAAGGGATTACTCCGTGAATAGTGCGAATAGGCCATGACAGTCGAGCCAGATAGCGAGAGGGAGATGAGGAACCACGACCAGGGGAACAAACGGCCCGGGCGGACCGTTGTACGACACCGTGCCTGCCGTCACCGCCGACACCCTGACGCTGCCCAAGGTCCCGCTCCCGCCCGCGGGCGCACAGTCCCGCCCGGTGCGGTCTCTCACCACCGCGCCCCGTGCCTTTGAGGGCGAGGGCTTCCCGGTCAGGCGGGCTTTCGCCGGAGTCGACCTCGGCGACCTCGATCCCTTCATCCACATGGACCAGATGGGTGAGGTCGAGTACGCGCCCTATGAGCCGCGCGGAACCGACTGGCACCCGCACCGCGGGTTCGAGACCGTCACCTACATGATCGACGGGACCTTCCAGCACCAGGACTCCCACGGGGGCGGCGGCCTGATCACCAACGGCGCAACCCAGTGGATGACCGCGGGAGGCGGAATCCTCCACATCGAGACCCCGCCTGAGGACCTCGTAGTGAGCGGCGGGCTGTTCCACGGCATCCAGTTGTGGGTGAACCTGCCGGCCCAGCAGAAGATGGTCGCGGCGCGGTACCAGGCCCTCGAGCCCGACGAGGTCGGTCTGCTCAGCTCACCCGACGGCGGCGCGCTCATCCGTCTCATCGCGGGCGACCTCGGCGGCCACCACGGGCCGGGCCGCACCTATACCCCGGTCACGGTCGCGCACGTCACGATCGCCGCGGGCGCCGAAGTGGTGCTCCCCTGGCCGGCCGAGTTCAACGCCCTCGGCTATGCGCTCGAGGGTGAGGGAACTGTCGGCACCGACCGCCGGCCGATCGAGTTGGGACAGCTCGCCGTGTTCGGCGCCGGCGACACCGTCGTGATCGCCGGCCACCGCACCCGACCCCTCGACCTGTTGCTGCTCGGCGGGAAGCCCATCCGCGAACCGGTCGCTGCCTACGGCCCGTTCGTCATGAACAACAAGGCCGAGCTGATCCAGGCGGTCGACGATTTCCGCGCCGGCCGCCTCGGCACCGTCCCGCCCGACGGCCTCCGCCCCTACCGCCGCCGAACTTGAGGCAATAACGAACGGAATCCGTTCGTTATTGCCTCAAGTTCAGGGCTACCACCCGTCGCACGCGCCCCCTGGTTGAATACGGGGCTGTGAATCGGGCGGGACAGGTGGGACGTCTGCAGGTCGCGGCGATGGTCGGAACCGTCGCGGCGGCGCTGGTGCTGGCGGCGTGCGGGGAGCAGAGCCGAGTCGATCCCGACGCGACGATCCACGTCGGCGGAGTGGTACGCCATACCGACGGCTCGCCGGTAGCCGGCCGGCCCGTACAGCTCGGCGCGGGGATCACCGACGGCGAAGGCGCCTTCGCGGTGCTTACCCTCGGCCTCTCGTGCCAGACGGGCGAATGCCGTGGTGCCGTGCGCGACACCACCACCGACGACAACGGGCGCTACGACTTCACCCTCGAAGGCCACGAGACGCAGTCGTCCTTCGGCGAGGCGGTATCGATCCTCGTGTCGGCGACCGGCGCGCCTCCCGACGGGCGGGTTTCGGGTGCGCTCGTGTCGGCCCGCTTCCGGGTGCAGTCGGAACAGGTCTCGATGCCACCACTCGCCCTGGTCGAACCCGACCTCGTCCTCGACCGCGCGTCCGACGCGCTCGACGTGATCGCCAGCTGGTCGACGGACCGCCCCGCGCCCTACGACCTGTCCTTCGAGACCGATGCCGTGACACCGCTGTGGCGGGTCACCACGGCCGACCAGGGCGCGACCGTCGACGCCCGCATCCTCGAGGACACTGCCGGCCGGGTCGTCGTCGCCGGCGGTCACAACGAGACGATCGAGGGAAGCGATGTCGCGGTGCGGTGGCGCTCTGCCGGAGTCGGTTTCGCCGCGGCCGCCGGTCCGCCGCCCTCACGCGGGCGACCGTGCCGCTACCTCGACGCCGCGGGCCGGCACACCGTCGCCTCACCGTGCGCGCTGACCGACGGTGAGCTGACGACGATCGGGTCGGCTCCCCAAGTCTGCGCCGACCCGGTCGACGGCGAGCCTCCTGCCGACTGCGAGGCGCCGACGGTCGTGGAGCTCGACCTGGGAGCAGCCGTGCCCGCGGAACTCGTGGTCGTGCGCGGCTGTGAAGACGGTTGCGCGGTCGAGACGACAGGCGACGGCGTCACGTACCGGCCGGTCGGATCGGTCTCCGACGACTTCGGCGCGGTCCTCCTCGACGGGCAACCGACCACGGCGGTGCGCGTGGGGCTGGGCTCGTCGGCGTTCGGGTTGCGCGAGGTCTCGGTGTGGGGAGCCCGGCCCGACCGCCCGGCGTTGCGGCCCATCGACGACTCCACCCGTGACGAGCTCGGCGCGTCCTACGGGGGCGGCGCCGACGGAACCGGTGGGAACGGCCTACCGTGGCCGGTCGTCGGAGCGGCTGCGGTTGCCGCCGCGGCGGTGCTCATCGGGCTGGGGTTTGCAGCCGGACGTCGCCGGCGGCGCTGAGCAACTCTTCTCGGGACGGGCCCTGCCCGGTAGGGGGCTCGGCGTCCGACGCCTCGAGCCGGGCGCGGATGTCGGGGTCGCGCAGGAGGTCCTCCGGAAGCTGGTCGAGACAGCCGAGTGAGGCGGCGAAACGCGGCATGACAGCCGCCGGGTCTTCCATCCCGACGACCGGAAGGCGCAGCCAGTCGCGGTGCAGCGGGTCACGGCTCCAGTCGACCTCTTCGCCGTCGATGGCCGCGTCGGCCATGGCGAGCTCGCACCGATCGAGCCAGACGGTCGAGCGGTACCACGGCGTGAAGTCCTGCTCGGTAACTTCGTCGAACGCGCATGCGAGCGCGAGCGGGTCGTCGACCCCCACCTCACGCAAGGTGTCGCGGAGCGCGACGGCATGGAGCAACCCGAGGCTGATGCCGCGGCCACGCGACGGGTTGGTAGCCGCCCACGCGTCGGCGACCGCCAGCACGCCGGTAGCCACCGGCTGCCCGGCGACCACGTAGCGGCGCCACCGGTCCTCGATCTTGGCCATCGACACGAGCGGGCTCACGGGCTCGCACTCGAGGATCCTGTCACCACCCGGCAACAGACCTACTACCCGCCGCCACGGCTCTTCGTGGCGGAGCACCCGGAGGGCGGCGTCGTTGGCGCTGGCGATCACGCCCACACCCGCAATGCAGTCGTCCGCCGGCAGGGCGAGAAGCGACACGCTGCCGACCCGCACGTTCGACGGCGCCGGCACGACCGGCTGACCGTCGCGACTACGGACGTGGCGGCCGTAATAGACGAAGCCGGAGTCCTCCTCCTCCTCGAGGGGCGCACGCGCGCCGAGAGCCGTGAGCCAACGGGGAAGAGGTGAGCGTCGACCGGTGGCGTCGACGACGAGGTCGGCCGCGATGCGCTCGCCCCCATCGGTCTCGACACCGGCCACGTGGGGGATGCCGCCGCCGGTGCTCGGTCCGGGCACGAGCGCGGCGATCGCCACGCCGCGACGGACCGTTACTCCGGGGTGGGATTGGGCCACGGACGCCACCGCGGCCTCGACGACGGGACGCCGGGCAGTGATGACGTCGAAGCGGGGATCGGGCGGGAAGGCGCCCTCGGAGACGGCGCTGAGCATGTTGAACCGATGCGCGCCCGCCCGGTCGAGGGCGGTCACCACCTCGGGAAGCTCGGCCTTGGCCACCTCGTGGAACCTCGGAAGGAGAAAGTGGGCCAGCCGGAACTGGTTGACTCCCCTCCGCTCCCACTCGTCCCACGCGTCGCCCGGTTCCGGCGGTGGCGCCGGGTCGCGCTCGAGCACCGTCACCTCATGGCCGTCGCGGGCGAGCAGCATCGCCGTCGCCAGCCCGCACACGCCCCCACCACACACCACTATTCCCGCCATACCGGCGATCGTAGCCGTAGCGCTACGGTGCCCGCGATGGCCCTCGAGGTGGTCGACCACGCCGACGACCGATACGAAGACCGGCTGGCGACGACGCGTGACGGGTTCGTGTCGGCCGCCGATCGGAACCTCACCCGTTGGACCGTCGATCCTCTGGCAGCCGGTGATCCCGTCGTGGCAGGCGAGTCGTTGCCCGGCCCGCTCGTGGTGCTCGACGAGCACCGTCTCGGATGGGGACCGGTTGTGCTCGACAACGGGACGGCCGGCGCGTCGGCGGTTGGAACCATCGCTCCGCTCGTAGCCGCCGCGCTGTCCGACCTGGGCGAAGGGGCGGTCAGGCAGTTCCGCCTCACTGCCGGCGCGGTAAACGAGCGGGGCGACCGGTGCCTCGTCGTGCTCGAGCAGCAGGGGTCACGGGCAGTCGCGTCCCGAGCACGCGAGCCGGCGGGACCGCCCGTGCGCGTCGCGATCGTCGAGGCCACGACGGCGTCGCTGGTCGAGGTCGTCACCGACGAAGACCCCGCGCCCACCAGCGTGTTGTGGGGTGCCGGTCCGCTCCGGCTCGGGCTCCGGGGCCACGTCGTCGAGCCCGAGTCGGACCGCCGCCTCGACGTGGGCGACACCGTCGCGGTGCGCTCGCTGGCTGGGGCTGGCGCCGATCACCCCCTTGCGGCGGGAACCGCGGGTGGGCGGGTCGCCGTCTTCGACACGTCCGGGCGCAGCACCGCCAACTGGACTGCGCACGACGGCCCGGTCCTCACTATGGCCTGGACCCAGGACGGCAGCGCGCTCGTCACCGGAGGCCAGGACGGCCGCATCGAGCTGTGGGATCCGAGCGGCGTAACGATCGAAGGCGCGGCCTTCGACGCTCCCGTCTCCGCAGTCACCTGGGTGGATGGCGACCGGATCGCTGCGAAGGTGGGCGGACCGGGCGGCCGGATCGTCCTACTCGCCCGTCAGGCCACAGAGCGCTGACGCAAGTAGTTGCGGTGGACGAAGCCGACCCGGCCGCGGAGATTGACCGCGTACCACCGGCCGACCTCACCGAAGACTTCGACGCCACTACCGCGCGGGATCACGTCGATGCGCGGCGCCGAGAGCTCTGGGCGTTGCCGCACGTTCAGCCAGGTGGCGGTAACGAGCCCGCGCCGCGTGATCGACTCGACGTAGATGTCGGGGGCGCCGTCACCGTCGAGGTCGAGGTTCGGCGCCGGACCGCTCGACCCGCTTGACCCGCTGGCTGTCGTGGTGCCGGTGAGCCCGAGCGTCTCGAGCACGTCCTGCTCCGACGCTGCCCCGTCGGTGAGGCCCGGCACCGTCGTGCCCGACGGCATGCTCAGCCGCCGGCTGCTTCCGGCGTTGGCCCGGAGGAACGTTTCGGCATCGTCGTTGGAGCGGCCGCCGGTGACGGCCCAGAGCGCCAGCTTCATCTGGGACGAGGTGGGCGCACTGGCCGAGCCGGACGGGAGGAGATGGGCCATCGACAGCGAGAGGGCACCCATGTCGAGGTGGGGTGAGGCATCGAGGGTGGTCGGGAACGTGGCGAGCATCGAGAGGAACGACGCGCGGCGCGCGTTGTTCGACAGCATCCAGATCTGGTCGATCGCCAACTTCGCCGTCGAGGGCGCGTGCGGGTAGAGCGGCGTGAAGATCGAGTTCACCTCCGCCGGGCTCAGCTCCCGGCTGATGCCGTAGAGGTTGCGGGGAACCTGCTCGGCGACCAGATCGAACTCGGAGAGGCCACCGGCGGCGTAGTTCGCCAGCTTGTTCATCAAGGCGGCGTTGTCGGGCTGAGCGTGGATCATGTCGTAGAACGTGTGGATGACGCGGTCGTCCCAGCCACGGATCGACTGGCGGCGGCGCGCCTCGACCCGTCGGAGGCACTCCCCCTTGTCCTGGGCCCAGAGGGCGACGACGGCGCGCATGCACCCTTCCGCCTCCCGGCCCTTCTCGATGTATTCCCCCCGGTCGCTGCCGCTGGCCTCCGGGTCACTGGGAATCCACTGGTGCAGGACCCCGGTGGGATTCCCGGCCGCGTCACGGGACTGGTACTCGCCCGCGGGCACCGACGAGACGTTGCCCTCCACCGTCCGGCCCGGCGCGAGATCCTGGAGGCGAGATGCGAGGCTCGGCGAGCTGTTAAGGGTGTCGAGGATCTCGCGGCGCGCGACGGCGGGATCCGACGACAGGTCTTGAGACACCTCGTCGGCCGCGGTGAGGCAGGCGTTGAGCACGATCCTGGCGTTCGGTCCCGTCTCCATGTTGCGCACGAGGCCGCGCAGGAACCGCTCGGTGCGCGCCCGATTGTTCTCGAGGTCCATTGCCTGGGAGGTCGAGCCGGGGCCACCGGCCATGTCCATGCTGCGGGGGCTGCCGTGGCCCGCGAGCATCAGCTGCTGGATGCGACCGCGCTGGCCGTACCGGCGGGCGATGGTACCGGCCTCCCCGCCGAGGGCTTCGAGCGTGGTAGCCCCCTCGACCATGATCGAGAGGTTGCGGGGGTGCTGCACGAGGTTCTGAAGCTCCTCATCGCGGTGGAAGGCGCCGTTGTGGTCGCTTCCGGTGTGGAGGATCAACAGCAGCGGCTTGGACCGGGATCGATCGGACAGGTTGGCTTTCAACGTCGTGAGCATGGGCGCGAGGAATCGGTGGTAGTTGCGGATGCGGGGAAGCTTCCCCACGAACTCGTCGGGGTGAGTGGTGTCCCTGTCCACCATGTCGAGATAGGACTTGACGTCCCTGCCGTTCTCGGCCTCGAGGTAGGCACCGGATCGCCGGAAGTACCGCGCGAACCTCTCGACTTCCCCCGAGGCGACCAGGCGAGGGAACTGCTGCTTGCCGGAGTCCTTCGTCCCCATCGTGTGATGCAAGGTCGCCTTGGGGATGGCAGCTTCGAGCGTGCCGAGCGCCTCCCCGTCCCGAAGGGCATCCCCGATCGATGCGGTCCGCGGGATCGCGGCGGACTCCTCTGAGGCCACCCCACGGGCATAGTTGCGCAACTTGGCGCGGGCGGGCCGGGCCAGTCCCTGGGCCTCGACGTCGACGACCGCCATGTCGCCGCACGACGCCAGGGGCTTCGGCTCTCCCGCGCGGACGAACTCGAGCGTCGACACGAGCGACCGCCGCCGGGGCGAGGGCAACGCCGGGTCGGTCGACCAGTCGGGCCTGTTCTGGGCGTAGGAGTCGAGCTCTCCGACCGTCATGGCGTCGAAGTCGCTAACCGGTCGGAACGGTCGTGCCGCCACGCCCGAGCCGGACGCCGCGCCCGAGCCGGACCCGGATCCCGAACCCGACGCGCGCTGGGCGACGAGGCGCGCCACCGCCCGGTTGCCCGCGCTGCGCTGAAGCGCGAGAACGGAGGCGATCGCAGGCGACGCGCCTGGGCCCGCGTTCGGGGAGCGACGGGAGGGAGCGTGCCCACATCCGAAGGTGCCGCTGACCTGTGGCGCCCGCCGGTGTTCCCGCATCCCTCCGATCGTAAGCCCCGAAGGCCCCCGACGCCATCGTCTCGCCACCTAGCATCGCGACGCGTGCATGTGGTGTCGCTCCTCCCGTCAGCAACCGAGATCGTGTTCGCACTCGGTCGGGGAGACGACCTGGTCGGAGTCACCTTCGAGTGCGACTTCCCACCCGAGGCGCGCGAGCGCCGGGTCGTCTCGACGTCGGCGCTTCCCGAGGGCCTCGGTCCGGCCGACATCGACCGGGTCGTCTCGGAACGGATCGCCGCGGGCGAAGACCTGTACCGCCTCGAGCACGACGCCCTGGCCGGCCTCGACGCCGACCTCGTGCTCACCCAGGACCTGTGCGCGGTGTGCGCGGTGGATGTCGGTGCCGTCGATGAAGCGCTCGCCCACCTCGGCTGTGCCGCGCGAGTTGTCACCCTCGATCCCCGCAACCTCGACGAGGTGCTCTCGTCGATCACGCAGGTCGCGTTCGCCCTCGGCGTCGAAGACACGGCCCGCGAACTCGTAGCGTCGCTGCGCGCCCGGCTGGACGACCTGCGGAACGCGGTCGCCGGCGGGCCCCGTCCCGCCGTGCTCGTGCTGGAATGGACCGACCCTCCGTTCTCGGCCGGCCACTGGGTACCCGACCTGGTCGACGCCGGCGGCGGCCGCTCCGTGCTCGCCGACCCCGGCACCGACTCCCGGCGCATCGACTGGAACTCGATCGCGGCATCCGTCGCGTCCGTCGTGCTGGTCGCGCCGTGCGGCTACCACCTCGACGCGGCCCGGGAGCTCGCCGCCGATGTTCTTGCTCAGGGGCGCTTGCCGGGCGCGGCCGAGGTCTGGGCCGTCGATGCCGACTCCTACTTCGTCCGCCCCGGACCCCGCCTCGTCGACGGGGCCGAGCTCGTCGGCCAGATCCTCCACCCAGAGCGGCTTGGCACTCCGGATGGTGCGCGCGCCGTGCGACTCAGGTAGTCAGGTAGTCAGGTCGTCAGGTGGTGGCGCCTTCCGCTGACGAGCTCTGGGCACAGGTACGCACCCTCGCCCTCGCCCTGCCCGAGGCCAGCGAGGCCGCGAGGGGCGACGCGGTCCAGTTCAAGATCCGCCGGCGCACGTTCGCCCACGTGTTCACGATCGTCGACCCGGCCGGGAACGAGGTCACGATGCTGGTGTGCCGCGCCGATCCCGAGGAGCGCGAGGTGCTCCGCGCCATCGGCCATCCGTTCTTCATCCCCGGCTCGGGCGGCGACCGCGTCGGTGTCGTCCTCCACGGCTCGACCGACTGGGACGAGATGGGTGAGCTGATCGCCGAGAGCTACCGGCTTCTTGCTCCCAAGAAGCTGGCAGCCCTCGTCGACGCGCCTCCCACTACTGGTTCGGAAGGGGCGGGGTGATCGTCCACTGCTCGACTACGCGAATGGGAATCAGCGCAACTCGCCCTCGAGCATGTCCATGAGGAGGCCGTCGCGGACGGTGCCGTCGGCGCGGCGTTCGTACTGGCGCATGACGCCGACCGGCCGGAACCCGACCTTCTCGTAGCACGCGATCGCCCGCCCGTTGGACGTGGCTGGGTCGATAGTGAGGCGGTGATGCTCCTCGGCCTCGAACAGATGGCGGGCGAGGGTACGCAGGGCGTCGACAGCCACGCCGGTGCCGTGCCACCGCGTGCCGATGGCGATGTCGATGCCGGCGTGACGGTACTCGGGGTCGGTCTCCTGCCACGACTGGATGATGCCGGTGACCTCACCGTCGACCTCCACCGCGTAGACGACGGTGTCGTCGTCGGGTTGCAGGAGGTCGTCCTCGATCCGCGTGCGGTCATAGCCCGGCCACCAGTGGGCCACCGCGGGCTCGGCGAAGATCGCCTCGAGGGCGTCGACGTCGCCCGTCGCCAGGAGCCTCAGTCTGACGCGTTCGCCCGAGAGTTCCATCGTCAACGACCGACGTGCAGACGATCGCCGAGCCGCTCCCGGACCGCGGGCGCGACGCCGAGCGAACCGACGACTCGAACTTCGTCGAAGACCTCCTCGGCCAACGCGGGGCTGATGTCGTCCGCGAGCCGCAACCGTCCGACCACCCGGACCTTGGTGCGGAGTCCCCGGTCCTTGATCCGAAGCAGGTCGTGCCGGTCGAGCACCAGCCATCCGACGACCACGACCCGTTCCTCCGGTGGTCGGGCGGCGATCATCTCGAACAAGGCCACCTGCCGCCCCCAACCTTTGTCGCGGCGGTCGTGGTGGTTTGGCGACGGCCACCCGAATCCGATGCGCTTCGTCATCACGTCCTCCCCCGGGCGACCTTGTCACCCAGCCGTTCGGCCACCGCCCGGGCGGCCCGAAAGCTGCCGAGCACCCACACCCGCTCGAGCGTTTCGTCGGCCAACTCGGGCGACACGTCGTCGTCGAGTGCGAACACGCCGACCACCCGCACGTCGAGGCGCTCCCTCCGGTCCCTCACGCCTTCGAGATGCTGGCGGTCAAAGGAGACGAAGCCCACGGTCAGTTCCCGTCGTGTGAGCGCATCGTTCAGTACCGAGCGGTGCTCGTCGAGCAGCCGGCGGATGGCGGCGCGGATCAGGTCGGTGCGGCTGGCATAGAAGCCTTCCTCCACGAGGAGGTCGACCGAGCCGAGGTCGACGGGACCGAGGTTGATGGTGATCTTCTCGTCTCCGGGACCGGCCCGCTGCGTTCTTGCCATCCTGTTGGATGGTAATAGGAGGGGCTCCAGCTGTCAACAGGCGGGTCGGTCAGATCTGGTAGATGCGACGGGCGGTGTCGCGGAAGAGGGCGCGTCGTTCCGGCCCGCTCAGGTCGTCGGTCATGCGGAGGAACGCGTTCCACCCGACGCTGTAGGAGAACGAACGGGCGTCGACCGGGAAGTTGCTCTCGAACATCGCCCGGTCCACCCCGAAGGTCTCGATACACCACCGGATCTCTGGTCCCCAGACCGCGGCAACCTCCTCCGAAGACGGCTGCACGTCGCGGTGGTGCCAGTCCATACCGAAGATGGGCATTCCGATGCCGCCCAGCTTCACGACGACGTTGTCGCACCTCGCCACTTCCTGCATCGAAGTCCGCCAGGTCGCCAGCACCTCGTCCCGTCGCCCCGCGTAAGGGCCGATCCCGAGCGGACCGCCGATGTGGTCGAGCACGATCGTCACATCAGGGTGGGCGCGGGCAAGGTCGACCAACTCCGGCAGCTGAGGGTGGTAGAGCCAGGCTTCGAAGGTGAGGCCGGTGTCGCCCAAGGCGGCCAAGCCGTCGCGGAAGGCGGGTTGTCCGTACAGGCCGGCCGGCGGATTGGTGTGGCTGTTGCGGATGCGTTCATCGGCGTCGAACCCCGACGCGTGGCGGATCCCACGGAACCGTCCCCGTCCACTCTCGACGTGCTCATGGAGCACCTCGACCACCGCCTCGCCGAGGGTGAGGTCGGCGAACCCGACGATGCCGGCTGCCATCCGCACGCCGTCTCCCGCCTCGCTCGACTGGTCGCCGCGTTGATCGCTGGCCTTGTCGCTGTGTTGATCGCTGGCCTTGTCGCTGGCCTTGTCGCTGTCCTTGTCGCTGGCGAGCGCACGCACCCACTCGGTCTCGCCGACCGGTCGAAGGTGGTCCGGCCCGCTCTCGCGGTAGGCCGACCTGCACTCGACGAAGACCGTGCTCGTCACACGGTGACCGCCGCTCCGGATGTCGGCGCCAAGGTCATCTGGCATGTACACCGACTGCGGCCGGTCCCACAGGTGGTGATGGGGGTCGCAGATCTCGAGTTCGGTATGAAGGGCGGCTTCGACGGTCACGGCGGGAGCCTACGGTCCCTCAACAACCGCTGGACTTCTGCTCCTGCTCGACAGCCTTCTTGTCGTCCTCGAGGTCCTTGACGAGATCCTCGACCTCGTCGTCGTCATCGTCGTCGCCATCCTTGCCCCGGCCTCCGGACGAGTCCTCTTTGGCATCGTCGATGGCGTCCTCGATCGCGTCCTTCTGGGCTTCGAGCTCGGCACAGCGGGCATCCCTACTGGTGGTCGTGGTCGTCTGCGCCGCGACGGGCGCGGCGGTGGTCGTCGCTGCGGTCGCGCCGCGCTCATCACCGTCGTCCGCGCCGCCTGCGCCGAGGAACAAGATGCCGGCGAGCACCGCGGCCGCCCCGACAACCATCGCGACCGCGACCATCGGCCGCCGCCACACCGGCACCCCGTACGCCGGATCTCCAGGCGCGCCACCCGCCGGCACAACCATCGTCGGCTCGGCACCTCCCTCGGCCGGCACGACACCCGCGGGCAGCATCTGGGTCGCCCCCGCCGCGGCGGCGGCACCTCCGGCGCCGAGGCCGGCGAGGACCGCTCCCGCGTCGGGGCGGGCGCGCGGGTCACGCCTCGTCATCGCGGTCAACAGCCCCGCCCAGGGCGAAGGAAGGCCGGCCGGGACCGGCGGGTCACCCCCGAGCTTGGCGGCGACGACTTCCGGCAGGCTCCCCGCGAACACTGGCTCGCCGGTTTGGGCCTCGATCAGCACGAGCCCGAGGGCATAGATGTCGGTCGCAGCATCCACGTCGCCACCGGTGGCCTGCTCGGGCGCCAGGTAGGCGGCCGTGCCGATGGTGGCCGCGTCGGCAGTGAGGCGCGTGGCGTCGAGCAGCACCGCTACCCCGAAGTCGCCGAGCACGGCGCGGCCATCCGGTTCGAACAGGATGTTGGAAGGCTTCACGTCCCGGTGCACGATCCGTTGACCGTGGACGTAGTGGAGCGCACTAGTGACGTCGACGGCGAGGCGATGCACGTCGTCGGGCGCGAGCGGTCCCGCGCGGAGCCGGTCGGCGAGCGTCGGACCACCGACGTGCTGGAGGACGATGAAGGGGACGCCTTCGTGCTCACCCGCGTCGAATACCGACATGAGGTTCGGATGCTGCAACGCCGCCAGCAGGCGCGTCTCGGCCTCGAAACGGCGGGGATCGGTTCCCACCCGGAAGCTCTTGAGGGCCACGGCCCGGCCGAGACGCCGGTCGCGGGCGAGGTGAACGTCGGCCATCCCACCAGAGGCGATGAGCGACTCGACCTCGTACCGCCCCATCAGCTCGTCGCCCGGCCCAATCACCCCACCATTCTCGCGTGCCCCCTCCCCTCCTTCCCCCGGCTTCTCCACCGCGGAGAGGAGCGGGTGACGCGAGGATGGCGGGCATGGACGATCTCCGTGACCGCCGCTTCCTCGTCACCGGCGCCAACACTGGAATAGGTCGGGCGACCGCCCATGGGCTGGCGGCACGGGGCGGACGGGTCGTCCTGGCGGGCCGGTCGGAGTCGAAGACGGCGCCGGTGGTGACGTCTATAAGAGAGGACACCGGCAACGACGGCGTCTCCTTCCTCCCCCTCGATCTCGCCGACCTCGACTCGGTGCGCGCCGCCGCTGCGGCAGTGCTCGACAGTGCGGAGCCCCTCCACGTGCTCGTGAACAACGCGGGCGTCGGCGGGCAGAGGGGACAGACGGCCCAAGGCTTCGAGCTCCACTTCGGGGTCAACCACCTCGGCCACTTCCTCCTCACCGAGTTGCTCCTCGACCGGCTCCGGGAGAGCGCCCGGCCGGGACAAGCGGCCCGGGTCGTCAACGTGTCGAGCGACGCCCACTATCAACCCAAGACCATCGACTTCGACCGGCTGCGCGAGTCGACCGGCCTCGCCGGCCTGGGCGAGTACGCGGTGTCGAAGCTGTGCAACGTGCTGTTCACCCAGGAGTTCGCGCGCCGCCACGCCGCGGACGAAGTTGCCGCCTACGCGCTCCATCCGGGCGTGATCGCATCGGACATCTGGCGGCGGATCCCCGGACCGGCCCGGCTGCTGATGAAGCTGTTCATGAAGTCGCCTGAGGAGGGAGCGGCCACCTCGCTCTGGTGCGCGACCGTGCCCGAGGTCGAGGGCGTGAGCGGACGCTTCTACGTCAACTGCAGTGAGCGGGCGGCGAGCTCCAACGCCACCGAAGCCCTCGGCCGCGAGCTCTGGGACCGCAGCGTCGAGTGGACGCGCGCGTGGCGCGTGCCGCCCACCCGCTGACCGCGCTCAGGCGCTTGCGATGTGTTCGCCGTCGACCCAGAAGGCGCGCCAGCGGGCCGCCTCCCGCTCGGCTTGGGCGAGCCCGAGCTCGAGGGCGGTGAACACTTTCGAGCCGTCCATGAGGTTCATGCCGACCGCTTCGGCGAAGACGGCGTCGGGCGCCAGAGTGGCGACGGACGCGCCGGCGTCGCGCAACGCGGCGTGCTCGCTCTCGGCCGCCCGCCGGTACCGCCGGAGGCGAGCCGTCGCACCCGCGTTGGAGGACGCCGGCGGACGCGCCATTAGCGAGATGAGGAGCACCTGGTCGTGCCCGACCGCGAGATCGGCGTTGGTGCCCGATCGCATCCCGCCGTCGATGTAGCGGCGGCCGTTGATGGTGACGGGTGGATAGATCCCCGGCACCGAACAACTGGATGCAACCGCGAGCTGCAAGTCGACGCCCGCATCGCTGTCCCACACGACGAAGTCGCCGGTCTCGGCGTCGACTGCCGTGCACATGAACCGTTTGGGCCAGGCTTCGCCGTCCAGGTAGTCGAACGTCTCTACGAACTCGTCCTCGGGCCCGGTGTCGGCATCGAGCGCGAACCGGCCGATAGCCCGCAGTCGCTCCTCGGCGTCGAGCTCAGCGACCTCGGCCATCGCCTGCATCAGCCCGGCCAGCCCTCCACCGCGACCTCCACCGCGACTCCCAGCGGTATCTCCACGGCTGCCTGCACCGTCTCGGTCCTCGCGACGGCGGTCGGCCGCTCCCCGGTAGCGCTCCACCTGGGCCGTCATGTCGCGCCCGAGAGCGAGCTGAGCCCCCACCGCGGAGCCGGCCGAGGTACCCACGATGAGGTCGGCCTCTGACAAGTCGACACCGATGGCGGCGAGGCCAGCCACGAGGCCGGTCTGCCAGGCCACGCCGACCGGTCCGCCACCGCTCAACACGACTGCTCGTGACATCGTTACCCCAGTCTGGTTTGGCCCTCCGAGCGTACCTATACGGGGTTCGGTAGCTACAACCCCTCAAGATAAGGTCGCTCCGGCCGATCAGACGTCGTTCTGGGTGGCGGATAGGCGGCCCAGTGAGGACGACCGCACGATCGCACCGGTGCGGTCGTCCTCGCTGAGCCCGACTGCAGCCAGACCGATCACGCCGACCGCGAGGTACACCGCGCCGACTGGACGCCGAATCTCAGGCTGTGGGGTCGAGGACGCGTCCGAGGAAGAGCGTGGCGCCCGTCTCGGTGTCGAAAAGGCGGAAGAGGAACGGCCGGTCGAGGACCACGGGCACGGGCTCCTCGGGCGGAGCGCTCGTAGGGAAGCCCGAGATCACCGTGGCCGCGGCTGCCTCGGTGCCCTCCTCGTCGATGGCGACGAAGGTTTGGTGGACGGCGACATCGAGCACCAGTCGAGGGTCGTCGGCCATGTCGGTGAGGTGGCCTGGGCGGTAGGGCGCGGTCAGGCCAAGAGCCTTGAGCGGGTCGGAGATCTCGGCGCCGAAGCGGGTCTCGAACCGGGGCAGGGCCAGGGTTCCACCGCCGCGATGCGTCTCATCGAACACGGCGACAACGCGGGCGAGGTCGGCTGCGACCTCGTCGAAGCGGCCTTCATCCGGGAGGATGAACTGGGCAGCCAGCCCACCGGCATAGGGCTTGACGGCGGCGACCCAGCCATCGCCTTCGGCTGAGGACCGGCCGCGGCCATGCATCATCGGCACAGTCACCTCGGTGCCGTCGAGGCGGGTGAAGGTGTCGTCTCTCGTCGCGTCCTCGTCGAACACATCGAGCCACGAGGCCTTGAGGTAGAGGGCGTTGACGAGCGCGAAGACGGTCTCGGGTCGCAGCACGCTGTCGTCGAGGAGGTCGGTGATCCGGTCCTCGGTGGCTTCCGCGACGAAGCGGTTGATCTCATGGGCGACGGCGTCGGGATCGGGTGCGAAGTCCACGGCGTGCACAGCCGGTCCGTAGTGCGTGCCGACGGTGTCGAGGTACGGCTGCTGGAACGGATACCCCTGCTGGAGATAGGACGCGTTCGCGATGCGGACGAGGACCTCGCCGGGGTCGCCATCGCCACCGGACGAGCGGGGCCTGCGCGCTTCGAGGCTCTGTTCGAGCGCGTTCATCGACGCGTGGAACGCGTCAGGGTCATCGATGCCGAGGAGCCGGCGGAGCTGACTTCTCGCTTCGCCCACCGCTCCGGGCTCGAGCATCGCCAGCGCGATCGCGACGCTGGCAGGTGACACGACGACGTTGCCATCGGCGTCGTCGGCTACCGCCTGCAAGAGGTCGGCCCCGAACGCCAGGGTGGCCTCGCCCGCCAGGCGTGCATCGCCGTCGGGCTCGGCTCGAGCGCGGTCGCTCAGCACCTCGAAGTCCACGGCCTCCTCCCGTTCGTCGCCTCCCCCGCTGCCGGCGTCGTCGCCACACGCGGCCGCCACGACTACGAGTGAGGTGAGAACGGCCAGCCACCAACGTGTCCTGGGGTGTGTCACAGCGCCCGCCACGCTAGGCCCAAGGCCTGGGGTTGCCGGCGCGCCCGGAGTAGTACCGTCGAAAACGCCATACGTTGGGGGGCAGGCATGGATGTAACGCTGGGGGAACTGATCCGCCGGCTGGGCCAGCACCGCGGATACTTGGCGGTCGCCGCGGGGATCCTTCTGCTGGCAATCGTCGCCCCGGGTGAACGACCCAACCAGCCGGCAGCGCGGCTCGGGACCGCTCAACCGGGAGCGGCGGCAGGCGGAACCAGCGCGGCGCGCCCGTCCGATGCTTCATCCACTCAGACCGGCCCATCGGACGGAAGCGCCTCGGTCGGTCCCGCGAGCAACCAGCGGGCCACGGGAACGGCAGCCGCGTCGGCTACCGATCCGACGGCCGACGCGGCCGAAGCACCCGCCGCGCTGGCAGTAGACGCCGCGGGTGAGCCGGTGCCCGACTGCGACGAGGCGACCGGACGGCTCAAGCTGCCGACGGAGACTGCGAGATATCCGCCCAACTGCGTACCGGTGTGGCCCGGAGGCGACAACGGTGGCGACACCTGGAGGGGCGTCACCGCTGACACCGTCACGGTGGCGATCTACGAGGCTCAGGAGAACGAACAGGCCTCCGCCATCACCGACTCGGCGGGCGCCTCCGACGACACCTCCGACGACGAGGACGATGCCAACCGCGACAAGGTCGTCGAGGCACTCGAGGCCCACTTCGAGACCTACGGACGAAACGTCGAATGGGTCACGGTAGAGGGCTCGGGACCCTCCGACGACGACGCCGCGGCCCGCGCCGATGCGATACGAGTGGCCACCGAGATAAAGGCGTTCGCGTCGCTCGGTGACCCGAGCCAGGCGGCCGGTGCGACCTCGGGCGGCACGAACGCGTACATCGACGAGTTGGCGGCCCGAGGTGTGCTGTGCGTGGCGTGCACCCAGACCCAACCCCAGCGCAACTTCGAGCAGTGGGCACCGCACACGTGGGGGCAACGGATCTCGGCCGACCAGCTGTACCTCCATGTCGCGGAGTACATCGGCAAAGGCCTCGGCACCTCCGACGCCCAGTGGGCGGGCGATCCCATCCTCCAGCAGCAGACACGCAGCTACGGCCTGCTGCAGTACAACACGCCCGACAACTCCTATGGCGGTTCGGCTGAGTTCCTCGCCGACTCGCTCGCCCCCTACGGCCTCGGCCTCACGGAGGTAGTCGAGTATTACCTCGACCTCGCGTCCGGCCAGGAGATCGCCCGCACCGTGATCGCGCGCATGAAGGACGCGGGAGTCAACACGTTGATCTGCTACTGCGACCCGCTCATGCCGATCTTCTTCACCCAGGAGGCCACCCGGCAGAGCTACTTCCCCGAGTGGATAGTGACGGGCTCGCTCTTAACCGACACCGCTCTCTTCGGACGGCTCTACGACCAGCTCCAGTGGGCGAACGCCCACGGCGTCTCGCTCCTGCCCGCCCGCGTCGATCCCGACGCCCTCGATGCCGAGCAGAACCTCGTCCAGTGGCACTTCGGCGAGGAGCTCTCGTCCTATCCCGACCTCACCGGGTTCTGGATGCTCTTCACCGGAATGCACCTGGCGGGGCCGAACCTCAACCCGCAGACGTTCCGCGACGGGATGTTCTCGTTCCTGCCTGCCACCGGCTACATCACCCGCGTCGCCCAGGCCTACGGCAATGTCCTCACGCCATGGGACGACTACCACGCCCTCGACGACACGACGAACATCTGGTGGGACGAGAGCGCCCAGGGCGAGGACGAGTTGGGCGCGGAGGGATCCGGGTTGTACCGCTACGTCGACGGCGGACGCAGATACATGCTCGACGAGCGGTCTGGTCCGAGCCGCGCCTTCGACCCGGAAGGCACCGTCCTCATCTACGACGAGCGCCCACCGGCGGATGCGGTACCCGAGTACGAACACGAGGAGCACCACCCACGCGGCTGAGCGGGTTCGTCAACGTCGGCCTCAACGGCAGAGGAAAGCGCCCATCGACGTCGTCCAGCGCAGCGCGCCATCGCGATCGATGTCGGCGCCGGCGATGGCCCGGGCCCGCGCGACGACCTCGTCCCACGAGCAGCCGACTTCCGCCCCGTAGTGGTCGCCGACGCTGTCGATGTAGTCCGTCAGGGCATCGAGGTCGGAGACCACGACCTCAGATGGCGGGCAGTCGACGCGCTCGACGGACTCGAACGCCGCTGCCAGCTGGTCGCCTCCGTTCTCGAGACTGAACTGACCCTCGGCCGGACGCCGCATGCGCCACCCCCCGCCCACCGCCCGCTGCACGAGGTCGACGTAGCCGGCGATGTTGGCCTCGCCGTTGGTCACAGCCAGGAAGACACCGCCGTCGCGAAGCACCCGGCGGCACTCGCGGGCGGCGGCCGCGACGTCCGGGACGTGGTACAGCATGTGCGGCGCGAGCACAACGTCGAAGCGGCCGGCGTCGAAGGGCAGCGCCTGTGCGTCGGCATGCACGCACGCCGCACCCCGCACGTGTTCCAGCATGCCGAAGGACAGGTCGATTGCGACGGCCGTGCCTTTGTGCCCTCGCCTCGTCAACGCTTGCTCGTAGGCCCCATTGCCGCAGCCGACATCGAGCACGTCACGATCACGCGCGCCACCATCACCGATCCCCGCGACGTCGAGCACCCACTCGAACAAGTCGAATGGTGGCTCCCGCTTGCTAACCGACCAGAACCGTTGCCGCGCCGCCAGGTTGACGTCGGTGGCGTACTGGGTTGGCGGGTTCAGCACGTCGCTACCATGCCATCGGAGACAGGTACTAGCCAGGAACCCGGAAGCGAAGGCGGAAGCCCGGCCGGCCCCCGCCGACGCCGAGACGCTTGGCCCAGCTCGAATGCATGTCCGCCACGTCTGCTGCCGTGATCGACTCGACGCCTTTGACGACAAGGCCCGCGGCGGCCGCGAAGCCGGCGGCGACCGAAGCGGCACCACCCGAGTCGAGGAACTCGACACCGTCGACGCCGTCGCGGGCGACGATCGACAGCGAGACCGTCATCTGTCCTTGCGGGCCGAGCAGTGAAGCCAACGATCGGGCGAGTACCGGATCAGGTCCGACGATGCCGCGCAGCAGCGAGCCCCACGGGAACTGCACGTGCAACTCGGTCGCCGTACCCGCGAGCTCGACGGGCGAGTCCTCGGCGGCCGCCAGAACGAAGAGCGCGTTGGGCAGCCGGCGTCGCCGGGCACGGGAAAACCCCGCACCGAGTCCGGCCACGCTGGTGTCGATGCCAACCACGAGGGTCGACGGGTCGCCCGCCGCGGTGCGCACGACGAAGGCACCGTCGCCGG